>CBKZPU010000181.1:0-10264 GCA_966696705.1 uncultured Verrucomicrobiaceae bacterium | reverse complement strand
TGCTCGTCGGCATCCAGCGGGACCTCCATTTTCATCGCTTCGAGAATCATGGCCGTAGCGGACATGGTGAGCAGATCCCCTGCCTGAACGTGAATCTTCCACACGCTTCCCGTCACCGGGCTGTCGAGCGTGGAGCAACCGTCGGGAATCGTGATCTCACTTGTCTCGACGGTTTCCTCGGTCGGGCTGTCCATCGAAAGCCCCGCTTCCTCCCAGCGGCGGCGCTCGGCTTCGAAGGCGGCGCGCTGGGTCGTGCGGAAGCTTTCGATCTCGCCGGCATGGGCTTCGAGAAACGCCTCGTAGTCCGCAAAGCGGAAGACCGTTTCCTCGATCTCCAGCTTGTGCCTGCCACGGGGCACCTCCTCGCGCAGGCGCAGCAATTCCTCCGCACTGACCGGATAAAAGCGGAGTTGGTCGAAGAAACGCAACAGCCACGGCTCTTGGAAATCGTCCGTTTTTCGCCAGCGGTTCCAGACCGGGATGGTGCGACCGGTGAACTGGTAGCCGCCGGGACCTTCCATGCCGTAGATGCAAAGGTAAGCTCCGCCGATACCAACGGCGTTCTCCGGCGTCCAAGTGCGGGCGGGATTGTATTTCGTGGTGACCAGCCGGTGGCGCGGATCGAGCGGCGTCGCAACGGGCGCGCCCAGATACACGTCACCCAGCCCCATGACGAGGTACGAGGCGTCGAAGAAGATTCGATAGACCTCGTCGATCGAGTCGAGACCGTTGATGCGGCGGATGAACTCGAGGTTGCTCGGGCACCACGGGGCATCGGGCCGCACGCTCTGCATGTAGCGCTGGATTGCCTCGCGGGTGCTCGGGTCATCCCAGCTCAATGGCAAGTGGACGATGCGGGCGGGCACTTCGATCTGCTCCAAGGGCGGCAGCGCGAGAATGCCCTCGCGGATTTTTTCCCACAGCGCATCGCGCGAGATGACGCCGGGATCGAAGTGGACCTGCAGGGAGCGAATGCCCGGTGTGAGATCGATGATGCCGGCAATCCCGTGCTCCTTGAGCCACTCGTAAACCACATGGACCTTGAAGCGCAGCTTGAGGTCGAGGTGATGCGGCCCGAATTCGATGAGGAAGTAGCGGTCGCCCGCGCGCCGCACGACCACGGCATCGTCACCTTCGCCGAAGCTTTCCAGGATGGGAGATGGCAGATGGCGGATGGCAGACGGCGTGGGCAGCGCGGGCGCTATTCCGGAAAGAAAAGCCTCCACCGCTTCGGATTGTTCCGCGGCCCAGGTTTCATCCACGGGAATGAAGCGGACTTTGTCACCGGGGCGTAGTTGGCCGAGCTTCCAGAGTTCGGCGTCGATCACCACCACCGGGCAGACGAAGCCGCCGAGACTGGGACCGTCCGGACCGAGAATGACGGGCATGTCCCCGGTAAAATCGACCGCGCCGATGGCATAGGCGTTGTCATGGAGATTCGACGGGTGAAGCCCGGCTTCGCCGCCGTCCTTGCGCGCCCATTTGGGCTTCGGACCGATCAAGCGGACGCCGGTGCGGGCGGAGTTGTAATGAACCTCCCACGCGGTGGCAAAGAAGGCATCGATGTCTTCGTCGAGGAAGAAGTCGGGCGCGCCATGCGGACCGTAGAGGACGGCGATCGTCCAGTCGTGGGTTAGTGGCAAGGAGTGTGGACGTTCCGTCCACACACGTTTCGACTGCAGATCGGCACCCCTTATGCCCAACACGTCCCCCGGCAGCAAAGCACGGCCAAACGGTCCACCGAACTTCCCGAGCGTGAAGGTGGACGCGCTTCCAAGATAATCGGGAGACTCGATGCCACCGCCAACGGCAAGATAGCAGCGCATGCCGGGACCTTCGATGCGACCGATCTTGAGCGTGTCCCCCGCCGCGATTTCGACCGGCGCGTGCATCGTCACTGGCTGACCGTTTATCAGCACCAGCACCGTGGCACCGGCAATCGCCACGGTGGCGGCCGTGTTGAATCGCAACGCCGGCCCCGCCATGGTGATCTCCAATCCGGGCGCGCCTTCGGGGTTGCCCACAAGGCGATTCGCGAGGCGGAAGGACAGCGAGTCAAACGGCCCGCAAGGTGGTACGCCGACTTCCCACAAGCCGGTGCGACCGGGCCAATCTTGTACGGTGGTCATCGTACCTGCCGACAGCACGTCGAAGGTATTCGGCCGGCAGTCGAAGCGCAGCATGTCGCGCATCGCCACCCCACCGGCGAGATAGGGTTCCCAACGGGCGACCTGGCGTAAGTAGCGGAGATTGGTCTCGATGCCGGAAATCCGGGTCTCGTCGAGAGCCTTGGAAAGCAGCGCCACGGCATCGGCGCGATCCTTGCCGTGGACCATGACCTTGCTCAACAGCGGATCGTAATACGGGCTCACCTCGGTGCCCGCGGCGATCCATCCGTCGCAACGGGTCCATTCCGGAAAAGACGCTTCAGTGAGCAGCCCCGCGCTGGGACGGAAGTTGTGATTCGGGTCTTCCGCATACACGCGAGCCTGGATGGCGTGGCCCTGCGGAGCCGGAGCACTCACAGGCATCGTCCACTCCGGGTCGAGCGCCAGGCGGATCATCCACTCGACAAGGTCGATCCCGGTGACGAGCTCGGTGACACCGTGCTCGACCTGCAGACGGGTGTTCACCTCAAGGAAGAAGAAGTCACCGCGGTCGGCATCGTAGATGAACTCGACGGTGCCGGCGGAGCGGTAGCTGACACTTTCCCCAAGCTTCACCGCGGCGGAGTGGAGGGCACCACGAACCTCATCGGAAAGATCCGGCGCGGGGGTTTCCTCGAAGACCTTCTGGTTGCGGCGCTGCACCGAGCAGTCCCGTTCGCCGAGCGCGAGCACCCTCCCCTGTCCGTCGCCGAAGATCTGCACCTCGACGTGACGGCCGCGCTCGATGAAGCGCTCGATGAAAACGCCGCCGGAGCCGAAGCTGCGTTCGCCAAGGCGAACGACGCTCTCGAACTCCTTCGCCAGCTCGTCCGCATCGCGGCAAACCTTCATGCCGATGCCGCCACCACCGGCGGTACTCTTGAGCATGACCGGGTAGCCGATCTTTTCCGCAGCTGAAACGGCGTCTCGCGCGCTGGCTAACAGATCCGTCCCCGGCACCAGCGGCACGCCCGCCTCCCCGGCGAGGCGGCGGGCTTCATGCTTCAAACCAAAGGCGACGATCTGCTCCGGCGTGGGGCCAAGCCACTTCACGCCTGCTTCCTCACACATGCGGGCGAAGTCGGTGTTCTCGCTCAACAGGCCGTAGCCGGGGAAGACCGCGGCAGCGTTGCTTCGCTTCGCGATGGCGATGAGCGAGTCCTTCAGCAAGTAGCTTTCCGAGACCGGGCCGGGCCCAAGGTGGTGCGCTTCGTCCGCAAGATCGACATGCGGGGCACCGGAGTCGGGATCCGAATAAACAGCGATGGCCCGATGGCCGAGCGCGTGAATGGTTCTGATCGCCCTAGCGGCGATTTCTCCGCGGTTTGCGACGAGGATGTTCATGAAAACTGGGAGCGCGGAATTTACTCCGCCGAAGTGAGCTTGCCGGTTGTTCGTGCGGAATGAATTCCGCGCTCCCAGTCAAAAGATCAGCACTTCGACCGGCGTAGGATTCCAGCCGTTGCAAGGGTTGTTGAGCTGCGGACAATTCGAGATAAGGCACACGACATCCATCGCGGCCTTCATCTCGACGTAGCGGCCGGGCGCGGAGATGCCGTCGGCGAAGGTGAGTCCGCCGTCCGGCGAGACCGGCACGTTCATGAAAAAGTTGATGTTGCAGGCGATGTCGCGCTTGGTGAGCTCGACCTTCCACTCCTGCGCGCCGCGGATGAAGGAATCGCGACAGGCATGCATGCACTCCTTGTCGTGGGCGTAGCGCATGGTGTTGCTCTCGCGGGAACAGGCGCCGCCGAGCGTGTCGTGGCGGCCGCAGGTGTCGGCGGTGATTTCCAACAAGACGTTGCCCTCGGTGCTCATCAGCTTGGCACCGGTGGTCAGGTAGAGCGCCTGCTGGGCCTGGATGGTGCCGTCGGCCGAGTAGCGGTCGGTGGGATCGGCGGCGTTGTAGAAGAGCGTGTCGGCCGCCTGGTTGCCTTCGAGATCGACGATGCGTAAGGTTTGGCCGTGCTTGATCTCGTGGACCCACCAATCGCCGGCGGGGATGACGTGGCGATAGACGGCCTTCGCCGGATCGAGAGTGCTTTCGGTCATGGCGATTAGAAGCGCAGGGCGTGATAGGTTTCGTTGTTCTCCCACGCGCGGAGATTCTCAGACCGCACGGCGAACGAGGGATCATCGGAGGCGGGCGCGTCGCCGGTGAGAATCTCCAGTTTCACGGGGTGCGTTCGATAGACGGGATCGGAATCGAAGGGATGCTGGCAGGTATTGAGCACCACCAGCGTGTCGATTTCGAAACGCAGCTCGACCATTGCGCCGGGCCTTGAATGGCCGGAAACGAACGAAAGCTTGCCGGCTTCGTCGGCCACGACCTTGCTGAACCAGTTGAGGTTCGGAACGAGGTCCTTTTTGCCGAGCCCCCACTTGGCGAGTTCGATGAGGAAACAATCGCGGGCATTGCGATACCAGTCGTTGCGTCCATGCTGGTAGTCGTAAGCACCGTACTTCTTGAAGACCCGCTTGGCATCCGAGTGGCCGCACACCGTATCATGCCAGCCGACGGTATCCGCGGTAATCGAAGCGAGCAGGCGCCCCATGTCCGAGTGCAAGCAGTAGGGCGCGCGGAGGTAAAAGATGTGCTGACCCTTGAGGGTGTCGGGCATGTTGTAGCGCTCGTGGCGTTCAAGGGCGTTATAGAGCAACATGCCGACGTTCGCGCCGCCCTCCAGATCGGTGAGTCGCAGGCGCTTGCCGCGGGAAACGACGCCGGACCACATGCCCGCGCCGGTTAGGGTCTTTTCGAACAAGAGGCTCATGGGAAAGTCAGCGGACTCTGCGCGCGTGAAGCGGCGGCAGCAGGTGCGGCGTGAGGGTGAGGTGGGCGCTCTTCACGCCCTTGCAGGTGACCAGTTCGTTCGCGATGCCGCGCAAGGTCTTCGCCGGACCCTGCATTAGCAGCACCTCCAGGACGTGATCGTCTTCCAACAGCACGTGCTGTGAGGAAATGACCTCGCTGAGATGACTCCGGCAAACGCGCGAGAGATCGCGGAGCAACGAGCTCTTCGATTCGTCGTAAATCAGCGTCAGCGTGCCGGCCATGACCTCGGTGCCAATTTTCCCAAGGTGCTCGGCCGCCTGCTGATGGATCATCTCGGCAATCGCCTGCGAGCGGCTGTCGAAGCCGCGCTCGTTCACCAGCCGGTCGAGCGCCTGGAAGGTATCCTCCCCCATCGACACGGTCACCCGCCGCAAGCCATCGCTGCTCTCGTCCTTCGCCATGCCGCGGGAAAATGCATGCGCCACGCCACGTGTGAAGTTTTTTCGAAAAATTCATACTTTGGAAAGCCATCCATTCAGACGATGTCGGGATCGGGGGCGCTGAACTTGAGCACCGGAAAGTTCTCCTTCGCCCCGGCTCCGGGCGGGTGAATCAAATGCTCGATGTGCTTGCGGGTGGCGAGGAAGGCAGGGTCCGCGATCTGATCGAAGGACCGCGGCCGCGGCACCGGCACCTCGGCGATCTCCCGGACGCGCCCGGGATTGGCATCGAGCACGAGGATCCGGTCGGAGAGAAAGACAGCCTCGTCGAGGTCGTGGGTGATGAAGACAATGGTGATGTCCACGTTCTTCCAGATCTCCAACAGATACGACTGCATGTTGCAGCGGGTCTGGGCATCGAGCGCTCCGAAAGGCTCGTCCATGAACAGCACCCGCGGTTGGTTGGCAAGGGCGCGGGCGATGGCGACGCGCTGCTTCATCCCGCCGGAGAGCTGGTGCGGGTAGGCGTTCTCGAACTTCGACAGGCCGACGAGTTCGATCCACTCGCGGGCCTCGCTCTCCGCGGCGAAGGCGGAGCGGCCGGCCATCATGGGACCAAACATCACGTTGCGCTTCACGGTGAGCCACGGGAAGAGCGTGTAGCCCTGGAAGACCATGCCACGATCAGGACAGGGACCGGAGACCGGCACCCCCTCGACGACAATTTCGCCTTCGCTTGCCGTCTCGAGCCCGGCGAGGATGCGAACGAGCGTCGATTTCCCGCAACCGGAAGGGCCGATGACGCTCATGAACTCGCGCTTGTGAACATCGAACGACACATTGCGCAGCGCGGTCACGGTGCCTCGCGACGACTCGAAGTGCTTGGTGAGGCCGCGAACACTGAGCGAGACGGGGCGTTGTTTCAGCCGGTCGAAGCGAGCGGCAACCGGAGGTGCGGGCGCAGGCAGGCTCATGCGGACGGAAGGGTTTTCGAAGCGCTGCGGAGACGCGCGCCGGCGACGATGGTGCGCACCGGCCAAGTGACGGCGCTGGCGACCGCGCGGGAGACGGGACCGGACTTGCCGGACCACGGAAAAAGGACGCCGTGGAAGAACGCGAGGATCTGATCGCCGACGAAGCCGGTGACGCCGATCAGGATAATGATCGGGAACACGCGGTCGAAGTTGCGGAAGGTTCCCTGGGTATCGAGGAAGCCGGTGAGGCCGCTCTTCACGCCGATCAACTCGGCGATGACCAGCCAAGTCCAAGCCCAGCCGAGCAGGATGCGCAGGTCGTTGTAAAGATTCGGCAGGATGCCGGGCAGCACCACTTTCGTGACAAGCTGGCGAGGCTTCGCCCCAAGCGTTTGCGCCGCTTCGAGCAAGGCCGGATCCAACAAACGGGTCGTTTTCGAGACGACGAGGATCATCTGGAACACCGTGCCTATGAAGACGAGCGCGACTTTCGGAGCATCGTGTGCCGAGAGCACGGCGACCAGCAGCGTGCTGAAGGTCGGCGCGGGCATGTAGCGGAAGAAGTCCACGAAGGGCTCGAAGAGCTTCGAAAAGACGTCGAACACGCCACAGAGAATGCCCAACGGGACACCGATCACGCAGGACCAGCAGAAGCCGAGGAGAATGATGCGCAGCGAGTGGCGATACCGATCGAACATCGAGGGCGCATCCCCCTCCGGCTTGGCGGTGAAGTCCTTCGTCGCCGCAGCCCACACCTCGTGCGGCGGAGGAAGATAGACCGGGTTCGACGGGATGCCTTGGGGAACCAGTTTTTGAAGCGGAACCTGCGGGAGCTTCTTTGAGTCGAAGTCGGCGGACAGCGCCGAGAGCTCGGACCAGTTGGTCTTCACGATGGCGAGATTCTCCTGACTGAGCGCCGGGTCGGTCGAGGTCTTCGTCCCGGTAGCGAGGTCGCGCCAGAGGTGATAGATCGCCGCATCGTCCTGCTCGGAACCGGCTGCGAGCCAGCCATTGCTCACGGCGACCGGCGCGAGTTGCCGGAGCAGGACGCGATTGGCCCGCTGGGCACCGGGAACCGGCTCCCCTGCCCGAGCCACCTTGAGCGCCTCCGCGTTGTCTTGGCGAACGGCATCGACGTAGGTCGGAAAGAAGCCCTTGCTGAGCCGGTTGCCGGCCGTGAAGACGGCGCTGATGCGCCCGGTGGTCGAGGCGACCTCCAGTTTCACGTCCGGATGCCAGATCCACGGGACGTAGGAAACCAAGCACCACAGCGCGAGCGGCAGCACGAATGACAATGCGGCCAGAAAGGCCCGCCGTCCGCGGGAAAGGTCACGACGGACGACGAACCAGCCTTTGAGAAAAGACGCCATGAGCGGAAAAGTAGCCAGCCAGGACGATGCCAGCCGGCCGGGGTTTCACGGCGTCACTTCTTCGGAGCGAGGGCCTTGGTGAAAGACGGGTCGAGATACTTCTCCGCGTCCAGGCTCTCCTTGTAAACCTCGTGCTTCAAATTGAAGGCGTTGACGTTCTTCGTGGAGCCGTAAACCGATCCAAGCCCATCGGCCTTCTCCCACCGCTTCAGGGCCTCATCGAGCGTGAGGATGTAGGTTCCCTTGAAGAAGGGCTCGTATTCCTCCGGCTTCAGGTTGACGCGGGCGGAGAGGATCTTGAGGGCATCGTCGAGGTTATCCTCGTCGCGGATGTACTCGGCGATCTTGTACCAGACCTTCACCACCTTGGCCCAATCGTCCTTGTTCTTTTCCAAGCTTTCGGCGGAGACATAGAGCAGGTCGTAGATGATGCCCGGGGCATCGGCGGAGGTGAAGACGGGCTTCGAGCCGGGCAAAGCCTTGAGCGCCTGACCCGAATTCGGCTGCCACGCGCCGATGGCATCGACCGCCTTGGACGCAAGCACCTGCGGCGTCTCGTTGGTGGGCGTGTTGACGATGGTCACATCCTCGGGCTTGAGGCCGTTCTTCTCCAATCCCGTCAGCAACAAGAGGTGTTCCACGAAGCCCTCCTCGATGCCGACCTTCTTGCCCTTGAGATCCTTCATCGAATCGATCCCCGGCGCCGCGACGATCATGTCGTTGCCGTTGGAAAAATCGTTAATGAGGATGCCGACCGACGGCTTGCCGGTCGCGCCCGTCACCAGCGCATCGCCATTGGTCATGCACACGGCATCCACCTTGCCGGCCACATAGGCATCCATCGACGGCACGTAGTCGAACCACTCGAACTTCACGTCCACACCCGCTTCCTTGAACCAGCCCTTCTGGATTCCGATTTCCCAAGCGATCCAGCCCGGCCAGTCGGAATAAGCGATTTTCAGCGTTTCGGCTTGGGCAAGGCCGCACAGGGCAAGCACTCCGGCAAGGACGGATCGGAAGCGGGGCATCGTTGTCATCACGGTGTCGGTCAGGGGTTGCTGACATCCCGAGGTATGAATTTACCGCGGTTTGTTCATACCGGAAAAAGCACACCCCATACCAAGAACATCCCTCCGAAAACAAAAAGGGCGGCTGCGTTTCCGCAGCCGCCCAAAGCGATTGAGGGTTGAAACCCCGGGTTGGCTTAGAAGCCGACCGCGAGCTTCACACCAGCGATGATGTGCTCTTGGCCACCTTCGAGGGAGTTGATGTCGCCAGCGAGATCGCCGTCAGCATCGGTGTACTTCACGTAAGGAGCGAGGATCACGCCGTCGCGGAATTCCCAAGGAAGCTCGGCCTTGAGGAACCAGCCTTGGAAGCCGTCATGGGAGCCCACGGAAAGCGGGTTCGCATCGACCTGGTAGTTCAGGCCGTCGGCGATGCCCACGCCAGCGGACAGGTTCAGGTCAACGCACTCGTTCAGTTCGAAGGACTTGCGAATCTCTGGCTGAAGATACCAACCGTTGTTCGAGTCGAAGTCGTAGAAGTAGGTGGCACCGGCCGAGATACCCCAGGCGATGTCGAAGAAGGCCGACAGATACACTTCCTGCGTATCCGAGGTGCCCGGGGTGTCCGGATAGGTGTAGAAGATGTAGCCGAACTCAAGGTTCGCCGGGCCAAGCGTGGTGGCGGCTGCGGCGTAGAGGTCGAGCTCGTTGAAGTTACCGGCGATGGTCTGGGAGTCGTTCACGCTGCCGTACCAGGCACCAGCCTTGAGCGTCCAGTCTTCGTTGAGGCCGTAGGAAATATCCACGCCCGCTTCGACCAGGTCGCTACCCAGATCGACGAAACGGAAGTCGTAGATCGTGTGGTAGCCAACGTGGACTTCACCTTCGATTTCCGCCGAGGCGTAGCCCGCCACGAGGGCGGAGGCAGCGGCCAGGGCGCCGACAGTTTTGGTGTATTTGCGCATCTTGGTATTCGGTTGTTCGGTTGCTGCAAGCCTCCGCAGGAGCAAGGCCGGAGCCCTGAATTCCCTTGGGACTTTGGCTTTGTGCAGTCCGCACGCTTGTTGCGACCGGACGCTGCCTATCGGGCGTTACTTAAGAAACCCGAAAGATCATGTCCAGTGAAAAGAATGCGGGCCGCGCTCGGCTTGGCGGCTAACTAGAGTCACCCCCGGTCCTCTGGCAAGGTGGAAAAGTGACTGCCATGTCCGTTAGGGGACGGCCTTCCGGGCGATGCCAGACCCCGGCCCCTGCAAGCGCGGCGGGTCGGGCCGCCGCACGCGGGAAGCCGCCTACCGTGTCACCCTAACCGAACCAACCCCGGATGGCACGGCATCTGCTCCCGCCGCTTTCACCGCCGGAATCGGTCAAGATCCGGCGGCCCAATCCATCCGAAACCGAGTCGACATGAGCCTGAAAAAACGATTGGCAAGCAGCGTCTTCGCGCTGGCTGCCCTTGCAATGATGGTCTTGCCGTTGGCCCCCGTGGCCCACGCGCAGGAATCAACCCCGCCACCGGCTGCTGAAGCCCCGGCTGCTGAAGCCCCGGC
>CBKZPU010000180.1:0-10265 GCA_966696705.1 uncultured Verrucomicrobiaceae bacterium | reverse complement strand
CATAGGGGTGGGGGGGGGCCTCCAAGATCCTTTCCTCCGAGGAGACCCCTGTGGTGGCGGTCTATGCCCCCCGCGCTTCACCTTCCAGGTAGTAGGTCCGAACGGGCGGCTTCCTTCACGGGGCCGCCCGTTCTCTTTCGCCGTTCATACGCTTCCGGACACGTGTTGGTGACCCGGGCTGCGTGCAGCCCTGCCGCCGCTCGAAGCCAGCAGCCCTTCTGCGGGGAGGCGCGGGAAAGCTTGGACAACAAGGAAGCGGGCGAAATTGAAAAGTGGCCAATGAACGTCGATAGGGCCTCACCGGAGAAGCGCAGCCCATCCGCCACGAAGAATCAGGCTCTCCCACCCAAATCGCCCGAAATTCCCCCTCAGGGCCTTCCGGCGTGATGACCACGTGAGCGTGCCGGGGGGCTTGTCAGGCCGGGCCGGGTGGCTAGCGTGGGGCATGCGTTTTTCGATTTTCCTCGCGTCGGTGCTGGTCGCCGGCAGCCTTGCCGCCCGTGCCGGGACGCCCCAGCAGGCGGATGGGATCCGCCGTTCCTACGAGGCGGATTTCAAGGCGTGGGTGTTGAAATTGCACGTGGCCGGGAGCGACGCGGAGCGCAAGAAGATCGCGGAAGAGCGACCCGACGCCGCTGCGGCGGCGAAGCGGATGTGGGCGGCCATCCAGCCGAATCTGGCGGAACCTTGGACGGTGGAACCGGCGGCATGGCTGCTGAAGATCTCCGCCGGAATGGTGACGCAGGGCGAAAACGGCATGGCCAAGCCGCTGATGGGCGACGCCGCCATTGCGATCCGCGCCGCGGTGGAAAAGCACCATTTGGCTGACAAAAATCTCTCGCCGATGTGTCTGGCGCTGGTGGCCACGCCGGATCCGGCGTCATTGGCGCTGCTGGAAAAGGTCGAGCGCGGGAATCCCGACAAGAAAGTCCAAGGGGTGGCCGCGCTGGGCATCGCGATGTTGCTCAAGGACCTGAGCGACGAGCCGGAGGTGATGCGCCGCCGCCTGACCATGCTGAAGAAGGCGATCATCGAGAGCAGCGACGTGGAAGTGAACGGCGTGAGCGTGGCGAAGCTGGCGGAGGATGAACTTTATATCATCCGCTTCCTCAGCAAGGGCCGCGAGGCTCCGGATCTCACGGGCGCTGATTCCGGTGGCCGGCCGATGAAGCTTTCCGACTACCAGGGAAAGACCGTGGTGCTGTTGTTTTGGCGCTCCGAGGATGAGGGAACCGAGGAGTTGTGCGAGCTGGTGAAGAAGATCCGCACCCGCTTCGCCGGCAAGCCCTTCGAGATCGTGGGCGTGAACCGCGATCCGCAGGCGTCCCTGCGCCAACTCCAGGCTTCGGGGATGGTGGACTGGCCGAATTTTTCCGATCCCGATGGCAAGCTGACCGGTGAATATCGCGTCGGCGTGTGGCCCCTGGCCTACGTGCTCGATGGCAGCCGCAAGATCCACTACGTGGGCGCGATGGGCTCTTTCGTCGAACTCACCGCGGCGGCGGTCATGGCGGATAAGAAGTGAGCCCGGGAGCGCCGGTCTTCAAACCGGCTTCGCCCGCGACTCCAGGGAGGTTTTTCAACCGCGAAGATCGCGGGGGGAAACCGAAGCGAGGGTTTTCATGCGATGCGGTGAGTTTTCACATCGAGGAAGGAGTTTAGCCGGATCGGCTCATTCCAGCTTGGAGAATACATGCGCTGACCACGGCGCGCTTTTCCAGACATCATCGCCGCGCGTGAGATCGACGATGAAGCGTGCGATTTCCGTGCCGCTGTAGTCGTGGTGATTGCGCTGCCAACCCTTGCGGGCCATGGCGACGCGTGATGGCGCGTTCTCCGAGAAGTGTCGTACTTTCGCGGCGAGATCGTCGATGCCCTCGAAGTAAACGATTTCGTCCTCACCATACAGGTCTTCCAAGCCCGCGCCGCGGGGCGTGAGGGTGAGGATGCCATTGCCCATCAGCTCGGCGATCCGCGAGGACGAGTAGAGCGGGACGTCGGAGCGGCGGGAAAGGTTCAGCGCCATCTTGGACCGGCGGATGATCTGCTCCTTCTCCCAGCCGAAGATGCCCGGTTGATCGAGGCAGCCGTAGTAGCCGACGCGCAGGTCGGAGAGCTTCGCCTTGAGTTCCTGCAGGAAAGCCCGGCGTCCCGGCTCGCCCTTGTCGCGACCGAAGAAGAGCAGGTCGTGAAGCATCTCCGGCTCCGGTGTCTCGAACGCGCGGTGGCACTCGATGCCGGCATCGACGGCGCTCGGGATGAACGCCGCCGGGCAGTTCGGCCGCGCGAGCGTTTCTAACAACGGGCCGCCGGTCGAGCAGAAGAGGGCATCGAGCTCGTCCAACCGGTCACGAAGGTGCTGGGTGTCGTCCTTGTCCCAAAGTGGATCGACGTACCACAGTCCGATGCGGATGGCAGGCAGGATGCGGCGGATCTCGCGAAGCGTCTCTGCCGTGATGAACTGTGCATGGCCGAGGATTAGGAGGTCCGGGTGGACGTTGCGGCAGGTCTCGATCAGCGCCTTGTTCGCGCGGCCCTTGCCGAAGGTCTTGCTCTTGGTCGGCGAGAGCATCCGCGCCCGGTCATTGATCGAGAATGGATAAACGAAGTGCCCGAGCCGAATGAGCCCGTGGTGGATTTTCTGGTCCTGGTTCCACAGGTGCGCGCCATCCTTGTCGAGCTGCAGGTTGGCGGCGTGGACGATGCGCATGGGGAAAGGGTGAGGCACCGGGCAAGCAGTGCCAAGTTTCATTGAAGGACTTCCCTCTGCCGGAAGCTACCGAGAAGAGGTTGATAATCGATTCATTGGTGACTGACGTTTGGCCACCTTTACTCACCAGCGCCATCGCGATCATCCCGTGCCCGCGTCTCGAAGCGCATCAGCTCGGCAATGAACGTCAGCGGGACGTGGCCGGTTTCACCGTTACGGTTCTTTGCCAGCAGAAGTTCGGCTCGGCCGGCTTCCGCTTCCTTCTCCTCCTCGGTCTCGGCGTAGTAGGCGGTCCGGTAGAGCAGGCCGATCATGTCGGCGTCCTGCTCGATGGTGCCGGATTCACGAAGGTCGGACATGCGGGGCACACCGAGCGACTTGCCCGTGCGTCCTTCCGGACCGCGGTTGAGCTGGGCCAGCACCAGGATCGGCAGGCTGAGTTCCTTGGCGAGGGCCTTGATGCCGGCGGAAATCTCACCGATTTCACGCTCGCGGGAGTTCTGCGCCTGCTTCGATCCGGACTTCAGGAGCTGGAGGTAGTCAATCGCGATGAAGCCAATGTTGTCCTCGCGTTTGCGGCGGCGGGCTTTGGCGCGCAGGGTGTCGATCAGGATGCCAGCGGTGTCGTCCACGAAGAGCTTCGACGAAGCGATCTCCTCGGCGGCGCGCTTGATGCGCATCAGGTCTTCCTTCTTCGGTTTGAAGCCCTTGCCCAACTGGGCCATGGGAAAGCGGGCGCGCGCGAAAAGCAGACGTTGCACGATCTGGAACGCCGTCATTTCGCAGGAGAACACCATGCTCGGAACCCCGAGATCCACGCAGATGTGCTCGGCCACGTTCATCATGAACGAGGTCTTGCCCATCGACGGACGGGCGGCCACGACGAACATTTCACCGGGCTTCAGGCCTTTGCACATGCGGTCGAGGTCGGTGTAACCGGTGGCCGCGCCCTGCACTTCCATCTCGCCATGCACCAGCGACTCGAAGTGACTGAGAACCTCGGAGACGGATTGCTTGATGTGGAAGCCGCGCGACGTTTCGGTGCCTTGGCGAATGCCGAGCACGCTCGTCTCGACCCGGTCTAACAAGGAGACGGTCTCTTCGGGATTCTCGTAGGCTTCCGAAGAAGCCTCGGTGCAGGTGCGAATGATCGAGCGCAGGACGTGCTTGTCCTTCACCAACGCGAGGTGGTGGGAAAAGTGCGCGGCATTCGGGGCATAAGTGAAGATGTCGGTGATCGCCGCCGGGCCGCCGACGCTGTCGAGATTGCCGCGGTCGTGGAGGAGTTGGACCAGCGAAACGAGTTCGATGGTCTTGCTGGCCGCGTTCAGCTCGCGCAGCGTCTCGAACAGCAAGCCGTGCCCCGGCAAATAGAAGTGGTCGCGGGTCAGGCCTTCTTCGAGCGCCAAGCCGATCCACTGCTCGGGGTCCTTGAGCATCGAGGATAGAATGCTCTTCTCCGGTCCAAGTGCGTGCGGCATCTGCCGCATCACGTCCGGATTGACGGCGGCGGCGGGATCGGCGTTGTGCAGGGCGGGGGACTCGGCGGTGCGGAAAGGCTTGGTATCGACGGCCATGGGTGAACGAGAGGGTGGCGACGGAGGGGCAGCCTACTCCTCAAGGAATCCGCCGGTCAATGGGGGCAAGCAGTTGATTGATTGTGATTGATTGTGAATAACCGCTCACATTGACCGCTTCAGCCGCGCCACCGCCCAAATGGGCAGAATTGTGAACAAGTTGCGGATAATCCTGCGGTTATTCACTTTGCGGCGCGGAGGGCGAGATAGCGGGCCTTCAAGTCCTCGGCCTTCGCGCGCAAGGCATGGGCAGCGGGAAGCGTCGCGTCGAGCTTGGCTTTGGCCTCGGCAAGCGATGCCGTGGTGGTGGCGAGCTTGCCTTCGTGTTGGCGGACCTTGGCACGGAGATCCTCCAGGGTCCTGGCGGATTCTTCGAGTGCCTTGGAATCGACGGCAGCTTCGGCTTTGAACTGGGTGGCGTGTTTTGCTTCGCCATCCGCGACATCTTGCCGGGCGGCGGCGAGGGCGGCGGATTGCTCGTCGAGCGCCTTCACTTGCTCTTGGAATTCGGCGACAAGGTCTTCGGCTTCGGCATCCTGGCGATCTGCCTCGGCGCGAGTCTTCAGCGCATCGGCGTTCACCGCGGCGGCGCTCCAATGACGCTCGCGGTCCTGAAGCCACGGCAGCCGCTGCTTGGCCTGCTCCAGCTTGGCGGTGGCTTCCTGTGCGACCTTTTCGGCGGTCCCGATCGCATCGCGGGCCGGGGCGATGGCGGCTTCGCGTTCCTTGATTCTGGCCTCGCCTTCGGTGGCGGCCTGCGTGGCGGCGGCCAACATCGCGGGCAAGGTCTCCGCATCTTTGGAAAGCGCGGCGACTTCGGCATCAAGCTTTGCGGTCTCCTCGGTCGCGGCCTTCCGGCGGCCTTCGATTTCGCTGAGCGCGCCTTGCTCTCGGGCTCGCTCGGAGCGGACCTGTTCGAGCGTGGATGCGGCGGCCTCTGCCTTCGGACGCTGGGCATTGACTGAGCCCTCGAGCGTCGCGACGGCGTCGTTCTTGTTCTCGCTGCGGGCCTTCGCCAGTTCGTCCTCAAGTCGCTTCAACTCCGCCGCCGCCGTCTGGCTCTCCTGCTCGGCGCTCGCAATCCGCTGATCCACCGCGGCGATGGCTGCTTTCTTCGCCTCGGCTTCCTTGTTGGCCGCATCCAAGCGACCACGGGCTTGGCCGACCTGCTCGCGCTTCGGCGGAAGCTGTTGGTTGGCGTTGGCGAGTTTCTGCTCGAACTCCTGCTTGCTCTTCACCGCGGCGGCATGGGCTTCTCGAGCCTGTTGCAGGGTGCCTTCGGCATGGGTCATGCGCTTTCGGCTGTCCGCTAGTTTCTGTTGGGCGTCATTCGCGGCGGCCTCGGCGGCGGAGACGACTTCGGGCTGCTTGCGGATCTCCTCGCGCAGGGAAACCAAGCGCTGCTCCACCGAGGGGGGATTCGCGTCAAAGCTCCCGACTGGATTGCCGCTGGCCACGTCCCACACCGCGATCTGGCCACGGTAATCGGCCGCGAAGGCGCGCTTGCCCTCGTGGTCGAAGGCCACCGCCACGGGCAAATCCGGCTGGTCCTTGAACTCGCGGAGCAGGTTGAAATCCGGCTTCCACAGCTTCACCACCCGGTCGCGGCCGGAGGTGACGAAGGAGCCATCGCGCGTCCACGCGAACGCGAGCACGCCGCCGGGATGAGCATCGAGCTTCTTGACCTCGGTGCCGCCATTCATCTCCCAAAAGCGCACCGTGCCGTCCTCGGACGCCGTCGCGAGCAGATTGGAGTCGGCGCGGAAGGCGGTCGCGGTGATGCTCGCCTGGTGAGCACGCAGCGTGTGGAATTCGCTGCCGCTGTCCGCTTCCCAGACCCACACGCCGCCATTGCGGTCGCCAGTCGCCAGCAGGATGCCGTCCGGCGAGAAATCGAGCGCGGTCACCCAGTCGGTGTGCTTCTTGATCGAGTGGAGTTGGCTGCCGTTCTCCGCCTTCCAGATCTTGATCAGCCGGGAAGGGGAGCCGGTCGCGACGAGGGACAGGTCCGGCTTGAGGTCGCTCGCCAGCACGCTGTCGAATTCCTTCGCGGCCACCAGCATCCGCTCGCCGGTCACCACGTCGAAGGTGACGGTGACGCCGGATTTTCCCGGCACGCCGCCGCCGACGATCAGGTAGCGGGCATTCGGCGTGAAGGCGAGTGATACGGGATCGCCCTCGGGAAAGGGCAGCACGCCGGTGAGCTCCAGCGAGTTCGTGTCAAACAGCAGCACTTGCCTTTGGCCCGTGACCGCCAGCAGCGGCGCCCACGGCGAGGTGGCGATGGCATTGACCGATGACGCCCGCGCCGCGACCACCGGCGGGTCTAACAAGACATCGGCCGGCATCGGCGGCGGGCCTTCCGGCTTCTGGCCGGCGGCGGACTTGAGAGCGGTGTCGAACTTCGGCTTCGAGGGCTTCCGCGCCGAGGAGCTCTTGTTCTCTAACAGCCCGCCCTCGATCCATGCCTTGAGCAGGTTGATTTGCTCACTGCCGAGCTTCTCACCCTCGGGCGGCATCTTGGGCTCGGAGGTCTGCATGACCACCGCGATCAGCTTTGAGCCCGCGTCGCCCGGCTCGGCGATCTTGCCGCCGGAGCCGCCCTTCATCGCGCCGGAGAAGGTCGAAAGATCGAGCCCGCCCTTGGCCTTGTCCGGATTGTGGCAATTCAGGCAGCACTGCTGGAAGAGCGGCAACACATGGTCGTCGTAGGTGACCTTGTCCGCGGCGGACGAAAGGCCAGCGGCGAGGGCCGGAAAGGCGAGGATGATGGCTGCGCGATTCACCAAGGCGATTGCACCCATCTACGCCAAACCCGTTTGCCGATCTTGCGGTAAAATCATCCGGCCGGGAAAACCGCAGGAAAATGAGGCACCGCCCTAGGATCTCCGACCACTGGTGCGGGCTTGGCGAGCAAAGCAACGCGCGGATGCTGCTGGCTGCTTCCCCGTGTCGATTCCTTGTCGCTCGCGGCGGCCTTTCCCCGGGGCGCAAAAAAGCCCGGCACCGCAGTGCCGGGCTCGAGTCGAGAATTCCAATCAAACTGCTCCTGAATGCCCTTCAGGGCGCGTGAGGAAACCGGAAGCAGAACAGGGAGGTGATCGCGCCGAAGGCCATCGGGATCAGCGAGATATTCTCTCCCTTCAGGCATTGGGCGAAGTGGTAGAACACATTGTGCTGCGGCGAGTCGAAAACATACGCCGGCACGGTGATGAGGGCGACGGCAAGCAGCGCCGGAAGAGCTGAAATGACGATGAACGCGCCTTCCCGGTGGTTGAAGCGGCCGCTCAGCAGCAAGCGCGGACCATCGATGAACCAGCTACGGAAAAACTGCCGGTCGAAATGACCGAACACGTCCGCAACCGTGAGATGCCGCCGTTGGCTACCCGATGCTCCATCGAGCATCTGCGAATCGGCCGCGGCGACTTCGGCCTTTTCGGGTTGGTGGTTGGCTGGGTGGGACAGCATGGCCCCTGCGGCATACACGCGATCGCGTAAGTCGACAATTTAAAAAATTAAAATTTGAACATTTTCTGAACTGCGGAGTCACCGAGAAGTCTATAGATCCGAACTGCCAATCCCGTTGGATTTCAATGGTTGAAGATGAATTCCTTCGAATTCAGCAGGGCCCAAAACACATCATTGAGGATCTGCTGCTTCTCGCCGTCGTTTTTTCCCTCGTTCACCGCCGCCATCAGTTTCTCCAGCTCCGTGGGCGTCGGCAGACGGTTCACGGTCTTGAGATAGAGGTGGCGGATGACTTCTTCCGGACCCTTTTTCTGCTCCGACATGGACTGCACGATCTTGCCTTGTTGGATGCGATTGTGGGTGGCGTCGCCGTTGAGCAGGTGGAGGGCTTGGGACAGGTTAGGCTCCATCTTCACCTCGCAGGAGCAGACCGTGGCCCGTGTGGCGCGGCCGAAGGTCGTCAGGAAATAGGTGGAGGTATTGCCGTCGGCGATCTGGACGGCGCTGGAACCGAGCGGCAGGCCCTTGAACTTGTTCGGCGTTTGGGTCGCTTGGGAAATGCAGTCGAGCAGGACCTCGGCACGGATGCGGCGAACCATGGCGCGGGAAAAATTGCGCGTGTCGGTTGCGTTCGTCTCGTTGGTCGCGCTGGAGAGCTGGTAGGTCCGCGAGGTGCAGATGTCGCGCACCAGCTTTCGCAGGTCGTAATTGTAGTCGACGAATTTGTCGGAGAGCGCCCCCAGTAGCTCGGGATTGGCCGGCGGGTTGGAGATCCGCACGTCGTCCACCGGGTCGGTGATGCCCACGCCGAAGAAATGCGCCCACGCGACGTTGGCGACGTTGCGCGCGAACCACGGGTTGTCCGTGGAAGTCAGCCACTCCGCCATTGCCTCGCGACGGGATTTTTTCCCGAAGTCATCGGGCGTCTTGGTGCCGAGAAAGCGGGGTTTCACCGGCTGCTTGGTGACCAGGTGCGGCACCTCGCCATTGCCATCGAAGACGATGCGCTCGCGCGGGTCTTCGGCTGGCTTGCGCTTCACCTGTGCGAAGAATGAGGCGAAGCCGTAGTAGTCGTCCATCGTCCACCGGTCGAAGGGGTGGTTGTGGCACTGCGCGCACTGGATCCGCGTGCCCATGAAGACCTGCGCGACATTCTCGGTGAGCTTCAGGACGTTCTGCTCGATTTGGAAAAAGTTCGTTGCCGGGCTGGAGAAGGTACCGCCTTCCGAGGACAGCAGCTCGCGCACGATTTCATTGAAGGGACGGTTGCTCGCGATGCGGTCGCGCAACCAGTTGTAGTAGCCGAGCGCCGCCTTGTAGGAGACCTGCTGCGGACCGTTGTTGAAAGTGCGGATCTGCAGCAGCTCCGCCCACTTCATGACCCACATCTCGGCGAATTCCTTGCGCCCGATCAACTCGTCCACCAGCGCCTCGCGCTTCTTCGGATTCGTGTCGGCGAGGAACTTTTCCCGCTCGGAGGGTTCCGGCAGCTTGCCCACCACATCGATGAACACGCGCCGCAGGAGGGTCTCGTCATCGCACAAGGGCGCGGGGATGATGCGCAGCTTGTGGAGCTTCTCGTGGACGTGCTTGTCGATGTAGTTGAACTCGGGCAGCTCGGGCCGCGTGTAATCGAGGTTCTTCGGAATCACGATCGCCTGGGCGACTTCGGTGAAGGTCATGAACCGTCCTAACAGGAATGCCTCGCCGCGGTGCTTGGAGGTCGAGAGGCCGCTGCGGCCATTGATCGAGACCGAATTGTCGTTCGATGTCGAAAACGATGACAGCGAGGTCACGTCCCGATCCGTGCCGTCCGAGTAGGTGGCCCTCACCGTGAACGGAGTCTCCAGATCCTCGCCCTTCAGGACGAGCTGCGACGGCTCCACCGTGATCCCGGTCGGCCGCGCGATCTCGCCTTGGTCATACTCGGCGCCGGCCTTGATCCAAGCGACGAGGGTTTCGTAGGGCGCACTGCCTTTTTCAAAGAGCTTGCCGCCGGTGTGGGGGACTGCCCCGACGGCCTTGGTCACCATGAGCGACTCTTCCGGCAGTGCGAGGTTGATCCGGCGTCCCGGATTCTCCCGCGTCAGGCGGAAGTGATCGCCCTGCGGATCGAAGCCGTAAAGCGTCAGGTGAAAGCCATCCTTGCCGCGTGCCGAGCCGTGGCAGGAGCCGGTATTGCAACCGGATGAAGTCAGGACCGGCATCACGTCGAGCAGGAACGACACCGGGCGCGGCTTCGCGGCATCCTTCACGGTGACCGGCACCTCCGCCTTCAAGCCGCGATACTCGAGCACCAGGGTGGTGCTGCCGTCCTTCAACGGCCTGAGCGTGGTGCCTTCCAACTTCGCGACCGCGGGATCCGCCACGCTCGCCTTGATCTGGCGGGTAATGTCCTGCGTGGCCGCGTCCTTGAAGCGGGCGATCGCCAGCACCTTGTGGAAATCCGCCGACGTCTCCAGCGACACCGCTTTCGGGAACGCTTCGATGCTCGCGATCTCCGGATCGGC
>CBKZPU010000179.1:0-10310 GCA_966696705.1 uncultured Verrucomicrobiaceae bacterium | reverse complement strand
GCCACGGTGGAAGCCGTCGGTGCGATGGCCAGCGTGTAGGAAGCGCCCGAACCGCTCAACAAGCCTGCGGTGCCGCCAGCGATGGCAAAGTCGCCCGCCTCCAAACCGGTCACGCTTTCCGAAAAGGTGACCGTCACATCGAAGCTCCCGCTCACCGTGCCGGACGGGCCGGCCAAGGTCACAAGCGGTCGCACGCTCTCCAGCTCCAGCCGGTCGAGCTGCGTGCCGTCGTCGCGGGCATACACGGTGACGGTATGACTTCCCGCGGAAAGGTCCAGCACCACGGGATCCGCGACATTGCGGTTGTTCAGGTAATCCCACGCATAGCCCGCTCCCGGCGCGGTGTCCCAAAGATAGACCGTCCCAAGTGCCTGGTTGCCATCAATCTCGATCCAGAACGAATCGCTCGAGGTGTCCGCCGAGCGGATCAGGCCGCGCAACAGCCATTGCCCGGACTGCGGGACCACAAAGCTGTACTCGGCGCGGTGCTGCGGTTTGACCGGCAGGTTGAAGTTGCCTGGATACTGCGTGTCCGGCAGCCACACATACTGCCCATGGGGCGCGGCGGCATCGTTCACGAGAGTCATGCCCCCGCCGAGATACGAGTATTCGGCGGCATTGCGGGCCAGAACCGGCGTCGGATTGATGGCTGCGGTGGTCGCCGTCGAAATGTCCGTGCTCATTGGATTGCCTGATCCATCCGTAACCGCGGCGCCTTTCAGCACGATCTCCACCGGTCCCAAGGCCAACGGCGTAAGGCTCAGTACATAGCCGGTGGCGGACGGGGTGATCGCGTCGAGGGTTGCGTTGGTGAGAGTGAAATCGGAGGTGGTGAGTCCGGTGACCGCTTCGCCGAAGGTGAGCCCGACATGGAAATGGCCGCTGACCTGAGCGGGCACGCCGGTGAATACCGGCACCGGCGGCACCGTGTCTTCGAATCCGACGGAGACGGTGGATGACGCGCGGCTGCCAAAGCCGCCGGGGTTCACCGCGTCGGCCGGCACCGACACGCTCACATTCGCCGCCGACGGCGAAATACGGGCCACATAGTAGTAGCCCTTGCCGCGCAGGCCGCTGACCGTCCCGCCGGTAACCTGTAGGTCGCTTTCCGTGAAATCCGTCACGTCGTAGTCGAAGACGACCGTGACGTCGAAGGGAGCGCTCACCATGCCGGATGGCCCGGCGATCTCGCAGCGGGCCTTCCGGTGACCGACCAGACCATCATAGGTCTGGATGGCGGGACTGTTCGTCCAGGTACCGCTGGCCATGAGCGTCCAGCTCACCGCATCCGCGCTGTATTCCACCGTGTAGCGGGCGATTCTCCCGTTCTGGGCGTCCTGCCGCGGCGTGTAGATGAACCCGCCCACACCGCGCAGCGACCCCAAGTCGATGGTGATGAAGTGCGGGCCGACCGGATCCGGGCCGCCCCACTCGGTGTGCCAAAAGGTGTTCGGATTGCCGTCGATGGCGCGGCTTGCGGGAGCGGACTCATTGACCGTTTCCTCGCTATCGACCTGATAGACGGCGAGTTCGGAAACTGGAATCGGTGCACCGTCGCCGTTGAGGACCGTGAACTCGCCCACCGAGGTCCATGCATTGCCGTTGACTTCGGTGTCCTGGGCCGTGGTCCCTGCGGTCAATCGCACGTAGCGCGCCACCGGCGGCGCGGGTGCCAGGATGAAGTCCGCGCCATTCAGACTTTCCAGATACTCCTGCAATAGATCGACCGCCTGCTGATCCACCACGTTCTTCGCCAGCGGCGGCATGGCGGCACCATTGCCGACATTCGACAGGCGGACGTGGACGGCGGAAAGCTCCGGATCGCCCGGCTTCATGTAACGGCCGTCGGGACCGAGATTGAAGTGTCCCTGGATGACGCCGTTGATCAGCCCCTGCACTTTCAGCGGCGTGCCGAGCCGCGCGTCGAAATGCGGGACGGTCGATCCCGGCTGGTGGCAGTGCGAGCAATTCGAATCGAGATACGATCGAACGCGGTGCTCGATCGGCGCGGTCTCATCGTCGAGCGCGCGGGCCTCGATGTAATCCTCAAGTTGCGCCGCGGTGAGCGAGACATCGAACATGCCGAGCGCGTTGAAAGTGGCGAGCTGGTTGGCGTCGCGGCCGGTGGCATCGTAGTGGAAGCTCTTGTTGAGCGTATGGGTCCGCACGCCAAGCGCCTGGCCCGCGGCGGTGTTGTGGCAGAGCAGGCAATCGGCGCGCGACGGGTAATCCCAATTCCGCGTTTCCAGGCCACCGCCGGAAAGGGTCACGTCGTAGCTTTCCGACAGCCCGCTGGTGAGCAGCTCGGCATCGGTGCCGGCGGCATTCCACTTGTAGGTGACGCCGTATTTCCCGCCGCCTTCGGTGCAGATCAGGAAGCGCGTTTCGAGACGCTTCATCGACGCGGGATTGTTCTCATTCAGCGCCACCTCGAAGTGCTTCACGAGCACGGTGCCCGCGGGGAACAGCCAGTTGCCCTCCTCACTGAAGACGATGTCCTCCGCGGCTGTATCGTGGGACCCGTCATTGGGCAGGATGATCCAGCGCTTCTTCGCCGCGGCGTCCGACCACAGCGCGTTCGCGACGTTATACGGGATTACGCCCGGGGCGGTGGCGAGGGTCGCGAGATCGGTGAAAACGCCGGTTTGCGAAAGGAACTGGGGAGGCTCCGAGGCGACACCGGCGGTGGTCAGCTTTCGGATGGTGCCGCCGGAGGCGTTGGTGCCGTTGACATCCATCAGATAAATCTCGCCCGCGCTGTCGGTGCAGAAATTCGCCAAGCCCGCCTTGTTGCCGGTGTGGAAGCTGCTGACGATCTCCTCGACCACCGGCGCGCCGCCCCCGCTGTCCAGCGTGGCGGTCCAGATCCGGCCGCGCACGTGGTCGCCGAACAACAGCTTGCCACCCAGCAGGCTGTCCCACTTCGCCCCGCGGTAGCGCATGCCGCCGATGATGCAGGTGCCGGTACTACGGATGTAGTCGTGCACCGGGACTTCCTGCGTGCCGATCACCGGCGAGGGCACCGCGCCCGGCCCATTGATGGTGCCTTCCTTGAAGCCCCACTGCGCGTTGCTGCCCTTGGGAGCGCGGGTCATTTCCTCGCGTGCGCCCTCGCCCACGTCGCCGATCCAAATGTCCCCGGTAACGGCGTCGTAGTGCATCGTGTGCGGGCTGCGCAGGCCGAGCGACCAATACTCCTCAAGGATCGAGCCGCCGGCATCGAGCCACGGGTTGTCGTTCGGAATGCCATAGCCCTGGGTGAAGCTCGCGGGCCAGCCGGCCGGCTTGTTGGTCGGGCTCTGCGGCTGGCGGCGGATGGCGTGCGACTTGGTGGGGTCGTTGTTGACGTCGATGCGGAAGACCCCGCTGAAGAGCCCCCAGTCCAGGCGCTGGGTGCGGCTGAGCGCGCCATCGGTGCCGGTGAGTCCGCCGCCTTCGCTGCTGTCGCCGCCGTCGCCGCAATTGATGTGGAGAAAGCCGTCGTTGCCGAAGAACATCGCGCCGCCATTGTGCCAACGGCAGCGGTCGTACTGGTTGATCAGCACGTACTCGCTCGCCGGATCGAGCGTGCCGGTCGCCGGCTGCCAGGTGAAGCGGGAGACCCGCCAGAAACTGTGGTTGGAGTCCGCTCCGGCCAGCCCCGGTTTGTGGTTGTAGCAGACGTAGGCGTAGTTCGCGTTCGGCGATCCCGCTTGGCCGAACTCCGGATGAAAGGCGAGCGAGTAGAATCCCTGGTCCTCCGATGACTGGGTGTTGGCCACCCACTCCAGCACCTTCACCACTTGGCCTTGCGTTACCGCCGGGTTGTTCTCGAAGCGCCAGAGCTGCCCGTTCTTTCCGACCAGCAGGAATTGGTTGGTGCCCGGAATTTCGGTCAGCCACAGCGGATCCACGAAGGTCAGATTCGGGAACGCGTTGACCGTCGTCCAGCCGCTCAGGGAGCCGGGCGCCGATTGGGGAAAGGCGTTGTTAAAAAAGGCACCGACCGCTTGGGGAGCGTCGAGCCCGCTTGCCTGACCGGATGCATGAAACGGGAAGCCCGCCCACAGGCATGCCGAAACCAGGAGAGTGGTTCGTGCGATCCCCCGGCGGCACTTGGGTTTCTCCGGGATCATGGAGAAACGCGTAGCGAACCCCGTGCGACCTTTCAAAGGATTTCGTGATTTTGCCTGCCACCCATTGGAGTGGTGTTCAAATCCCTAATCCGCGGGAAACCAATGCGGTATGGAGCTTTCCGCTCGGCCGAACCCTCTTGCCGGGTAGTACGATTACAAAATCGTCACCATTCACGGCGGCGGCGACATCGTCACCACCACCCGGCCGAAGCGCTTCGCGGCACCGGTGCTGGCCGGATCAGCAATGGTCACGCGCTCCCATTGGGAATCGAGGTCTTCGACCAGCGGCGGGCCGGTCGCATCGGTGAAGGCGCCCGGCGAGGGACCGAACTGCGGCATGTAGGTCAACCCCGTGTCACCTTTGCGGCGAAGATACTGGAGGGACAGCAGCGGGCCGGGTGCCACGATCATCCGCGGCAATCCCGCGCCGGGATGCAGCCCTGGATCGTAGATCGAAACGTCGGCTGTCGAAGGATCGAGGTTGAAGGCGAACTCCAGGATTTTCGCGATGCCGTCCCCGTCCTCATCGGCGAGTTGGGTCGCGGCGGTTCCATCCACGCCATGGAGCGCGGCCCATTGGAGGTAGGCGCTTTGGCCAAGCACGATGATGGCATTCGAGGCAAGGTTCCCGTCGCCGCTGCCATCCACCACCGAGTTTTCCAGCAGTGACACCGTCATTTGCAAGGCCTGCGGGGAAAGCGTGATCGTGTAGGTGGCGCCCGAGCCATTCACCGCCACGATATTGGCGCCGCTGACGGCGAAATCCCCGACGTCGAGGCCGCTGACATTTTCGGAGAACTCCAGCGTCACTTGGAAATCCCCGGCCACCACACCGGTCGGGCCGGTGAGCTTCGCGTAGGGTCGCAGGCTCTGCAGCTCCAGCCGGGCGAGGCGGGTCCCATCGTCGCGGCCGTAAACCGTCACGGTGTGATTCCCGGCGGAAAGATTCAGGACCACCGGATCGGGACCGCCGAAATTGCTGAGCAGGTCCCACACGTAGGCGCTGCCGGTCGGGTTCACGTCCCATTGATAGACGGTGCCGAGCGCTTGGTTGCCGTCGATCTCGATCCAGAACGAATCGCCGCCGCTATTCGGCGGGCGGATCAAACCGCGCAGCAGCCACTGGCCGGCGTGGGGAACCACGAAGCTGTATTCGGCCCGATGCTGGGTTTTCACGGGGAGCACATGGTTGTTCAAAAACTGTCCATCCGGCAGCACCACGTAATGCCCCACCGGTGAGGCCGCATCGGCGACGAGCTGCATGCCGCCGCCGAGGTAGGAGTACTCGCTCGCATTGCGCGCCAGGATCTCGGGAAAATTCACGGTCGTCGCCGAAGCGCCAAGGGACGGACTGCCCGAGAGATCCACCACGGCGCCACTCGCCAACTGCACAACCACGGCTCCCGTATTGGCCGCCGTGAACTGCAACACGTAGCCGTCGCCATCCGGAACGATGGCATCGAGCGTGGCGTTGGTCAGCGTGAAATCACCGGCGCTCAGGCCCGTCACCGGCCCGCCGAAATCCAAGCCAATCTGAAAGGCCCCCGCGACTTGCGCCGGCATGCCGGTAAAGACGGCCACCGGCGGGAGCCCGTCGTCGTAAACGATGCCGAGCGCATTCGACGCACGACTGCCGAGACCACCCGGATTCGCGATATCCGCCGGCACGCCCACGGTCACCGTCGGATAGGTGGGCGAAATACGAGCCACGTAGTAGTAGCCCTTCCCACGCAAGCCGGTGACGGTACCGCCGGTCACTTGCAGGTCGTCGGCAGTGAAATCGGCGACATTCATGTCGAAGACCACGGTCACGTCGAAGGGTCCGTTCACCGCTTCGACCGGCCCGCCGATGTGGCAGCGCGCCTTGCGTTTCCCGGTCAGGCCGTCGAAGCGCTGGAGGTCGTTGCTGTTCGGCCACGTGCCCTGATCGATCTGCGTCCAGTTCGTCATGTCGTTGCTGTAGTGCACGTCGTACTGCGCGATGCGGCCGTTCTGGTCGGTGACCGGTCCGCCCTGTGGCTGCTGGCGCGGCGTGTAAACGTAGCCGCCGATGGAACGCACCGAGCCAAGGTCGATGCCCACGTAGTTCGGATGCTCGTAGCTCAGCCCGGTGCCCGCCCACAGGGTGTGCCAGTAGGTATTGATGCTTCCGTCGATGATCCGGGAGGCGGGCGAGTAGGCACCCTCCAATTCCTCACTGCTGCGGAAGGCGATCGACTGCTCGGAAATCGGGATCGGGATGCCATTGCCATCGAGCACCGAAAACTCCGCCACCGCGGTGAAGTCGTATCCGTGCACCTCGCTGTAGGCGGAAAGCATGATGTAGCGCGCCTGCGGCGACGGGGTGAGCTCGAACTCCTCCGCCGTGAGGCTCTCAAGATACTCCTGCAAAACCTCGACCGCGTTCTGATCCACCACGTTCTTGGCCAGCGGCGGCATGGCGGCGCCGTTGCCGACATTCGCTAGCCGCACGTGCAGCGCGGAAAGATCCGGATCGCCAGGCTTCAGGTAGCGGCCATCGGGGCCGAGCACGAAGTGGCCTTGGATCACGCCATTGATCAGTCCCTGCACGTTCAACGGCGTGCCGAGACGCGCGTCGAAGTAACTCACCGGACCATCCGGCCGGTGGCAGTGCGAGCAATTCGAATCGAGATACGAGCGCACGCGGTGCTCGATCGGAGCGGTTTCATCATCGAGCGCGCGGGCCTCGATGAAATCCTCCAGCTCTTCCGCCGTGAGCGTGCGATCGAACATGCCGAGCGCGTTGAAGGTGGCGAGCTGGTTCGCGTCGCGACCGGTGGCGGCGTAGTGGAAGCTCCGGTTGAGCGCATGGGTGCGCACGCCGAGTGCTTGGCCCGAGGCGCTGTTGTGACACTGCAGGCATTCGGCGCGCGAGGGGTAGCTCCAGTTCCGTGCCTCCGTGCCGCCGCCGGCGAGCGTGATGTCGTAGCTTTCATCCAGACCGCTGGTCAGCAGCTCGGCATCGGTGCCAGCAGCATTCCACTTGTAGGTGAACCCGTATTTCCCGCCGCCCTCGGTGCAGATCAGGAAGCGGGTCTCGAGCCGCTTCACCGCGGCGGGATTGCTCTCGTCGGTCCCGATCTCGAAGTGCTTCACGAAGACCGTGCCGGCGGGAAACACCCAGTTCCCTTCCTCGCTGAAAACGATGTCCTCTTGAGGGGTGTTGTAGCTGCCGTCGTTGGGCAGGATGATCCAGCGCCGTTTCGCCGCGCCGTCCGACCACAGCGGATTCGCCACGTCGAAGGGGAACACGCCCTGCGCCGTCTCCAGCGTGGCGAGGTTCGTGAAAACACCGGTCTGGGAAAGCAGGGCGGGCGGCTCGACCGACACGCCGGCAGTGGCGAGCTTCAGGATCGTGCCGCCGTCCTGGTTCGTGCCGTTGACGTTCATCATATAGACCTCGCCGGTGGAATCGGTGCAGAAGTTCGCGAGGCCGGCCTTGTTGCCGACGGTGAAACCGCCATCGACCAACGCTTCGATGACCGGCGCGCCGCCGCCCGCATCGAGCGTGGCGCTCCACACTTCGCCAGTGAGGTGATCGCCGTACAAAACTTTCCCGCCGAGCAGGCCATTCCATTTCGCGCCGCGATAGCGCATGCCGCCGATGATGCAGCCGCCGACATCGCGGCCGTAGTCGAGCAGCGGCACTTGGTCCGTCCCGATCAACGGTACCGGCTTCGCCCGGGAAGCAGCGACGATTCCTTCCTGGTATGCCCACTGCGCATTGGCACCTGGTGCCGTGATGCGGGTCA
The DNA here is from genome assembly GCA_966696705.1 of uncultured Verrucomicrobiaceae bacterium. GTDB lineage: Bacteria > Verrucomicrobiota > Verrucomicrobiia > Verrucomicrobiales > Akkermansiaceae > Haloferula. The sequence continues at coordinate 2,422 of CBKZPU010000179.1, read as the reverse complement.
TTTCCTCGCGCGTCCCCTGCCCCACGTCGCCCACGAAGATGTCACCGGTCGGCGGATCGTAGTGCATCGTGTGCGGGCTGCGCAGGCCGATCGCGTAGAATTCTTCCAGCACGTTCCCCGGGTCCTGCCACGGGTTGTCGTTGGGAATGCCGTAGCCCTGGGTGGAGCTCGCCGGCCAGCTGGCCGGCTTGCCCCATGCCGGATCGTCCACCGGCTGGCGGGCGATGGCGTGCGACTTCGCCGGGTCATTGTCCACGTCGAGGCGCAGGATCCCGCTGAAAAGGCCCTGGTCGATCCGCTGGCAATTTTGGAAGCTGTCGTTCCACTCGCTGGACTCGCCGATCGCGACGTGTAGGAAGCCATCATTGCCGAAAAAGATCCCGCCGCCGTTGTGCCAGCGATGAGGGTCGTACTGGTTGATCAATACGAACTCGCTCGCCGGATCGATCGTTCCACCCTCCGGCAGCCACGTGAATCGCGACAAACGCCAGTAGCTGTGATTGGCGTCGGCCTCCGCCAGCGCCGGCTTGTGATTGTAAGAGACGTAAACGTAGTGGGCGTTTGGCGATCCCTCTTGGCCGAACTGCGGATGGAAGGCCAAGCGGTAGAAGCCTTGGTCTTCCGAGGTCTGGGTCTGCGCCGACCAATCCAGCACCTGCACCACCTGCGCCTGCGTCACCGCCGGATCGTTCTCGAATCGCCAGAGCTGCCCGTTCTTTCCGACCAGCAGGAATTGATTGGAGCCCGGAATCTCCGCGAGCCACAGCGGATCAATGAAAGTCAGGTTCGGAAAGGCGTTCTCGGTCGTCCAGCCGGTTGCGGAGCCCGGAGCGGTCGCGGGAAACGTGCCATTGAAAAACTCGCCGACCGGCTGCGGGGCATCCAGGCCTGTGGCAAGGACCGAGGAGGTGCCCAAGGCCAAGGCGAGGGCACGCGCGAGCAAGCTCGCGAGGAACGGGGGGGAGAGTTCGGGTGATCCCCCCGCTCGGGGGGTGAGCGGGATCATGAGTTGAAAATAAAGCACTTCCGACCGTCCGATCAACCGTGAATCCAATACCCACGCGATCGCGTTAGCTGCCGGGCGGTCAATCACCAACGGGAGCCAACCGTGCCCCACCCACTGATCACCCGGCCTTTCCTCCCGAGGAACATACCAAAAACTGGCAAACTTCCTCTTCTGCTCCATGGTGCCGGATTCCCGTCCCGAATCCGACCATGATCTCCCTCAAAGTAAATCAACAGGATCACGCCGTGGATGCGGATCCTTCCACGCCCCTGCTATGGGTGCTGCGCGACCTGCTCCACCTCACCGGCACCAAGTACGGCTGCGGCTTGGCCCAGTGTGGTGCCTGCACCATCCACCTCGATGGCGAGGCCATCCGCTCCTGCGTCACGCCGGTTTCCCGCGCGATCGGGAAAAGCATCACCACCATCGAGGGCATGTCCACCGATGCGCTCGGCAAGGCATTGCAGGAGGCATGGACCGCCGAGGACGTCCCGCAGTGCGGCTACTGCCAGTCCGGCCAGATCATGTCCGCCGCCGTGCTCTTGCGCGAGAAGGCCGACCCGACCGATGAGGACATCGACCTCGCCATGAGCGGCAACATCTGCCGCTGCGGCACCTACCAGCGCATCCGCTGCGCCATCCATCGCGCCGCCGAGATCAACGCGAAAGGAGGTGCCAAGTGAGTGCCACCCTCGGACGCCGCCATTTCCTCACCGCCACCGGCGGGCTCGTGCTCGGCTTCTTCGTCCCGCTGCCAAAGCGTGCTGCCGCTGCCGATCCCCCCGCCGGAAAACCCGGCTCGCTGCCCCCGCCAAATGCCTTCCTGCGCATCGGCGCCGATGGCCGCGTGACCGTGCTGCTCGCCCACTCCGAGATGGGCCAAGGCATCTGGACCACCTTGCCCATGCTCATTGCCGAGGAGCTCGATGCCGATTGGTCGAAGGTGTCCGCCGAGCACGCGCCTGCCGCGCCGCCTTACGCGCACACCGCCTTCGGCATGCAGATGACGGGCGGCTCAACTTCCACCCACTCCGAATTCGACCGCTATCGTCAGGTCGGCGCGATGGCCAAGGCGATGCTCGTCCAAGCCGCCGCCGCGAAGTTCAACGTGAAGCCCGCCGACTGCCGCACCGAGAACGGCCACGTCATCGCCGGTGACAAGCGAGCCTCATATGGCGAACTCGCCCAGGACGCCGCCCGCCTGCCGCTTCCCGAGAACGTCACGCTCAAGGACCCGAAGGACTGGAAGCTGATCGGCAAGGGAACCAAGCGCCTCGATTGCCCGGAGAAGATCAACGGCACCGCCAAGTTCGGCATCGATGTCCATTTCGAGGGCCTGCTCACCGCCGTCATCGCCCGTCCGCCGGGCTTCGGTGGCTCGGTGAAATCCTTCGACGCGACCGCCGCGAAAAAAGT
>CBKZPU010000178.1:0-10325 GCA_966696705.1 uncultured Verrucomicrobiaceae bacterium | reverse complement strand
GCGGCAGCCTGCTGCCGCTCAATGCCAGCAGCCCTGCTGCGGGGAAGCACCGGGAAACTTGAAGAACAACGAAACGAGCGAAACGGACGAAATCCGAAGGAGTGGAGCACGGATCGCCCCTACCCAAGCCGCCGCGCGGATCCTTGCCTTCAAGAACTTCCAGAATGAGGTGCCCCTGCGGCGGGGATACGGCCTGATTGACTTGAACCATCTCCATGCCCAATCTGCGAGATGAGCAGCACGGATAGATGAATTCACCCTTGCCGACATCCGCCTCCCGGCTCCCCCTCGAAAAAGCGCTCCGACTCTACTGGCAGCACATGATCGGAGTCGCGGCGTTCCCTCCAGCCTTCTTCATCGGGGCGGGTGTTCTTCAAGTGCCCGGGCTGGTGTTTGCGCCCTTCTTCTTTGCGGTGTCGCTCTTGGCCGCCTGGCCCTATTTCACGAAGAAGGCACCTTACACGTTTTGGCTTGTTGCGATGGCCGTTTGGATGACCAGCGTGGCTATATCGGTGACGCTCCTAGGGCTTCTATCGCTTCTTGGAATCAAGGCCGAAGGGTGACCCGAAAGTCCAGGAACCGTGGCCGGCTATTGCCGCCCCTCATCCCTCCACCTCCCAACCCCATGAGCAAAGACCCGCAGAAGGAAGCGCTGAAGAAGGCGTGGAAAGAACAGGCAAAGCAAAAGCTGATCGCCTCGATCCCAATGACCCACCAAGACTTGCGCGACCTCTTCGCCCACCTGGATCGTGACGACGCGCCGTCGTGCGACCACACCTTGAAGGAGACCCTCGGGTTTCTCCAGAAACGCGGACTGGATGAGGATCGCGTGGTTCCCTGGCTTCACGAGCACGGCGGCTACTGCGATTGCGAAGTCATCGCCAACGTGGGCGACGAATTCGAAGAGATCATCGGGCGATGACGGCCCCCCGCCGTCTCGGCCAGACGCGCTCGCCATGCCCGCCATTGCCGTCCAGATCGTCCGCTTCACGGATGCCGCGCAGCCCGGCTGGGTCGAGTGCGTGCTTCGCGACGCCTCGAATCGGGAATGGCTGCTTGCCGACAAGGCGCCGGTCTTTACCACGGCAAATCTGGATGCCGACAGCACTTACCCACAGCCCGGCAGCGTGGCGTGTGAGATTCTCCGCCAGTGGATCGACGAAGACGGCCGCGGGCGCTGCCTCATCGACACAGCGCGGCCGTGGGCTGTTTCCGCCAAGCACGGTGAAACCCGGTTTGAAGTATTCCGCGACCAGATGACGACGAATGCGGGCTAGCCTCGCGGGACCTTCTCCCGGCACGCGATCACCTCCCCATCCACCCGCCATCCACGACGAGGATCTCGCCGTTGACGTAGTTGGAAGCGGCGCTGGCGAGGAAGATCGCCGGGCCCTTGAAGTCGTCCGGCTCGCCCCAGCGGCCGGCGGGAATGCGGGAAAGGATGGCCTGCTGGCGGACGGGATCGTTGCGCAGCGCCTCGGTGTTGTCCGTGGCGATGTAGCCGGGCGCGATGGCATTCACCTGCACGCCCTTCGGCGCCCACTCGTTGGCGAGCGCCTTCGCGAGCTGGCCGATGCCGCCCTTCGATGCCGCATAGCCGGGCACATTGATGCCTCCTTGGAAGGTCAGCAGCGAGGCGGTGAAGATGATCTTCCCCGAGCCGCGCTCGATCATCTTCGCGCCGATGTCGCGGCTCAGCAGGAACTGGGCATTGAGGTTCACGTCGATGACCTCGAGCCACATTTCGTCCGGATGCTCCGCAGCCGGCGCGCGCTTGATCGTTCCGGCGTTATTGACGAGAATGTCGGGCGTTCCCTGCTCCGCGAGCACCTTGGCGGCGAAAGCCTTCACCGCGTCACGGTCGGCGAAGTCGCATTGATACGCCGTGAACTTGCGGCCGAGCGCCGTGATCGCCTTTTCAATATCGCTGCCGCTTTCCTCCAGCGAGGCACTCACCCCGATGATGTCCGCGCCCGCCTCGGCGAGTCCCTCCGCGATGGCGAAGCCGATGCCGCGCTTGCAACCGGTGACAAGTGCCGTCTTGCCGGCGAGGGAGAATTTCGAAAGAGCGTTCATCGCAAGTCGGAGATCGCGATCTTGTCCATGTCGGTGAAGGCCTGGTTCTCGCCGCCCATGGCCCAGACGAAACGGTAGGCCGCGGTGCCGCAGCCGCAGTGGATCGACCACGCCGGCGAAAGCACCGCCTGCTTGTCATGGACCCACAGCGGGCGGGTCTCGTCGGGCTCGCCCATCATGTGCAGCACGGCGTGGCCGGCCGGCACGTCGAAGTAGCAATACACCTCGCTGCGGCGCAAGTGGGTGTGGGCCGGCATCGTGTTCCAGATGCTGCCGGGCTTGAACTCGGTGTAGCCCAGCACGAGCTGGCAGCTCTTGATGCCGTTCTCGTGGATGTATTGGCAGATGGTGCGCTCGTTGCACTCCTCCTTGGTGCCTAGCTCCACGCGATTGGCATCGGCCGGCGTCGCCTTGGTGGTCGGATACGCGGCGTGGGCCGGGTAGCTGATGAGATAAAACTCCGCCGGCGCGGCCGCATCGGCGCTGGCGAAGGAAATCTCCCGGCTGCCGCGGCCGATGTAGAGACAGTCGCACTTCTCCAGCTCATAAACGGTGCCGTCCACCGTCACGGTGCCCTTGCCCGCGAAATTCATCACGCCGATCTCGCGGCGCTCGCAGAAGTACTGCGCGCGTAGTTCTTCCCCGGCATCGAGCTTCAGCGGCGCGGCCACCGGCACGGCCGAGCCGACGATGGCGCGGTCGAGGTCGGTATAGACCAGCGTCAGCTCGCCGGGCTGGAACAACTCCTCCACCAGAAAGGCCTCGCGCAACGAGGCGGTGTCGAGAGCGGCGGTTTCGTTCGGAGACGGGGCGTGGATGACTCGCATGGGATAAGGAAAGTATGAAACCGCCAGGACGCCAGGGACGCCAAGCGCGGAAGACGCGGCATTGAACGAATCCTCGCCGCCGGGGAAATCCCGGGCGTGCTAACCATGGAAACCCGCGTCCGCGGCTTGCATGCCCGCCACTACCCCCCGACGCCGGTGGTAGGCGACCGCCGCGGCAAGCGCGGTGCCCAGAGCGATCAGTTGGTAGCCCGAAAGTCCGCCGAAAGGCTTCGGCGTCGACCGCAAGAATTCGTGTCCGAAACGGAACAGCCCGTAGGTCATCAGGTAGAGGTGAAAGTGCTGCCCCGTCTGCCAATGCCTCGCCTTTAACACCAGCAGACCCACCAAGGCCGCCACCTGAAAGCCGATCTCGACTTCGACTGACGGCCATTTCCCGAACGAGCACTCCACGCCGGCGCAGCAACCGGCGTGCAGACACCCGATCCGGCCGAGAATCAGCGGCACCGGCAGCAACAGCGCGAATCGATCGCCGGTCACCGCCCGGTAGCCCATCGCCCGCTTCACGATCTCCACACCCGCCCATCCGCCCGGCAGAGCACCAATGATCGATTTTCCTGAAAGCCACAACTGCCAGCGCAGCGGGTGATTCGCATGCAGCCAGCCTTCCGACAGCAGGTAGGCCAGCTTCGCTCCGGCAAAGGCCCCGACCAATCCACCGAAGTAAATCAAGGGCAGCCGGCCATCCGACTTCGAGACGCGGAACCAATAGACCGCGCCGATGACGATGCCGAGCAACAGCATCAGCGCATAGACGGGTGATCCGGTTGGCGTGGGCATGAAGGACATCCGGTGACATTCAAAACGCCAACACGAGACAGGCGGCAAACCAGATTGCGCAAGTCAGGACCGGGATTAGAAGGATCTGGATTGCAACAAAACCGGCAATCCGATCCAAGCTGGCCTTTCTCGATGAGCGCTGTCCCGCACGATGAAATCGCGCCTCAAAAGTTCCAATGGCAAATGCCGACGCGATATTCACCGCGAACCAGATACCTACCGAGATATTGGAACTCATCTTTGCAACGGAGACCAGCCAAATGGCCCCAAACGCCGTGGTGATCGCCACGCACGTCGGCATTGTCCACAGCATGAAGCGATACCAGCCGATGGCGCGGTTTGGTGGCGGAAGTTCTTCATTCATGATGCATCGGGAAATCCGGAATAGTAGCGGCAGAACGAATCCAACTTCCCATCCGGCCGGATGACGTGGGTGCAGCAGCGGTCGATGCGATCCTGATCCCAGGTCCACGCATCCATGAAGGGCTTGATGAAGATCCGGAAGGCATCCCGCTCCTTCATCTCGAAGCGGTGCAGGATTTCTCCAAGCTCGGTATTCTCACAACCGCACTGGATCAGATCGGACAGCTCGTAGCGCACCTTGTCCCGCAGGAAGCCCTGCACGCTGGCGAAGTCGATGAACTCGGAAATGCTCCTCACGCCGATGGGCGTGCGCAGCAGGTAGCCGATGGTCGCGCAATTCGGATCGCCGCAAGGCAGCGGCGTGAAGTCCTCGAACTTCAGGCTCCCTCCCGACTGCTCCACCGCCCCCAGGATGATGTCCGCGGTATTGAGCGGCTCGCCATTGGCCCCCGGTCGCCGGCCGGACCGGAACATCGGTTGAAAAGACACGCCGCGGCAGCACGAGTAGCGCAGCCCTTCCCCGATCGTCTCCCACAGGTGCGGCAGATTCTCCGGCGTCACCGTCATCGCCAGCGTGAAGGGAATGCCTTCCCGCTCGCAGCGGTCCATCGCGGCGCGCTTCATCTCGCGATAGTCTCCACCGCGCAGTTCGCGCTGCCCCGCTTCCTGCGGGCCATCGTACTGCAGGTAGAGTTGGAAATGCCCGCGCCGCGCCCGCACGCCGAGTTCCGTGAGAAAGCCATCCTCCTTCGCGATCCGCACGCCATTGGTATTCACCAGGCAGTAGTCGATGCCCGGTTCCGCGTGGATCCAATCGAGCAGCTCGAAAAACTCCGGATGAAGCGTCGGCTCGCCGCCGGAAAGCTGGAGAATCTCGATCTTGCCCTTCCGCCCGATCACCCCGCCGATCCGCTCTTGCAGGGACTCCAGCGAGTGCGCTTTCAACCGATCGCCGGCCGCACCCACCGGCGAATCCGCGAAGCAGGTCGGGCACGCGAGGTTACAGGAATCGACGATCTCGATCAGCGCGAGGCAGGTCGAAAGCACCTCCACCGCCGGATCCGTGGCCGCGGCATTTCGCCCGAGCGTGCCATCGCGTCCGGCGGGATCCGCGGAGCAAGCACAGCCCGGCCCACAGGCATTCGCCGGATCGCCCTTCGCCAGCCAGTAGAAGCGGGCATCGCTGGAAATGCACGCCGTGTGCTCGCCGTGGTCGGGGCACTCCCGCGTGAGATAGACCATCGCGGGCGTCCCCGCCGTTTTCCACACCTCGGCCGGGGCCGACCGCTGGCACTCCGGACAACGCGAGGTCGTCTTCTTTAGGGTCTCTTTGAAAATACGGGGCCGCATCGATCAACGGAATGGGATCAGACAACAGCCGAACCACACGGCCAAGCACAGGATGACCTGCCCGAGGATGTAGCCCAGCGTCGTCAATACCAGCGATCGCCCATGGTAGCGGACGCCCCAAACCCGCACGAACAAGACCGCGGTCACCAGAATCGTCACCAGGCCCACTGGCAGCATTACCAGAAACTCCTCGCCGTAGCTGGAACTCCGCGCCGCGGCATCGCCGGCGATCAGGCTGCCGGCGCACATGATGGCTGGCGGCAGCAGCAGCGCCGTCCACAGCTTTCCCTTGGGAATTTCCGGTGGCGGGGTGGGAACTTCCGGTGCTTGTTCCATATCGGCGGATGCCCCGGCTTCTACATGACGCCGCCCGGCCCCGTCACAGCATTATTTTCCACCGCCCTTCCCGCGAATTTCATTGGAAAAAGCGTGCTTCCGGCACCGCTGTCAGCTCGTCTTCCCGAAGGGCGTCCCGTCCCGATACCATCATGAAAACGAAATTCATCCTCGCGGCCACCTGCGCCGCCCTCGCCGGCATCTCTTCCGCCTTCGCCGGCGGCGAGGGCTGGAGCCACGACTTCGCCGCCGCCAAAAAGCAGGCGACCGACGAGAAGAAGGACCTGCTCATGGACTTCACCGGCTCCGACTGGTGCAGCTGGTGCATCAAGCTCAATGACGAGGTCTTCAAGCACGACGCCTTCAAGACCGGCGTGAAGGACAAGTTCGTCCTCGTCGAACTCGACTACCCGCGCGACAAGTCGAAGCTCTCCGAGGAGACCCAGAAGCAGAACGAGGAACTCCAGGGCAAATATTCGATCCAGGGTTTCCCGACCATCCTGCTCTGCGATGCCGAGGGCAAGCCCTTCGCCAAGACCGGCTACCAGCCCGGCGGCCCGGAGAAATACGTCGCTCACCTCGACGAACTGCGTGCCAAGAAGGACACCCGCGACAAGTCCTTCGCCGACGCCGCCAAGGCCGAGGGCCCCGCCAAGGCCAAGTCCCTGATCGCCGCGCTCGATGCCATGGAGCTCGAGGACGAAACGGTGGCCGCTTTCTACCCCGACGTGGTGGAGCAGATCAAATCCGCCGACCCGAAGGACGAAACCGGCTACGCCAAGAAGCTCGCCGCCAAGCAGAAGTTCGCCGCCTTTGAAGAAGAGCTGAATGGCTTCGCCCGCAAGCAGGACCACGAGGGCGCGCTCGCCTTCGTTGACAAGTCCGCTGGCGACTTCGAGGGCGAACAGAAGCAGCAGGTCGTCATGATCAAGGGAATGATCTACGCCCAGATGCAAAAGTTCGACGAAGCGATCAAGGCCATCGACGAAGCCAAGGCCATCGCTCCCGAAAGCGAAATGGCGGCCCGCTTCGACGGCCTCAAGAAGCAGCTCGAAATGGCCAAGGAAAAGGCCAAGGACAAGCCGAAGGAAGACGCCAAGGAAGAAAAAGCGGAGGAAGAGGAGAAGGAATAAGCCTCATCCGCATCGCCCCGATTTTCCCAAAGCCGTCCGGAGCCACTCCGGGCGGCTTTTTTCTTCGGCAGGGACGTCCCTCCGGGCCGTCAGGCGGGGGGCGGCTCATCTTACCTGGCAACCGGCATCCCAAGTTTCCGTAGTGCTACGCCGACCCTCCGTGGTCTTCCTTATCAACGCCGCCAGTCCCTGGTTCCTCACCAGTCGATCTCGAGAGCGGACTGGTCCGTGCTTTTCATCCACTTGCCGTCTTGGCGGTCGTAAGTGACGAGCATGACGCTATCGAGATTGCAGCAGTGGGCGAAGCTGATCGCGTCGGATGCAACGCGGAATGCCTTCATGATCGTAGGCCCTCGCTTCGGCGGCACCCCTGCGGGGAGATTCCAAGGAGGCGGCGGAAACTGGTCCGGGCTTTTCGTTTCACAGCCGTCAGGATCGAAATCGTAGGCCTTGGGATCGGTGGAATACGGCGGCTCATCGAACTTCTGCCATTGTTCGCCCACTACGACAAAAATCTGCTTCTTTGGGTTGGCCAGAAGGCGCTGGAGAGCTCGCTTGAACACACGAACATCCTCAACTGCGTCACGGGACCGGTCCAGCGAAAGCCCTCCGTTGGTCGCCCCACGCGCACCCCGTCTCCATCAGTTCCGCATTTCCCGCTCCCCGTGCTTGCGGACTCGCCCCGCACGCGTAGGGTGCGCGCCCCTTTTCACGAATGCCTGCCACCACCATATGGAAACGCGGCCAACGCTGGGTCAGCGATAGCGAACCCGAACTCGGCCTCGGCATCATCCTCGACGGCTCCCACGGCCGCGTCGAAATCGTCTTTCCCGCCGCCGGCGAACAACGCTGCTACGCCATCGACACCGCGCCGCTGCGCCGCGTGAAATTCCAGCCCGGCGACCGCATCACCACCCACGAGGGCGTCGAAACCACCGTCGATCAGGTCCGCGAGGAATCCGGCCTCCGCATCTATGAAACCGCGACGGGCGAGGTGACGGAGGCGCAGCTCGCCGACTCGATGTGCTTCAGCAAGCCCGAGGAACGCCTGTTCGGTGGCAAGCTCGATGACCCCGGCGAGTTCGACCTGCGCGGCGAGGCCCTGCGCCGCCGCGCCGGCATGCGCCGCTCCCCCGCCCGCGGCCTCGCCGGTGCCCGCGTCGATCTCATCCCGCACCAGCTCTTCATCGCCGATGAGGTCGCCAATCGCCTTCAGCCGCGCGTGCTGCTCGCCGATGAAGTCGGCCTCGGCAAGACCATCGAGGCCTGCCTCATCGTCCACCGCCTGCTGCTCACCGGCCGCGCTTCGCGGGTCCTCATCCTCGTGCCGGAGCCGCTGGTCCACCAATGGTTCGTCGAGCTGCTGCGACGCTTCAATCTCACCTTCGATCTCTTCGATGAAGAGCGCTGCATCGCCATCGAGGAAGGCGACCCGGAAGCGAATCCCTTTCTCGATAGCCAGCTCGTGCTCGCGCCGCTCGACTTCCTCGCGGAGGACGAGGCCCGCGCTTCCCAAGCACGCGAAGCCGGCTGGGACGTGCTCGTCGTCGATGAAGCGCATCACCTCGAATGGACCCCGGAGCACGCCGGCGCGAACTACGAGGTTGTTCGTACTTTGGCCGCGCAGACGGAAGGCCTGCTGCTCCTCACCGCCACGCCCCAGCAGCTCGGACCGGAGGGCCACTTCGCCCGCCTGCAATTGCTCGATCCCGGCCGCTACCGCGACCTTAATCAATATCGCGAAGAGACCCGCCACTACGAGGACGTCGCCGATCTGGTGGAATCCCTCGCGAATGGCGGCGAAGCCGGCGACCGGCTCGGCGCCCTCACGGCGGGACGCCCGCGCCTGCTGAAAGCGGCGGCCGATTTCCTCCTGGAGAAAGACGGCGCGCGCGCGCGACTGGTGCAGGATCTCCTCGATGGCTGCGGCATAGGCCGCGTCATGTTCCGGAATACCCGCGCCCGCCTCGGCGGCTTCCCCGAGCGGCTGCCGCTGCTCGCACCACTGAAGGGCGACGACGAAATGACCGCCAAGGTCGCCTGGCTTGCCGGCTTGTTAGAAAAGCTCCCGGCGGAGGAAAAGGTGCTGGTCATCGCCAAGACCCGCGAGCTCGCCGAGCAGATCATCGAGTCCCTGCGCGATGCCACCGGCTCGGTCGCCGCGCTCTTCCATGAAGACCTCACGCTGATCCAGCGCGACCGGAACGCCGCCTACTTCGCCGACGAGGATGGCGCGCGCGTGCTCGTGTGCTCCGAGATCGGCAGCGAAGGACGCAATTTCCAGTTCGCCCGCCATCTCGTGCTGTTCGATCTTCCGGACAACCTCGATCTGTTAGAGCAACGCATCGGCCGTCTCGACCGCATCGGCCAGCGTGGCACCATCCACATCCACGTCCCCCACCTGAAGGGCACCGCGGAAGAGACCCGCGTGCGCTGGATCCACGAAGGCCTGGATGCCTTCCGCACCAGCCCGCAGGGTGCCGCGGAGATCCAGCGCGAACTCGCCGATTCGCTTGAGGCCGCCTTGAAAAACCCGCGCAAGCTGAAGGCCCTGCTCACCGAATCCGAGGCCTGCCGCGCCCGCATCTCCGAACGCCTCGCCCGCGGCCAGGACCGCTTGTTAGAGCGCTGCTCGCACCGGCCGGAGCACGCCGCACGGGCAATCGACACGATCAAGTCATGGGACGACGACGCGGAGTTCGAGGACTTCCTGCTGCGCCTCTTCGAGCACTGCGGCCTGCACATCGAGGAGCTCGGCCGCCGCCGCTACTTCCTGCTGCCCGGCAATCTCAAGTCGGACGCCTTCCCCGCCCTGCCGAACGAAGGCATCACCGTCACGCTCGACCGCCAGCGCGCGCTCGAACGCGAGCAAGAGGCCTTCCTCACCTGGGATCACCCGATGACCCGCGCGGCGCTCGACCTCCTGTTAGGCTCCGAAGCCGGCAACGCCTCCTTCGGCATCTGGGAATCCCCCTCGGAAAAACGCATGCTCCTGGAAGCTTGGGTCGTCGTCGAATGCGTCGCTTCCGCGAAGCTCCACGTCGAGCGCTTCCTGCCGCCCGTCCCGCTGCGCATCGCCGTCGATCACACCGGCGGTGACCAGACGGGCGACACCGCCCTCGCCTCGGCCAAACTCCGCCGCGGCGATCCCGCCAGCCTGCTGCGAAACGAGGCCGTGAAGCGCAAGGTGCTGCCCACCATGCTCAATCGCGTCCACGAACTCGGCACGGAAGCCAGCAAAGAGGTCATCGCCACCGCCTTGCAAACCATGCACGCGCAACTCGACGACGAGATTTCCCGCCTCAAGGACCTCGCCGCCATGAACGACCACGTCCGTCCGGAAGAAATCGCCGCGCTCGAGGCCCGCGAACGGGAACTCGCCGCCGCCATCAAATCCGCCCGCGTCCGCATCGATGCCGTGCGCCTCGTGTGGAAGGCCCCC
>CBKZPU010000177.1:0-10407 GCA_966696705.1 uncultured Verrucomicrobiaceae bacterium | reverse complement strand
AAGCAGAAAGCCGCGGGAATTCCCACGGCTGTCACATGATTTTTTGAAATTTCCGGAGGAGGTCGGCTCAGGCGGGGATCAGACCCTTCACCGCGTCGCGCTCCTCGAGCAGCTCGCCGATGGTGGCGTCGATCTTGCCCTGGCTGAACTCGTTGACCGGGACGCCGTCGATCACTTCCCAAGTGCCATTGGTGAGCGTGCGGATCGGCATCGAGGCCATGATGCCCTTGGCGATGCCGTAGTGGCTGCCATCGGAGTAAACGGCCACGCTGTGCCAGTCGCCCGCCGGGGTCGGATTGACCAGGCTGACCACGGTATCGATGGCGGCATTCGCGGCGGAGGCGGCGGACGAGGCACCGCGGGCCGCGATGATGGCCGCGCCGCGTTGCTGGACGGTCTTGATGAAGTCGCCCTTGAGCCACTCTTCATCGGCAATCACGTCGGTGACCGGCTTGCCGGCGATCTTCGCGTTGGTGAAATCGGGATACTGGGTGGCCGAATGGTTGCCCCAGATGCAGAGGTTGGTGACCTCGGAATGATGGACGCCGGCCTTCTGGGCGAGCTGGCTCTTCGCGCGATTCTCATCGAGGCGGGTCATCGCGAAGAAGCGGTCCTTCGGCACGCCGTCGGCATTCGAAGCGCAGATCAGGGCGTTCGTGTTGCAGGGGTTGCCGACGACCAGGGTGCGGACGTCGGAGGCGGCGTTCTTCGCGATCGCCTGGCCTTGGCCGGTGAAAATCTTGCCGTTGATGCCGAGCAGATCGCCGCGCTCCATCCCGGCCTTGCGCGGCACCGAGCCGACGAGCAGGGCCCAATTGGTGCCGCGGAAGCCTTCATTGAGGTCACAAGTCGGCACCACTTCGCGCAGCAGCGGGAAGGCGCAGTCATCGAGCTCCATCACCACGCCCTTGAGTGCGGCCATGCCAGGTTCGATTTCGATCAACCGCAAGTTCACGGGCTGGTCGGGGCCAAACAAGGCACCGGACGCGATGCGGAAGAGGAGGGCGTAGCCGATCTGGCCGGCGGCGCCAGTCACGGAGACGGTGATGGGCGTTTTCATGGGATTCACAACGGATGTTGCGGGGAGGTAAGCGGGCTCACCCCGGCGGGTCAACGTCCTTCCCACCGCACGGCGGCTTGGACGTTTCTAACCGTAAAAAGGCGGGCTGTCCGATTTTCCGCTATGCCGGAAGCTTCAGTAATGCTAACCAACTGCCAGCCAATGGCCGCGCGGCGGAAAAGAATCTCAGGAGTGAAACTCAAGCGACTGGAAGCCCAGACGCGGGTGATCTCCGCCGCGAACCGGATTATCTTCGCGGTGATGGGCTTGATCCTCGGTTTGGCCGTGGTGGCCACGGCATTGCCGCAACAGCGGCGGCTGAAGGATCTCGAGTTCAAGCTCGCGCAAACGCTCGAAGCGGAGAAGCGCGTGCTCGCCGAAAAGGATTACCGCGAGACCGAATACCTCGCCCTCAAGGAAGACCCGGCGTTTCTCGAACTCAAGGCGAGCGATCGCCTGAACCTGCATCGTGCCGGCGGCAAGGTGTATCGCTTCAAGCGAGCGCAGGATTGAGCGCTTGATCCGGGCGGCGGTGAATGCGGATGCTCGCGGCCATGGAAGAGGACATCGAGCGCGTGTTGGTGGACGAGCAGGTGATTCACAAGCGGCTCGACGTGATGGCGCTGGAAATTCGCAAGGACTTCCCGGGCGAGGTGTTGGTGGTGGTGGTGCTCATGAAGGGGGCGCTGGTCTTCGCCGCCGACCTGCTGCGCCGCGTCCCGCGGATGCTGGAGATGGAATGCATCAACGTCGCGAGCTATCACGGTGGCACCGAGAGCAGCGGCGTGGTCAGTTTCCTCGATCGCAAGCTCCCTGACGTGAAGGACCGCAAGGTGCTGGTGCTGGATGACATCCTCGACACCGGCCGCACGCTGAAGGCGGTGGTGGACCGGCTCTATCAGGAAGGCGCGTCCGAGGTGAAAACCGGCGTCTTGTTGTCGAAGGACAAGCCGCATGCGGAGAACATCGCGGCGGATTACGTCGGCTTCCTGATCGCGGATGAGTTCGTGGTCGGCTACGGCCTCGACTATCAGGGGCGCTACCGGAACTTGCCCTACGTCGGCGTGCTCAAGGCGGCGGCGCAGTGAGGAATCGTCATCGCGATGTTCTTCGCCTGCCATTGGTCGAGCAGGTCCTTCAGGCGCTTGACGTCGTTCGGGCGTTGGAGATCCGCCGGTCCGGTTCGGAGGAAGGGGCTCCGGCGACTGAGGCCAGCTTCACCCCGTGTTGCAGTCCAAGTGGCCGGACTGAAAACAAAAAGCGCACCCGGCAGTGATCGCCAGATGCGCTTGATGGAAGAATAAACGGGACGTTACCGCCCGCTCACAGCGAGAACGTATCCTCCTTCGGCGTCGCACCGATCGAGATCTGGACTTCGCCATTGGCGGCGAGGTGGGTCAGGCAGTGATACACATCCTCGGCATCGGCATCGACTTCGAAGGCGACTTGCTCGGCGGTCTTCGCATCGGCCACGAGGCGGCTGCGCACCGCGCCGAGCAGGTCCAGGAACACCGCCGCGGCCTTCTTGCCGGCTTCCACGCCGGGCTGGTGGTAGGCGTTGATATTGACCAGCGAGGCGTAGAACGAAACGGCCCGCTCGAAGAGTGCGATCAGCGCGCCGAGCTGGAACGGATTCACCTCCGGGATCGAGATGGTGATCGACTTGCGGCCCGAATCGTAGAGCGCCTTGCGGGTTCCGCGCAGGAAGCCCTGCAGGTAGTCGGCCGAGCTGTTGCCGGGCTCGACTTCGATCGAGTCGCCGTGACGACCCTTGCGGACTTCGATGAAGGTCGCGAAGAAATTCGCGACGCCGTCGCGGAGCTGTTGGACGTAGGCGTGCTGGTCGGTGGAACCCTTGTTTCCGTAAACCGCGATGCCTTGGTTGACGAGCTTGCCATCGAGGTCGTGCTCCTTGCCGAGCGACTCCATCACGAGCTGCTGGAGGTACTTCGAGAACAGCACCAGCGAGTCCTTGTAAGGAAGCACCACCATGTCCTTCTCGCCCTTGCCATTGCCGGCGGCATACCACGCGAGCGCGAGGCGCATCGAGGCATTCTTGTCACCGGGCTTGCGGGTCTCCACGTCCATCGCGGCGGCACCGGCGAGGAAGGAGTCGATGTCGATGCCTTGCAGCGCGGCGGGGACGAGGCCGACGGTGGACATGACGGACGTGCGGCCGCCGACCCAGTCTTCCATCGGGAAGCGGGCGATGAAGCCTTCCTTCTCGGCATACTGGTCGAGCTTCGAGCCGGTGCCGGTGACGGCCACGGCGTGCTTGCCGAAGTGCAGGCCGGCCGCATCGTAGGCGGCCTTGGCCTCGATCATGCCGTTGCGGGTTTCCGGCGTGCCGCCGGACTTGGAGATGATCACCACGAGGGTCTTGGCAAGGCCTGCGGTGCCGATGTCGGAGAGCACGCGATCGATGCCCGCCGGGTCGGTGTTGTCGAAGAAGTGGATCGGCATGCGCGCGCCGTGGCCGATGGCGTCCGACACGAGTTGGGGGCCGAGCGCCGAGCCGCCGATGCCGATGAGCAGGACGCGTTGGAACACGCCACCGCTGAGCGGCTTGATCTGACCGGTATGGACCTTTTCCGCGAAGGCCTTGAGGTCGGCGAGCGGCTTGGTGACGGCGGCACGAAGTTCTTGGCTCGGGGCGAGGGCGGCATTGCGCAGCCAGTAGTGACCGACCATGCGGCCTTCATCCGGGTTGGCGATGGCGCCGGATTCGAGCGCGGCGACGTCGGCGAATGCCTTCTCCACCTTCGGCGCCATTTTCGCAAAGAACGCCTCGTCCAGGTCCATCAACGAGGAGTCGAGGGAGAAGCCGAACTGCGGGTAACGGATCAGAGAGGATGCGTAGGTGGACCAGGACATGAGGATCGGTGGATTGCGGGCGCGCAGCTTGGAAAAGGCGCGCCGCTAGGGCAAGCGGCGCGATTGTCACCCCCAAACCGTCCGGCTCATCGACGGCATCAGGCCGGCTAATTAATCATTGAATATCAGGATCGACTCGACCTTGTGGTCGCCGAGCATTTTCCGCCCACCGAGGAATGCGAGCTCGATCAAAAAGGTCACTCCGACGACCTTCGCGCCGAGTTGGTCGAGTAGCTCCAGTGCGGCGCCCGCGGTGCCGCCGGTGGCGAGCAGGTCGTCTACCAGCAGGACGGTTTCGCCCGGCGCGATGGCGTCCTCGTGGAGTTCCACGACCGACTCGCCGTATTCCAGCGAGTAGGCTTGCTGGCGGGTCTTCCACGGCAGTTTGCCTTTTTTCCGGACCGGGATGAAGCCAGCCCCGAGCCGGTCGGCCACCGCCGCGGCAAAGATGAAGCCGCGGGCGTCGATGCCGACGACCTTGTCGATCTTTTGCCCGCCGGCGCTGTCGCAGATCAGCGTGATCGAATCGTGAAAAAGGACCGGGTCGGCGAGGACGGGGGTGATGTCCTTGAAGACGATGCCGGGCTTCGGGAAATCGACCACGTCACGGATCGCGGCGCGCAGGGTGTCGGCGGATGGCATGGGGGATTCGTTAGACTGCGGCGGAGGCGGGGCCAAGGCAGGAGTGATGTCGAAATGTAGCGGCGGCCTGCGACCGTCGCATTTCAGCGGCACCAGCCGCGCCAAGGAAGTCCGATTTCGTGCCCGCAAGGATGCGGCTGATGCCGCCAGCTTCCGGCGGTCGCAGACCGCCGCTAGATTTGCGGAATACAAAAAACGCCGCACGGAATCGCCATTCCGTGCGGCGTGATTTTTTGGGTGAGGCCGGGAGGGCCCTTTGGGTGAAGCAGCGATCTGGAGGTATCCAACCCTTCGGGGAGTTCCGCGGACCGCGCTAGGGAGGGGAGACGCTGTCCGATGATGTCTTCGAAGGGCGAGGGAGGAGAATCTGCTCGGTTCGCAGGCGACCGACGCGGGTAGATTGTCCGGATTTCCGGATTCTCACCATTACGCGATCGCGGAGGGTCCTCGTCTCCGGGCTTTTCCGTCGCCGCAGGTCTGCTTCATTCAAAGTTCAAGGGTCCTCCACCGGCGTTTCACAATTGTCCCTCACCCCCTTTTGCCGCCATGCCTGTCGTTCCTGCCTTGAAATCGCTCGCACCGCTCGCGGTGGGCGTCGCCGTCGGCGTCGTGGGTGCCACGATGTTCCGCGAGAGCTTGACCGGAGCTAAGGGATCCCCCGAGGAGCAAGTGGCCAAACTGGAGGTGGATTTGAAGAGGGCCAACAACCGGATCGCCGCCTTGGAAGAGGGCCGCCGGCCCAACGGCAGGACGGTGAAGGACGGGCTGCGCGAGATCGCCGACGACCTCCGCGCCGGCCGGCCCGTGACACCGGATGATCTTCTCAAGCTCACCAAGCCGCTGATGCGGGATCTGGAGCCGCTGCTGGCGCGGATGCGGGTGCAGGAGGAGAAGAACCGGATCGAGAGTCTGACCGGCGAGCTTGCCCGGAAATACGACCTCACCGGTGCCCAACAAGAAGCATTGAAGGAATGGTTCGAGCGGAAGTCCGAGGAGGACGCGAAGGCCTGGAGCGAGTTTGTGGGAAGCGACAGTACTTCCTTCACCGACATGGTCCGCGCCACCCACGACCTTCGTCTGGACGAGGGGCTCGACGCCTTCATGGAGACGCAACTGCGCGGCGAAAAGCTCGCCCGGTTCCAGGCCGAGCGCATGGCCGAACGCGCCGAGCGCGTCCAGCAAGAGGCGGACCGGCATGTCCAAAGGCTCGATGGCATCGTGAAGCTGGATGACCAGCAGCGCGACCAAGTCTTCGGAATCATGGCGAGGAACTCGCGCGACTACGATCCGGCGATGCAACTCGAAGGGATCGGCGGCCAGATCGGCACGACTCCTTCCGGCGACGGCCAGCAGGCGATGTTGTCCGTCCTTCGTCCCGAGCAACGCCAAGCCTACGAGGCCGAACGCGCGCGCCGTCGTCAGAAAGCCGTGGAAGATCTGGGCTCGATCGGCCTGAGCCTGCCACCCGACTGGGATCCTCTCGAAGATGAAGATTTCTGAACCTGCTCACGTCCCCCGGCCGGCCATCGATATCCGCGACCTGCGGGTGGACTACGGCAATTTCGTCGCCGTCGATGACCTCAGCCTGAAGGTTCCGCCCGGCGAGGTCTTCGGTCTCGTCGGCCCGAATGGGGCAGGCAAGACCAGCACCTTCCGCGTGCTGGCCACCCTCATGGAGCCGACCTATGGCGAAGTGATCCTCGATGGCGTGGACGTGCTCGAGGACATCGAAAGCGCCCGCCGCATTGTCGGCTACATGCCCGATCTCGCACCCGTGCCATCGGACCTGAAAGTCGGCGAGTTCCTCGATTACCATGCCTCGGCCTACGGACTCGGCAGCCTAACAGAACGCCGGAAGCGCGTCGCCGAGTGCCTGGAAGAAGTCGCGATCGCCGACCTCCGCGACAAGTGGTGCAAGGAACTCTCGCGTGGACAGACCCAGCGCGTGGTCTTGGCCAAGACGCTGCTCCACCGGCCACGCGTGCTGATTCTCGACGAACCGGCCAGCGGGCTCGATCCCTTGGCGCGCCGCGACCTCCGCAATGCCCTGCGCCGGCTCGCGAAAACCGGGTCAACCGTCTTCATCAGCTCCCATATCCTCAGCGAGCTTGCCGAGATGTGCACCTCGCTGTGCGTGATGAACCGTGGCCGCTTGCTCGCGTCCGGCACCGTGGATGAAGTTCGCCATCAACTCGGCAATACCGAGCGCACGATCACCGCCAGCCTGCTCCAACGTCACGAAGAGGCTGCCTCGTGGTTGGTGACACGGCCGGGCATTCATGATCTGAGGATCGATGCCTCGCAGGTCATCTTCGGATTCAAGGGCACCGATGACGAGCAAGCGGACTTGATGGAAGGCCTGGTGCGCGAGGGCTTCCGCCTGCGCGCCTTTGAAGAACGCCGCTCGTCCTTCGAGGATATTCTGGTGGAAGTCGCCGAATCGAACCGACGCTCATGAACGCTGCCGGGCCTTATCGTCATCGAACGTGGGAGGTGTGGAAGAATCCCATCCTGCACCGCTACTGCCGCGCACGCCTCCGGCCGAAGGGGCTGGGGCTCGCGTTGCTGATCACCGTGCTGATCGCCGGTTTCATCGTGGCCATGGCCCGCTCGGGAGGAATGCGTTCGGGCTTGTCGCCCTCGGATGCCGCGCGCACCGCGTTGCCATTCTTGCTGATCTTCCAGTGCGTGATCCTTTTTGTTTTGGGCACCGCCCAGGCCGCTGGCGGCATGACCGCGGAGCGTGACGAAGGAGTCATCGACTACCAGCGATTGATCCCCATGGCGCCATTGTCGAAGGTCCTTGGTTTCCTTTTCGGATTGCCGGTGCGCGAGTATGCGATGTTTCTCGTCACGATACCTTTCGCCGCTTGGACCCTGTGGCTTGGGGAAATCTCATGGCACGTGTGGCTGCCGATCTACGTGACCATCGTCAGCTCGGCGATCTGCTATCATCTCACCGGCCTGGTCACCGGCACGGTGGTGAAGAACCGGCGATGGGCCTTCCTGCTGTCGATCGGCATCGTCTTCTGCCTCTACACCGTCATTCCCCAGATGGCGAAGTTTGGGCTGGTTTACTTCAAATACCTGACCGTTTGGCCGGTGATCGAGGAATTCGGGCCGAAGCTGCTGCCCCGCACCGCGGGCGCGGCGTTGGAGACGCTACAGAACCTCGCGCCGACGGCGAAGTTCTTCGGCCTCGATTTCCCGGAAGCGGTCTTCACCGTCTTCTCTCAAGGTGGACTCATCCTCACGTTCCTCGTCATGCTCTGCCGCAAGTGGCGGAGGTCGGAATCGCATCTGTTAGGGAAGACATGGGCGACCGGCTTTTACGTGTGGATCCAGATCCAGTTGCTGGGGAACTCGCTGCCGCTGGTGGATGAAGGCGCGGTGTTTCCGTCAAAGGCCTTCAACCGGATGATGCGGGTGGTGCCCAACTGGCACCCGGATCCCGCCGAGGCCGTGGTCATGTCAGGGATCTACGGGGTCATGTCCCTGATGCTGATCTTCATTTTCGCGATCATCATCACGCCCTCGGCGGATAGCCAGATCCGCGGTTGGAGGCGGGCGAGGAAGCAGGGGGTGGATTCTCTGCCCTTCTTTTCCGATGCCGCCACCAGCTTCTGGGCGGTGCTGCTGATGGCGCTGGCGGGGGCGACGGGGTGGTTCCTGTTCACTCGCGGCTTGGTCGAGTCACGATGGTTCCCCGGGCACGTGGTGACCTTGCGGATCTTTCTTTTCTACGCGCTGGTGATGGTCGCCGCGGGGGTGGGCTTCCAAGTTCTGTTAGAGGCGAAAGGCGGGCGCTTGGTTGGGTTGGTGACGATCTTCGTGGGCATCGTTCCGGCAATGGCCGGGGCCGTGATTGCACCGATCAGCGATCGCTTGGCGCCGCTGGCGGTGTGGCTGTTCGGCATGTCGCCGGCGAGCTTGCCGTTCTTTGCGTCCGCGAGCTTGTTGTCGCTCTCCGAGTTGCCACATGAGGTGGCGCGCGCGGTGCCGCGGGCGTTCCAGTTTTGGTTGCTGGTCACCACCTTGGCCTGCCTGTGGCGGATCGGCCGGCTGTGGGTCTCGCGGAGGGAGAAAGCGAGGAGTGTGTTGGCTGGTGATGTCATTGCCGAACCCTAAGAAGTCCCTCACTCCGACTTGAGCTTTTCCACCGCCCGGCGCGTCCGCTCGGTCAGCAGGCACCTTGCCGCGCTGACCAGCACGACGACACACGCCACCGCTGCCGCGACGTGGAACCACCGCGGTTCTGAGCCGAGCTTCGGCACGGTTCGCACCGCGCCCAATAACGCGAGTACGCCCGCACCGGTGATGCCGTGCCATTTTGCCTTCAGCGAAAAGATCCCGCAGATGATGAGGCCGCCGCCGAGCGTGAGGCCGCCCTGTAGCAAGCTCGGGTCCTTCGTTTGCTGGAAAACCACAAAGCCGAGCGTTGCAAGCAGGATGCCGCCGATGAAGATCAGGATGCGCACGGGCGGACGCTAGACAGGGGAGCTGCCGCGGTCGATGACGACCTTTGTTTCCGGTCCTAGCCCACGGACCCAAGCCTGTAGCGCGGGAAAGAATTCGTGGAACCCCGTCTCAAACCCGCGTCGATGACGCCGCAGGTCATCGAGGGCACCGCGGATGGGCGCGAAGCCCGGATGACGCAGCGACACGCGGTGAAAGACCCCATCGAGTCCCTCGTCAGTGCCGTAGTGGCCCAGCCAATCGTCGTCGATCCGTTCTTCCAAGGTCCCGGCAAGGGCTGGCGGGAGTAGTTCGAAGTGATCGCGGAGTGCCTGGTTGCAGGTGTCGATGAACTCGCGGAACGGACTTGGGCTGTAATCTTCCCAGTGCCTCGTGAGAAAGTGGTCGTGGAGAAGATCGACGATCACCCCCGCAAAGCGCCGGCGCTCCGGGGCCACCAGCGCTTTCAATCGCGCGGTCACCGGATGCTCGTCGGCGAAGCGATCGATCGCGCGATGGCGGACGATGCCCTGAACAACCCGTAGCGGGAGATCGAGTGTTTCCGGTCGGCCGGTCACGAAGTCGCCGAGCAAATTGCCGACCCGCGACAGCGGATCGTCTTCGGCCAAGAGCAGGTGCGCGAGGTAGTTCAATGCAGTGCCGTATTGGAGAGCCGGAAGCCGGGTCATGCAATGCGGGCTTTGCTCATCCGCCAAGCTGGCGCAAAGTCCCCGCGTGAGCTGGATCTGGTGCAATGGCGACTTTCACGATGGCCCGCTGGCCGTCGCACCCGCCGACCGCGGATTGACGAATGGCCTCGGATTGTTCGAGACCGTGCTGGCTCTTGATGGCAAGCCGGTCGGGCTCGATCTGCACTTGGCGAGAATGAAGGAGGGAGCCGAGAGGTTCGGATGGAGCCTTGGCGACGAGGACTTCGGACAGATCATATCGAAGTTGCTTGGCCGGAAGGGTTTGGAGGAAGGTCGCGTCCGCGTCCGCATCGCCATGACCGCCGGGACGGGGGACTTGCGCGATTTGACCCGCGGGTCCGATGCGCTGCTGTGGATCACCGCCGCCGCCAGTCCGCCGCCGCCGGAGTCCGTCACTCTGGTGACCTCGCCATTCCCTCGCAACGAGCGTTCGCCGCTGGCCGGGGTGAAATGCGCGTCGTATGCGGAGAACCTGCTGGCTCTCGATCAGGCCCGCCTCGCCGGTGCGGATGAGCCGCTGTTTTTCAACACCCGTGGTGAGTTGTGCGAGACCGCCACCGCGAATGTGTTCCTGGTGAAGGATGGCGCGATCCTTACCCCGCCGCTTTCGTCGGGATGCTTGCCCGGCACCATGCGGCAGCGGGTCATGAAGCAGGTGGAAGTGAA
>CBKZPU010000176.1:0-10410 GCA_966696705.1 uncultured Verrucomicrobiaceae bacterium | reverse complement strand
CCCGCCCCTCGTGGAGTTCCGAGCGCGACCAGACGCGCCTGTGGTTCGAGTCGAACTACTACAAACACCGTGGTTCGACCGGCGAGTCCTTCATTCCGCTCAATCGTTTCTGGCTCGATCTGGCGGCGTGGGATGGCAAGGGCGGCTTCCTCTCGCCGCATTTCAACGCCTGCACGAACAACGCCAACGAGGCGCTGTTCTGTCTCGCGATGCTGGACCTGCCCTTCAAGGCCGAGCGGCCGGAGACCAAGGTGGAAGGCTCCACCCTGCGAGTGAAAGCACGCGAGCCGATGCTGCTCTTCTACAAGGACACCCGTGAAACGCAGAAGATCGCTCCCGATGCGCCGGTGCTGGTGCGCCAGACCTTCCACCGTCTCGATGACCGCTTCCGCACGGTCGAGGGCCGCAAGATCGAGAACAGCATCACGGGCGACTTCATCGCCGGCGTGCCCTACGGCGCGTCTCTGATCGTGACCAATCCCGACGGCGTCGGTCGCCGCGTGGATGTGCTCTCGCAGATCCCCGCCGGGGCGATTCCGCTCGATGGGCAACCCTCGACGCTTGCCTCGACCCACGAATTGCAGCCCTACGGCGTGCTGACCCTACGGCTCGCCTTCTACTTCCCTGCGGCTGGCGAATTCGCGATGTATCCGCTCCAGGTGTCCGAAAGCGATACGGTGCTCGCCCGCACCGCGACGCGGACGCTGCGGGTGGTCGCCGAAGCG
This sequence comes from uncultured Verrucomicrobiaceae bacterium, assembly GCA_966696705.1. GTDB lineage: Bacteria > Verrucomicrobiota > Verrucomicrobiia > Verrucomicrobiales > Akkermansiaceae > Haloferula. The sequence goes on along the minus strand of CBKZPU010000176.1, from coordinate 9,685 downwards.
CCGCCTGCCGACGCGAACTCGTGGCCCGCCCTCGCCAGGGATGGATCGGATGACGCGGTCCTCGAACGCCTGAAAGCGGAGAACTTGCGGACGATCGATCTCCACCTGCTCCGCTGGCGACTGCGCAACGCGGACTTTTTCCGCAAGGTCGTGCCGATCCTGCGCGAGCGGCTCCATTACTCGGACGACGTGGCGTCGTTCGGCTTCCTTCACGACTCGTTGCCCGCCATCCGGGACTATTTGGAGAACCAGGTCGCAGACCATGAGCAAGGTGGCCTGCTACCACCGCCGTCCCCGCTTGAGTTCGGCGAATGGCTCGACAGCCCGCTGTTAGAGATCCGTCCGGTCGTTCACCGCGATTGGGAAACGCTGGAGTTCGACCCGCTAGTGAATCCACGCGCCCATCGTTTCGCCGACAAGGAGCGGCTGACCCACGAGCAAGCTGCGGAACACTATGCGGCGTTCCTTGAGCTGCTCTCCTGGAAGCCAGCGTTGAGCGACGACGACAAGCTCGCCCTCGCCGCTCACCTGATGATGCAGGACCGCATCGAGGAAGCACTGGCACGTTTCGAAGAGATCGACCCGGCCAAGCTCTCCGGCCGGTTGGCCTTCGACTACCTGCACTCGGTCGTCCATTTCCACCGCGCGCAGCCGGAAGAAGCCCGCGTCGTCGCGCTGCGTCGCACCGGCCTGCCGCCGGGACTGTGGAAGTCGCGCTTCGACGCGATCCTGGCACAGGCCGACGAGATCGTGGCGCTCCAGGTGCCGCGCAAACCCGAGGACGCGAAGCCGAAGGAAGAAGCGCCATCGCTCGACCTCGCGCTGGCCGCGGACGGCAAGCTGCAGGTGAAGCACCACCGGCTCGATAGGACACTGCTGCAGCTCTTCAGCGTGGATCTTGAAGTGATGTTCTCGAAGGACCCCTTCCTTTCTGGCGACGGCGCGACCTTGCCTGCCATCCGTGCCAATGAGTCCCGCGAAGTCGCCTTGCAAGGCGAGCAAACTGACCTCGAATTGCCCGAGGCCTTCCGCCGTGGCAACGTGCTGGTCGCCGCGCAATCGGACAAAACGAAGGTGCTGCGGGTGCTCGATAGCCGTGCGCTCGAAACCGTGCGCCAGCCGCTGGACCGGACGATCCAAGTCTTCGACAGCGCCAGCCGCCTGCCCTTGCCGAAGACTTACGTGAAGGTCTATGTGCAAGGTCCCGATGGCGAGGCGGTCTTCCACAAGGACGGCTACACCGACTTGCGCGGAAAGTTCGACTACCTGAGCCACACCGGCAGCGATCTCGGCGAGATCCGCAAGGTGGCCGTGTTCGTCAGTCATCCGGAGAAGGGAGCCCGCATCGAGAGCTTTGACCTCTGAACTGTAGCGGTCCGTGTCCGTCGGACTTCGGCGGCACGAGCCGCATCGTGAGGTCTCGTTCTCCAAGCCACAAGGAAGCGGCCATTGCCGCCGAAGTCCGACGGACACGGACCGCCGCTACAGCCGCGTCCCATCCCGTCTCGCTTCGACCGCCAGCCGGAAGGCCTGGCGGTCGCCGTGGCGCTTGATCGAGAATTTCACGCAACGCCGTTCCCCCGGTGCCGGGCACCACGCCGCTTGCCAGAACCAATACTCCGTGCCGTTCGCGGCGATCACCCGGATCTTCGAGACCCCGACGACGCCGGATTGATTCCTCGCGGACGGCCGGCAGATGCGGGCCTGCGTCTCCTCCGCGGCGAAGCGAGCCATCAGCTCATCCCGCCACCCGCGGGCAGCCCCATAGGCCTCGCGGACTCCGCCGTGCTGGCGATCCGCGAAGAACTTCCCGTGCTTCACACCGCGCCGTTGCAGGCGCACCTGCCATCCGTGCGTGCCGGCACGGGGCAAGTCGATGCGCGCGATGGCATAGGTGTCCTCGGGAACCCACATGAATGAACGAAAAAACCCGCCCCCGACGATTTGTGCCGGGGACGGGCTTGTCAAATCGGGGGAGGAAATCAGTTGCCGCCGCGGCCGCGACCACGGCCACCACCCCAGCCACCGCGTCCGCCTTCCAGGATGCGCTGCTTCGCTTCATCGCTGAGGGTGGTGGATTGCTGGATGTAGTTGGTGGCGGCTTCGCGATCCTGCTGCATCCAGCGGCGGGTCGCCATGAAGATGGAGCGGTTGCGGTCGCCTTCGTCGGAAATGCTTTCCGCGAGCTGCAGGGTGCTCTGCGGATCGGAGTTGCGGCTGGTCCAGATGTAGGTGCCGATCGCTTCGTCGCGCACTTCGCCCTGCGGCTGCGATTGAATCCAAGTGAGGGCTGCGGCGCTGTCACGGCCCGCCCACGCCGAAACCACCGAGCGCACGGCATCGTCCATGTCTTCCGTCGTCTGCTGGCTCAACCAAGCCGCGGCAGCGGCGGGATCCTGGCGGGCCCAGCCCTCGGCAATGCCGGAGATCGCGCGGTCGCGGTCCTCGCCGGCGGTCATGTCCCTCAGCTTGGCGGCAGCGGCCTGCGGATCGGTGCGGGCGAGCACTTCGAGGGCGTCCGACAAGGCGCGGTCGCGCACCTCGGCGGGCAAACCGTTGATAAAGGTTTCGGCAGAAGCGAAATCCTTCGACGCCAACTTTTCGGCGATATCGCCGTAGGCTCGGGCCTGCTCATCGCCAGGGAGTTTGGAGGCAATCTCGGCGGCCTTGGTCGGATCGGTGCCGGCCAGTTCGCTGATGATGGAGCGCAGGGCGCCGGTTTGATTGTTCCCGGTCAGTCCATTGGCCCACGCGAGGGCCGCATCGGGATCGAGCTTGGCCCACTCCGTGGCAATCACGCCGGCGGCACTGTCGCCACCGCCGCCGGGGCCACCCCAGCCGCCCATCATGGCGAAGTCACCGGGATTCTCGGCGAAGTATTTGGCGGCATTCGCCGGGTCGGTGCTGGCCCAGCTCTGGAGAATGGTCGGGCGGGCGAAGAAACCGCCGGGCCCGAGCGTGGCGGCATGAGCGAGCGCGCCTTGCGGATCAACTTCACCCCAGCGGCTGAAAAGGAGCATGGACGCCATGATCCGCTGGGCCATCGGGAGTTCTTCCAGCTTGGACGCCGCTTCCGCCAACTGGTCGGCATTCATGCCGGCGTAGAGATCCATGAGCGACTGCATGCGGGCAAGCTGGCCGGGCTCGCCGAGGGCCTCGCCCACGCTACGGGCTCCTTTCTTGGATCCCTCCGCCGCAGTGGTCGCGGTACCCGGCCGCGAGCTCGATTTGGTGTCGCGCATGACGGACTCCGCCGCGGCGGTGGCGTCGGCACCCGATGAGCCGGCTTTTCCGGCGAGATAGCCCCCGGCAGCTCCGGCGAGGAGGGCCGCAATTCCGATGGTGGCGGTGTTTTTCATGATACGTATCGATCTCCGGTCCTCTCAAACCCGTTCTTCCCGTAAAAGTTGCGGCGGTCTTTCACCGCGCCGGCCGTGGCTTCAGATCGAGTTTCGGAGCCTTGCGGTCGCCCTTGCGTTCGATGGAAACGAAAAACGCGCCGAGAATCCGCTCGTTGAGAAGCTGGCCGTCGAACCATGCCTCCAGATCGACCGGCCCGGCATCGAGATCAAGCGGCACTTTCAGCGAGGTCGCGCCGTCCTGGACGGCCATCTTCACCTCTTCTTGTCCGGCGCGGACATGGGCGGTACCGGGGCGCAGGCGCCCGAGGGCGCGGCGGTCTTCGGCGGAGGCCTCGGGCGGGACCAGCGAGAAGGCGACCTCGTAGTTCCCTTCGCGGGCCACTTGGAGTTTCCAGTGGCCGGAGGTGGAGGGCAGCGGATTGCGGGTGGCGGCGACCTGGGCGTTTATCAGGAAGGCGCGGATCTGGTCGTGAGAGAACACTGTCTCGGCCCCGCGGACCTCGTCCGCCTCCTTTGATGGCCACCAATCGTGCGCCGTCAGGCGGGCGACCGGAGCCGCTTCCGCCCCGATGACGTAGCGAACCGGCTCGCGCACGGCAGGCAGCACCTCATCCCACCAGCGGCCGTAGGCGGTCAGCAGTCGCTGGGCCTCGGCCTGCTGCTCGGCGAAGAGATTCGTCTGCTGTCCGGGATCGACGAGCAGGTCGTAGAGTTCCAAACCGACGAGGCACCAGCGGTCGTCGCGAACTGAAAAATCCTGCGATCGGAATCGCCCGGCGGCCTGATCGCCCGGCCAGCGGCCGACTTGAGTGAAGAGCAGGCGACTCTTCGGAAAGTCCCCTTTCCCTCGCAGCGCGGGAGCCAGATCGATGCCATCGCCTTTCCAATCCGCCGGTCGCACGATGCCGCAAAGACTGGTCAAAGTCGGCAGCAAGTCGAGATGGGCCGTCACGTCTCGGACGACCTTGCCCGCGGTGATCTTTTCGGGCCACCGGATGAAGCACGGCACGCGCACGCCGCCTTCGTCGCAGCTGCCCTTCGTTCCTTTCATGCCGGCATTCGACCCAGCGACCGCCGAACCATTGTCGGTCATAAACACGACGATCGTGTCCTTGGCCGCGCCGCTCTTTTCCAAGGCCTCCATGAGCCGCGCGAAATGTGTATCGATGTCTCCGATCATCGCGTGGAAGGCGTCGGAGCCATTGAGCTTCGAATCCCGCTGCGGCGGGACGTAGGGCGCATGCGGCGCGTTGGTGGCGAGATGGAGGAAGAACGGCTGCTTCGCCGCGACGCGCTCATTCACCCAGCGGATCGCCTCATTGAAAAAGACATCCGTGCAGTAGCCGCTGGTCTTTTCCCAGCCGGAGCGACGCCGGATCATCGGGTCGAAATAGCCATTGCCCCAGTAGTCGGGCGTCTGCCCGATGCCGCCGCCGCCGTGGACGAAGACGTCGTCGAAGCCCCGGTCCTCCGGCCGGCACGGGTAGGCATCGCCGAGGTGCCACTTGCCGATGATCCCGGTGCGATAGCCCGCCGCGTGGAACATTTCCGGCAGTGTCGGAATTCTCGGCCGCAACAGACTGCGCCCCATGATGGTGTGGCTGATGCCGCAGCGGAATTCGTGCAGGCCGGTCATCAGCGCGGCGCGGGTCGGCGCGCAGGTCGGGCTGGCGTAAAAGCGGTCGAGCGCGGTGGATTCGGCGCGGAACTTGTCGAGCGCCGGCGTTTTCACCTGGGTGCTGCCGTGGGCTGACAGGTCGCCGTATCCTTGGTCATCGGTCATGACCACGATGACATTCGGCCCGGCCGCGAACGCGACGGTGAGCAAGACCTTTGCGATTGCCGCGAGCGCGGGAATGCGGAGCATGCCGTGAGCTTTTCGCGACCATGCCCGCCGACCGCAAGCCCATCCGTGTCCTCTTCGTCTGCATGGGGAACATTTGTCGCTCACCCGCCGCGGAAATCGTCTTCCGCCATCAGGTCCACCACGCCGGGCTGGCCGAGGCCATCCACATCGATTCCGCCGGCACCATCGGCTACCACGCCGGCAAGGGCCCCGATCCGCGGATGGCCGATACGTTGCGCCGCCGTGGCTACGTCATCGCCGGCCGCTCGCGGCAAGTGACGCCGGAGGACCTGCGCGAGTTCGACCTGGTGCTCGCCGCCGATGAAGAAAACCTCGCCGACCTCTGCCGCCTCGACCGGGCCGGCGCGCACCGCGAAAAGATCCGGCTGCTGGTCGAATACTGCATCGAAAAGGACGCCAGCCACGTGCCCGACCCCTACTACGGCGGCCAGCGCGGCTTCGAGGAAGTCGCCGATCTGGTGGAGGATGCCTGCCAAGGACTTCTTGATACGCTGAAGCGCCAGATCGGTTAGACCCGCCATGCTTTCTTTCTCCACCTGCTGGAACAACTCCCGCCATCACGACGGCGAGGCGATGATCGATGAAATCGTCGAGCTCGGTTTCACGAACATCGAGCTCTCGCACGGCATGACAGTGGCCAAGCTGCCGGGCATCCGGAAAGCTTACGCCGCGGGCAAATTCACCTGCTCCGGCGTCCACAACTATTTCCCCTCCCCTGTCGAGGTGATGATCGACGCGCCGGATGCCTACGAATTCACCTCGCACCGATCCTTCGACCGCCAGCGGGCGATGGAAATGACCTTCAAAACCCTCGAACTCGCCGCGGAGTTCAAAGCGCAGTACGTGGTGCTCCACATGGGCTCGGTGCCGCTGGACCCGAAGAAGTGGACCAAGCGACTGACCGCCATCGTCGCCGAGCAAGGCCGCAATGGCGCCGACTACGCCGCGGAGAAAATCGCCTTCGTTAAAAAGCGCGAGAAGATCGCCCCCCTCTACTACCAGCGCGCCATCGACGCGCTCGGGCAGATCGCGGAAAAGGCCGGGGAGTATGGCGTGAAGCTCGCCGTCGAGTCGCGCTCGCGCTTCGAGGACGTGCCGACCGAGCGCGAGATGGTGCGTTTGCAGGAACACTTCGCCGACAATCCGTGGGTCGGCTACTGGCACGACTTCGGCCACGTCCAGCTCAAGCACAACCTCGGCTTGTTAGACCATATCGAGTGGCTGCGGCGGATTTCCCCGCATCTGATCGGCGGCCACTTGCACGATGTCCAGTGGCCCGCACGCGATCACCGCACGCCCTTCATGGGAACGCTGGATTACCAGGAGCTGCTGCCGTTTTTCCCACAAGGCTGCCCGATCGTCTGGGAGCTCAGCCCGACGCAGAAGACCGAGGACATCCGCGACGCGCTGGCTGTGTGGAAGCACAAGTTCCCGGAGCGGAGCTAATTCTCCGGGAAGCGTCGGACATCCCTGACCGGCCAGGCCCATCACCGCGCCGCCACGAGATCGTAGCCGCGCCAGTCGCCGATGGTAACGTCGGCGAAGCTGCCCACCGGGATGTTTTCATCGACATGCACGGAGCCGTCGATTTCCGGCGCGTCCCATTCGGTGCGACCGACGCCCTTTTCCTCGACGAGCACGCGGACCTTCTTGCCGACCTGCGCTTGGTTCAGCTCGGCGGCGACTTTTTGCAATTCGGCCATGGCGCGGGACCAGCGGCTCTTGCGGGTCATGTGGTGAAGCTGGCCGGCCATCTTGTAGGCCGGCGTGCCTTCTTCCTTCGAGTATTGGAAGACACCGGCGCGCTCGAAGCGGAACTCGCGGATGAACTCGAGCAGTTCCTCGAAGTCCTCCTCGGTCTCGCCGGGAAAACCTACGATGAACGTCGTACGAATGCCGAGCCCCGGGATTCCGGCGCGCATGCGGCGGAGCAGGTCGCGGATGTAGTCGCCGTTGGTCTTGCGCTTCATCGCCGTCAGCATGCGGTCAGAGATGTGCTGCAGCGGGATATCGACGTACTTCGCGACCTTGTCGCACTCGGCGATGGTCTTGATGAGTTCGTCCGACCAATGCGCCGGATGGGTGTAGAGCAGGCGGACCCAGAAGTCGCCTTCGATCTTGTTGATCTCGCGCAGCAACGTGGCAAGCGATTCGCCACGGGAGGAATCGACCGGTGAGTTCGGCGTCGGGCGTTTTCCTTCCCACAGGTCCATGCCGAAGTAGGTGGTATCCTGGGAGATCAGGTTGATTTCTTTCACGCCGGATTTCACCAGCGCTTCGACCTCGCGGACGACGCTTTCCTGGGTGCGCGAGCGGTGCGTTCCGCGGATTTTCGGAATGATGCAGAAGGTGCAGGTGTGATTGCAGCCCTCGGCGATCTTGACGTAGGCGAAGTGCTCGGGCGTCAGGCGGAAGCGCGGCGTGGTGTAGTCCGGCACGTACTTCGGCTTGAGCGTGACATAGTCCCGCGGGTCCTCGGTAGCGGAATTCACTTCCTTCGGCGCGGCGGCGGGCTGCTTGCCGACGAGGTTTTCAATGATGGGCGCGACCTTGGTGATCTGGTCGAGGCCGATGAAAGCGTCCACTTCCGGCATGATGCCGGGCAGGTCCTTCGCGAAGCGCTGCGACAAGCAGCCGGCGACGATGATCTTCTGCCGCTCGCGGTCCGGGTCATCCTTGCGCGCGTTGACCGCGCCAAAGATGGCGTCGATCGACTCCTGCTTCGCCATGTCGATGAACGAGCAGGTGTTGACGATCAGAACATCGGCCAGCTCCGCCTCGGAGGTGAGCGACATGCCGGCTTCGGCGAGATGCCCCATCATGACTTCGGAGTCGATGAGGTTCTTCGCGCAGCCGAGGGAAATGAGACCGACGGTGGTGGACATGGGACAGGAAGCGGAAATTGGAGATTTGAAATGGGAAATTGGGGACGGCGTGGCGGAAGCGTGGCCGGCAACTCCGGCCGTGCCACTCCCCCATCAACCGGCGGCCCTCGATGGGACGCTCAGAACGGCGGCTCGAGGATCAACTCGTCGCCAGCCTGCGGGCGGGTTTCGGTGAAGGGAGTGATCGGGTTGGCGATGGCTCCCTCGATGCTTACGTCATCAACGCGCAGGCGGCCGAGGATGCCGGTATTGCGGCGCAGGCAGAGGACGGCGCCGGGCTGGGCATTTTCCGGCATCACCACTTCGAGGGTGGCAAAGCCACCGACTTCGGGGCTTTCGACCCACTCCTTCACGCGGGCGATGACCAGCGCTTGACCGATCAAACGGGCGCGGCGGGCCTCTTTGTCGCGGCTTTCGAGGACCTTGCCACCGACGAATGCCGCTTCGCGGTCGGCCGTTGCCGCGTCACGCTCGGCCTTCTCCTTTTCCGCCTGGAGCTGGGCAATCTGCCCCTTCATCGATTCCACTGCGGCGGCCGCCGGCGGCTGTGCCACCGGGGCAGCCACTGGCGGGGCCTGCGCGGCCGCTTGCTGGAGCGCCAGCCGTTGCTTTTCGATCTGCAGGCGGTCTTGCTCCAATTCCAGCTCCTTGATCTTCCGCATCAGCTCGGCCGTCTGCAGCGACTCGGAGTCCTTGGAGGGAGCCTTCTGATTGTAAAGCGAGACCCCCAACGCGCCAAGCAACAAGGCCACGGTGGCGCCGAGCAGAATCTTCAAAGTGTCCATGGCCGCGGAGGTTGCGCGCCCCCCGGCGGCTTGTCAACGCGACGGGACGGGGGTTAGACGGCGCACTTTGAGACGTTTCCAGAGCTTCCGGTCGGTGGCATCCGGGAATTTCCCCACCCATTCGGTCAGCGCGGAGGCCGGGAGAACGTCCACGCCGGCGACCAACGTCTCGTTCATGCTCTCCGGCGTGGTGACGGAGCGCACCAGTGGAAAAGCCGCGCGAAAGGCCGCCCGGGTGCGGATTTGCATGGCCCGATGCCCGGTGCCGTTGACCAAGTTGGCCAGCAGCAGCCCGCCCGGCGCGAGCAACCGCTTCAGGGCGGAAATCTGGCGGCTGTCGGACTTGCCTGGCCGGAAGACATCGCTGCGGCCGGCGAGATAAACGTCATCGATGACCACGTCGAACTTCTCCCGGCAGGCGGCGATCCACTGGTAGGCATCGCCGAAATGGATCTCGATGCCCAAGTCGCCGAGTTTCATGTTCAGCTCGGCAAGGGCGACGATCTCCGAGTCGATATCCACCGCGACCAGCCGGCAATCCGGCAAAAGATGGCGCAGGATGCGCATCGCGGTGCCTCCGGCGAGCCCGAGCATCAGGATCGAACGCGGGGGCCCGCCCGGACGCAGCAAGGCGGCCGCGGCGAGATTGTCCCACGCGAGCCCGGTCAGGAAACGGCGCTCGTGCCACCACGCATGGATCGCCCCGGCGACCCGAAACTCACACTGACGGTCGGATTTCCAAATCTGCACCCGCTGGTAGGCGGTATCGACGACGGCGTGGCAGCG
>CBKZPU010000175.1:0-10539 GCA_966696705.1 uncultured Verrucomicrobiaceae bacterium | reverse complement strand
CCATCTCGCGGAAGATCACCGCCAATCGCTCGCGGGCATCGCCGGGGAACTTCTCCTTCCACGTCGTCACCACGCGCAGCACCTGGCGCTTGCCTTCCTCGCGGTTGGCCATCGACATGCCCATCCGCACCGCCTGCTCGAAGCGCTCGCTGCCGGTCAGGTCCTCGATGAAGTGCACCTGGATCTTCTCCTTCGCCGGCCCGGCCTCTAGGGTGTCCACCCACTGGATCGCTTCCTCGGTGCCCGGGGAATTCAGGCTCCACGCATCCAAGGCGCGCAGAAACGAGTCCGGCACCCGCGTTTCCTTTTGCTCCGCCCATGCGGCGAAGGCGACCTGCGGTTCGCGCATGGCCCATATCGAGAAGATGCCATCGTCCAGCGACGCGGTGGTTTCTACGTCGAGTTCCAGACCATCCACGAATTCGTAAGCTTCCTCCACGGAGCGATCGGCCAATGGCCCCGCCATGCGCCCGGCGCACTTCCGCAGCAACGCCGGATCGTCCCGAACCGCCTCCAGCAGCAACTTGCGTTCGGCCGGCAAAAGCGCGCACGCTGTGCTCCACTCGAGCAGCGAGCTCTCCCGTTGCTCCGGCGCGACTCCGGCAAGTTGCTCAATCGCCCCGAGCGGATCGATCTTCACCCGCTCGGCAAGCCAGTCCTTCCGCAAGTCCGCGGGCACCGCATCGCCGGAATTCATCCAACGCGCCACCGCCGCGGGATCGCGCAGCAGCCAGTCGCGGAAAGCCGAGATCCGGCCCTCTTTGCAGTGATACTTGTCCGCCATCGCCGAACAAGCCGCGATCGGATCCTTCCTGCCCCACTCTCGCAGCAGGTCGTTCGCCAAGGCGGCCTTCCATTCGGCCAACGTTGACATGGGACCGCCCAAGGGAGCCAGGAGCTCCCCCAACATCGACTCCATCTCGCCCGCCGTCATCGTTCCCAGCACCGCCGCCGTCTGGCCGCGCAGGATCCAATCATGCGCCGCTGACGGGCAAGTCGCGTAGCTGTGTTTCAGCCGCTGCTTCAACGACGCCAGCTCTGCGGCGGGTCGCGCCGGGATGGACTCCGTGGCTGTTTCCGGAGCTTGCGGAGCCGTTGCCGTGGACGCCGTGAATCCGGCGGAGGGGGCAGCCGCGATCGCCCGCTCACGACCCAGTCGGTAGCTGGTAAAGCCGACCGCCCCACAAGCGATGGCAATGATGAGGAAAGCGTAGCGTTTCATCGCGATGCGTTCGTTTCGGCGAGTCGATCACGGGTTTCCTTCGACGCGGTGTTGCGCCATCTCGATGCAGCGGCGGAGTCCTTCGCACTCCAACGGGCGAGGAAGCCGGCGAGCCGCTCGGCCGCGGCCTGCTCCGCCGCTGGATCGGGCTTGCCGAACTTTGCGGACTGGCTGGCGTTGGCCAGCTCCGCCGCGAGGAATCCCGCCACGGCCGAGTCATGGCCGTCGCGCTCCCAGGCTGGGGCTTGGGATTCGAACCAAGCCCGCGCAGCTCCGGCATCCCTTCCCAGCCAATCCTGATAGCCCTTTTCCCACTGGGGTCCTCCGGGAGGCATGCCCTTCGAGATCGCCCATGGCATGACCGTGGCCGGGTTGTTCGGCAGATTATCCCGGAAGATCAGCTGCGTCATCTCCGGCAGTTCGAGCGCCTCCGCCCGGGCCATCGCGGCCTCGAAGTCGTGGTAACCCCAGGATCGGAAGAACAGCATGCGCCCCCAATCCGCGTCCTTCGGCGCGGGCTCTTGCCAGAGAAAGGAGATCACCGCCTCGCGCTTGGCCTCGTCTTCCACGACCGACCCGCAGTACCAGCCGAGCAGGTCGCGACGCTTGTCGGCATGCTTCTCCAGATTCTTTTCCAACGTCTCCGGCGTCCACGTCAGGATCAGCATGTCGCGGGCGATGTGGTCATGCTCGGGATGATCCTTCGCCGCGGTAAAGGCCTCATCGGGAGCGCGGCGCATCCACGCGGCGAGCACGCTCTTCACCATTGCCTTCGTGTGCCGCTCCACGGTGAAGTCATGCGACTCCGGGATGGCCGCCACCTCCGCCCACGCGGCTTGCGGGTCGGCATCCGCCCAGTGGAAAAGCAACGCCGACTCGATCTCCATCAGCCGGGTCCATTCGCCGGACCCGCGCGGGGTGGACTTCTGGAGCTCGCGCAGTTTTGCGAGCCACTGCGGCACCGTGGTCGCCTCCAGCCGCGACACCACGGCCCACGTGCGCCGGTCCTCACCGGCCAGCAGACGCTCGAAGGCGGTGGCGGGATCATCCGCCACCGGACGGCGATCGACGGCGCTGGTCACGAGCGATGCCGTCGATCCCGGCCGTCCGGTGGAGAAAGACTGTTGATGTGCCCGCCCATGGGCGCTCCCGAGCGCGTGCCCGCTCCAAGCGGAGCCAAGGAGGGCCAGGACCGCGGCGGCGGCGGTGGATTTCTGCGCGGTGGTCATGGCGAGCTGGAAGCCAAGGGACGAAGCGGGGGCGGTCTGCGCCGCCGCGGTCATCACCGTGCCGGCAAGCGAAGCCGGAGCCGGAGACACGGCATGCACCGGCAAGGCCGTGGCCAAGGCCGCAGCGGTGGTGGTCAGGCCGCGGCGACCGAGCAGGTGGCGCAGCTTTTCCAGCGCGCGGGAGGCGCGCTTGCGGGCATTCACCTCGGTCCAGCCGAAGCGGGCCGCGATGCCGGCGAAACTTTCGTTCCTGTAGTACTTCGCCAGTACCAGCTCGCGTTCCGCGAACGGCAAGCAGTCGACGGCTTCATCGATCACGGGGGCCAGTCGCTCCCACTCGGGTTCGGGCGTCGTATTCATGGGCGCGTGGCGGTGAGCGAGTTCCTCGCGCTTCCGCCGGCGATCTTCGATGCGGACGAGGTCGATGGCCGCACAACGGCAGGTGCGGTGAAGCCATGCCGTGAGGGAAAGGCCCCGCGGCACCTTCGCGGCATCGCGCGCTAGCTTCACAAAGGTCGTCTGCGCCGCATCGCGGGCGAGTTCGTCATTCCCGGTCACCCGTCGGGCGACGGCGTGGACGAGATCGAGGTGCCGGCCGACGAGCTCGCGAAAGGCGCCTTCATCGTGCGCGGCGAGGTAGCGGTCGAGCAGGGTGCGGTCGTCCATAATCCGTTTCGCCCATCATCCGTCACCGGCGCTGGATTGTGACAGCAAATCTTCCGGCACGTGTGCTTTCGTAGCCAAGCGAGATGCTTTTTCGGCGCGTTCGTGAAAACGCGGAATCAAGGGCGAAGTCCGCTTCCCCGTGACTCCCGCGGTGTCACCACCGCGCCAACGGATTTCCGAGACCTCACCTCAGTTTCCGCGACTCCATCCACTTGAGCGCGCCGGTCTGCCACGCATCCCACATCGGCCCTTGATAGCCATTCAGGCCATGACCGCCGGACGGCAGCTCGAGATACTCGCAGGCCACGCCTTTCTCCTTTAGCGCGGCATGGAATGACCGGCTGTGCGAAACCGGCACCACTTGATCGTCCACGGCATGAGTCAGGAAAGTCGGCGCGGTCTTCGGGGTCACCTGCTTCTCCGCCGAGTAAAGCGCGACCTCCTCCGGGCTCGGCGACGCACCGAGCAAATTCTTCCGAGAGCCGCCATGTGTGCTCTCGCCCATGGTGATCACCGGATACACCAGCACCGCGAAGTCCGGCCGGCAGCCCTGGCGCTCGATGGGATCTTTTGCCGTGCGATCGCCCTCATCGAAACGCGTCACCGCGGTCGCCGCCAGGTGCCCGCCCGCCGAGAAACCGATGATGCCGACCTTCGCCGGATCGCAACCCCAGTCCTTCGCATTCGCGCGCACCGTGCGGAGCGCGCGGTGGGCATCGAGCAGCGGCACCTTCGACCGTCCGTTGGGCAAGCGATACTCCAGCACCACGCCGGTGATGCCATGCGCATTCAGCCACCGTGCGATGCCGTGACCCTCCGGCTCCTTCACCAAGGTGCCATAGCCGCCCCCGGGGCAAATCACCAATGCGGTGCCATTCGGTTTCTCCGGACGATGCAGCGTCAGTTTCGCCCCGGTCTTCTCGAAGGTCCCGTCGCCCACCGGGGCCTGCTCCGGCCACAACGGAAACACCTGCGGTTCGGCAGCGGCCGCGGTAGAAAACAAGGCGACGAGCGAGGCGACGATGGAACGCATGGAGATCACCCCATCAGGACGTGCGCGGCAAAGCGATCCTTTCCCGAGGCGAGGCATCACGGCTTGGCGAGGACCCGCCGGGCGAATTTCCGTGCCTCGCGGGCGCGGCCGATATATTTAACTTCCATTAATCATGTCGTCGCACGAGCAACAGAATTGGTATTACGGTTCCGCGGAGGGAGAACGGGTGGGGCCGCTCTCGATCCGGGAACTCAGTTCCCTGGCGGGCCAAGGCACGGTCAGCCCCAAGACCCTCGTTTGGAGCCCGGGATATCCGGACTGGATCCCCGCGGAACAGATCGCGGATCTCCTCGTGAGCGCCCGCGAATCCGTTCCCACCATTGCAGTTCCTCCACCGGTGCCTGCCACCTCAAGCGAAACGACCACCGAGCCCGTGACCACTCCATCGACCGAAGACGCCTCGACTCCGTTGGATCCCGTGGCCCCGTCCCCGGCGCCATCAGCCTCCGCGCCGCCGCTGGAGCTCAAGCCGCGCAAGGGCTCGTTTGTCTTTCCCCGCATCGTCCTTGGCCTGCTGTTGTCCCTCCTGTTAGGTGCCGCCACCGCCGCCATCCTGATGGCCGTGGAACAATCCCCGTGGCCCGGGCTCGCGGTATTCGCCGCCAGCAGCGTGCTCGCGGTCGTGGGAAGCTTCGTGGCCTACCGCAAGGAACGCTACGAGGTCCACGAGTCGCGCGTGATTTGCCATCGCGGCGGCTTGATGAGCGACCAGACGACCGAGCTGGAGATCCGCAACATCACCCACGTGAAGCTCAAGCTGCCGTGGCTGCGCTACAAGTTCTACGGCGTGGGCAATGTCATCATCGAATCCGCGGGCAATTCCCAGCCGGTCGTGATGCGGGCCATCCGCGAGCCGGAAGCCGTCTATGCCGAGGTGCGGGAGCGGATGAAGCGGAATGGCTATGATCTTACCCAGCAGCAGCTCTTCTTCGAGGACCAGCCGGCCATCATCGGCATCGTCGTCGAGTGCCTCGGCAAGTTCGTCGGATCCGCCTTGGGCCTCCTGTACCTCAGCACCATGCTCTTTGGCGCTCTGGGATCCGCCAACCAGTCCCCTGAGTTCAATGCCGTCGCCATGGGAGTGCTCGGCCTCGCGGCTGTCGCACTCATCGTCTTCGTCATCGTGCGCTTCCTCGATCTCAAGCGGCGGACCTACCGCGTCTTCAATGATGTGGTCGTCTATGACGAGGGCTTCCTCACCCGTCACAATGCTTTCATCCCCTACGAAAACATCGCCGACGCGACCACCAACTGCACCTTCATCGACCGGATCTTCGGCCTCTACGACGTGCAGGTGAGCTGTCAGGGCAGCAGCAAGGAGATCAAGTTCCGCCGGCTCCGGCAGGGTGCGGCGCTCTCGGCGGCGATCGATCATTTGGTGGTCCTCGCCCGCGAAAAGAAGAAGCCCGCGGCAAAGGCGGCCCACGCCTCACAGATCCGCCCGCGCCGCGACGAACCCGCCGCGATCCCGGCCGGCGAGGCCATGGTGGCCGAGCTGAGAATGCATGCCGGCAGGGCGATCGTTCCGCTGCTCTTCCTGTTCCCGCTCATTCCGATCTGGATCGCGGCGATGATCCAGACCGGCATCCGGCTGATGTCCACGCAGTATTCGGTGCGTCCCGGGTCGGTTCGTCACGCGTATCGCTTCCTCACTCTAACAGATCGCGAATTCGCCTACGACAAGATCACCGGTGTCGTGATCAAGCAGAACCTCTGGGACCGCATGTTCGGCACGATGACCATCAAGTTTTGGTCGATCGGCTCAGGGCAACCGATCGAGTTCGCCCACGTGAGTTCCAGCCAATTCGACGTGACGGCCTTGCTGCGTCAGGCCGGCATTCCCACGCCATCGGCCGAGCCCTGTGAGGTCCTCGCCTCCTTCGGCCTGTTCACGTGGTTGCGGGCCCAATTCAAGTTCCTGCCCGTGTTCCTGCTGGCGGTTGGCGCCTTCGTTTACGCCGGGATGGAGCTCGACCCGGTCCTTTATTACCTGATCTCGTTGCCAGTCCTTTTATTGGTCGGTTCATGCATCTATTCGATGCTCCGCGCTTCCCGCCAGCGCCTCCGCTTTCACGACCACCACGTCGAGGCGGAGACCGGGATCATCGCCAAGCGCTTCTACCTGGCCCGCTACAGCAACATCAAGCGCACCACCGTGACCCGCTATCCCGGTGGCGAGCAAGGCGACCTGCAAATCTTCGTGGCGGGTGAGGAGGAGTATCAACATACCGGTGCCACGAAGCAGCAGCAGAGCCTCCAGAAAATCATGCGGCCGTGTTCCTTCACGGTCCGCTACCTTCCGGCGGTCCGCGAGACCGGCCTGCTGCTCGACGACATCCTCTGCGGCCGGGTCGATCCCGTCCCGCAAGCCGCCCCCGCCGAACCGCTTGAAGTTCTGTTAGAGTCGCCGCGCGCGGTGGGCAATGCCGTGGTGAAGCTGGTGCTGCTGAGCATTCTCCTCCTCGTCGTGCCCGTCGTACTGCTGCCCCTCACCCTTCCCTTCACGATCCTCCGGGTGAAGCGCTGGCGCTATCGCGTCGAAGCCGCCCGCATCGTCACCACCTGGGGCATCCTCTACCGCAGCGAGTCAAGCATCCTGCTCGACCGGGTTGATAGCCTCCAGCAGAGCCAAGGCCCGCTGAACAAGATGTTCAAGAACGGCAACGTCGCCATCATGACCGCCGGAAGCAGCAAGCCGGATTTCAAGATCATCGACGCGCCCGGGTATCTCGAACTCTACCGGCTCATCCGCGAGCGCTCGGAGTGACGGCTTGAGCGCCTGGTGAGATTCCGTGGCCGCGGATGGAGGCGCGGGCATTTTGATCCAACCGCGTAAGGACGCGAGAATGCGCGAAACTTGAAAGGCAGGAAGAGATCCTCGTTCTAACAAACTTCGCGTCGTTTCGTGTTCTTTCGCGGTTCGCTTCCACTTCGAAGCCTGCCGGACGGCACCCTTCTCAACCAGAGTGCTCCAGCGACCACCGCAACGCGTCTTCGAGTTCGTCGCGCCAGCAGTCGCGGGCGTGTCCGCCTTCGAATTCACGGGCGTTCACCACGCCGCCGGCTTCGCGGAGCAGGCGCACGGCGTTGTTCACGCCGTCCACTTGCGAGACGAGTTGGTGGAGACCGGTGGGCGGGTGGCGGACGTCCGTCTGTGTCTCCTGTGACCCCACGCTCAACCAGAACCGGCCGCGCACTGGAGCATGGCGCCTCACCGTTTCCCCGAAGCTCTCGTAGTCCCACCAATGCGATCCCGATTGGGAAATGCAGGCGTTGAATCGCTGTGGATACCTCAGGGCAAGATGGACGGCCATCAGGCCGCTCAAGCTCAGGCCCACCACGGCGTGACCGCCTTCGCTCAAGCCTTCGACTTCCTCTCGTAGCCAAGGCACCACCCGCTCACCGATGAAGCGCGCGTAGTCCTCATTCGCCGTGAAATCCTCATGCCTTGCCGCGGCGCTCACGTGACCCACGTAGGCGACGGTCATGCCGGACGGCAGCGACTCCGCAATGCCGTCAAATACCGGGACGGCATCCAGGTCGCGCCAATAGATCTCGCCATCGAGCACGAGGCACAGCGGATGCGGCCGGTCCGCGGGCCCGCGACTCAGGCGAACAAGGCGTGCGTAGCCGGTGGCGGGATCCTCGATCCAATCCTCCTCCAGCGAGAAGGCCGGTTTGTCATTGGCCTTGATCCAGCGCTCCCCCTCGCCCTGCCAGCCATGCTGAAGCAGGAACTCCGAGCCTCCCTCCCACGAGATCGTTTCCCAGCCGTAGGAAAACAGCCACGCCTCCGCCTGGCGGAGCAGCTCGCGCCCGATGCGCCGACCGCGGAATTCCGGCCTGACTGCGAGCGCCAGCACCTCGCCCATCACGCTGCAGGCAAGCGACACCGCCACCGGAACATCGTCCAAACACGCGACCCACCCGGTGCGAATGCCCGCGGGCTCCCATAAACCGGGATCGCGGAACAGCTCCGCATCCACCATGCGCGTCAGCGCGGGGATGTCATCGGTGCGGATCTGGCGGTAGGCGATCATGGAGCCAGCATGAGCTCCATGCGGTGGTTGACCAGCCTCTGCTCGCCAATGGCGACCTCTTGTTCTGCTAGAACCTGGAATCCCATACGCTCGAACAAGCAACGCGCCCCGATGGAGGCCTCGACATACAGGCGTGGCAGCTTCATGGCGGACGCAACTTCGACCGCATGTTGGACGAGCCCGGTCATGATGCCGCGGCGCTGGAAGTCCGGATTCACATACGCGCAGTCGATGTGGCCGTCGGGATCGAGCTCGAGGAAACCCGCGATCTCCCCGTTCACCACACTGACGAAGGGTTGCTTCCGCTCGCAGCGTTTCTCCCAGTGCTCCGGGTTCGGCTTCGTTTCGGACCACGCCGCACACTGGGCGGGTGTGTAGTCCTGGCACACGATCTCATGCACCGCCCGGCAAAAGATCGTCGCGATGGCGACATGGTCGCCGTGCCGATAGCCGCGGATGACCGGGGAAATGTTCATCCCGGGTCAGGTGGTGAGCTTGCGGCCGATGAACCGGAAGGACAGCCCGCAAAGCACGACGACAAACAACCCGAGCAGGCCCGCGTGCCAAAGGGCGGCGCTCCAGTCGACCTTTCCCCACACCGTGAACTGGATCAGCTTGACCCCGTGGTAAAAGGGCGACCACTGCACGAGGTTTCCCAGGAATGAGCCTGAAGGAATGGGAAAGAAAACGCCCGACAGGTAGAAGATCGGAGCAATCAGGAAGGAATAGACGGTCTGGAATTGATTGATGTTCCGGACCCACGCCGAGGCCAACAGTCCGATAGCAGCGCATGGCATCGCCAAGGTCCCCGCGATCAGCGGGCAAATCAGGATCGCCAGC
This sequence comes from uncultured Verrucomicrobiaceae bacterium, assembly GCA_966696705.1. Lineage (GTDB taxonomy): Bacteria > Verrucomicrobiota > Verrucomicrobiia > Verrucomicrobiales > Akkermansiaceae > Haloferula. The sequence goes on along the minus strand of CBKZPU010000175.1, from coordinate 1,488 downwards.
GGATTCGGCAGCAGACCGAACAGCAGCAGCACCAGCGACACGCCGAGTCCCATCAGACCGGCCCGGACGAAAACCCACATGAACTCTCCCGTCACCACCTCGTTCACGCCGATCGGCGTGGTCAGCATCGCCTTGAACACCGACTCGAAGGTCATGCGCACATAGAAGCCGTAGCTACTCTCGAAGAACGCCGTGAACAAGGCCGTCGTCGCGATCATGCCGGGAGCCAGGAATTGCGCGTAGCTCATGCCATCGATCTGCCCGACGAAGCCGGACAGACCCATCCCGAGCGAGGCGAGGATCAGCGCCGGATCGGCCAGCGTCGGCGAGATGTTCGCGAGAAAATCCTTTCGATAGACCATCCAGTTCCGGATGACCACTTGCCAGCTCAGGCGGAGGCTTGGGAAGCGTTCATTCATCGTCGCTCAGTTCGCTGCCGGTGAGTTTCAGATAGACGTCCTCCAGGTTGGCGGGACGCAGTTGCACCGCGGTCTGACCGGACGCGCGTTGCAATTCTAACAGATCATCGAATCGCGGCGCCCTCACGCAGCATTGCCGCCCCTGATGGAAGAGTTCCCAGGCGGGATGCAGGTGGCGCTTGATCGCCTCGTCGGTGTGCGGCGGGAAAATGCCGACGAATCCCGGTGCCTCGCGCTCGATCAATTCACGCGGCGCGCCGGTGGCCACCACCCGGCCGCGGTCGAGGATCACGATCTGGTCGCAGAGCACCTCGGCCTCGTGCATGTAGTGGGTGGTCACGAGGATGGTCTTTCCACGATCGCGGAGCTCGATGACTTTTTCCCACAACAGGTGCCGCACCGAGGGATCCAGGCCGGTGGTCGGTTCATCGAGGATCAGCAGCTCGGGGTCGGCGAGCAGCGCGCGGACAAAGGCAAGGCGGCGCTTCATCCCTCCGGAGAGCGTCTTGATGGTCGCGTCGCGCTTGGCCTCAAGCATCATGTAGGAGAGCAGCTCGGAGATCCGCGGATCGGCCGTCTGCCGGGAAAGCTCGCTGAAACTCGCGTAGATCCGCATGTTCTCCAGCACCGTCAGGCCATCATCCAAGGCGTTCTCCTGCGGCACCACGCCGATGCGGCGCTTGATATCGCGCGCCCGCGTCGCTGGATCCAGCCCGAAGACTTCCAAGGCACCGCCGGTCCGCACCACCACGCCATAGAGGCAGCCGATGAACGTGGACTTGCCCGCGCCATTCGGACCTAACAGGCCGACGCATTGTCCCTTCCTCACCTCGAGGTCCAGCGTGACGAGAGCCTCGAAACTGCCAAAGCGCTTCGCCACGCCACGGGCCTGGATGATCGCGGAATCGTTCATGAGAAAAAGCGCCGGAACGGAGGCAAACTCCGCGGATCGACCGATCGGGCAAAGGAAAATCGCGGTGGTGACAAATCACCGCGCGTCCGGCGGCAAAGGGAATTGATTCCTCAACCGCTCCGCCTCGTCCGCCTTGAGCTTGAACGCGCTGCCATG
>CBKZPU010000174.1:0-10615 GCA_966696705.1 uncultured Verrucomicrobiaceae bacterium | reverse complement strand
CCCGAGCAGAAGCCCGAGCAGAAGCCCGAGCAGAAGCCCGAGCAGAAGCCCGAGCAGAAGCCCGAGTCGGAACAAAAGGACGAGAAGGAGAAAGACAAGGCGCCGAAGGATCAATAAGAGCTGTCGACCTGTGGTCGCCACAAAGTGGTCCGCACTCTCCGAGTGCGGCCGAAGCAGTCCTCATGGCCCTCGGAGACCCTGTGCCATCGTGGACCGCACCCTCCGAGTGCGGACCACCTTTCGCGTTCGCGAGGAACCCGCGGTTGCGCCGCGCTTGGCCCGGGCCATCTCATTGCGCCCCGAAGCGATAAGCAGACACGCACTCTACGACTGAAAAAAAGCAACCCCGGCCGCCCAAAAGAGCGAGCCGGGGCTGCCGACCTCGATTTCCAGCTAACCCAGGAAAATCACTTCTGGCACTGCCTCCGCCGGCGCGGCAACGCCAGCATCCCGAAAAACCCGGAACGGGCGAAGGACGCAAAACCCAAACGTCCTCCGCCCCAGTATGATGGGCAACCTCAACCCATCACCGTTCCAGGAAAGGAAAGAACAGCGAGCTCATCGCCGCCGGCGCAGCAACGCCAACAGGCCCAAGCCGCCGAGCAGCGCGGAGGAAGCCTCCGGCACTACCATCGCATTCGCGGCACCCCAGCGACCCGCGCCCGTCCCGCCCCCGAAATTGACAGGAGCGCCGAAACTGCCACTGACAAAACGGTTATCCAACAGGGTGAAATCACCCGATGATGCGCTGATCATTTCGGGGCCGCCTCCCACGCCATTCAGGGTATTGTCTTCCAGCCACCATTCGATGCCACCGCCGACGTAGGCACCGATGAGATACTGTTGACCCGAAATCAGCGCCAACGGCGTCGTGAGAGTCACATAGCGATAGCCCCCGATGAGGGTATCACTGTCGCCCACGGTGGCTTGTGCCAGCGGGGTAGCGGAAGCCGTGTTCGTACCGGGATCCCAACTCCAAATGCCCACGCTGACATTGCCCGCGGCGACGAAGCCATCGCTGCCGGTGGTGCCGCTGCCCGTCGTATCCATTACCCCGAGCTGGGTGATGGAGAGACCGGTGACATTGACTTGAATCCGGCTTCCGATGGTATGGGTGCCGCCCGATTGCGAAACCGTCCCGGATTGCGGCGTGTAGGTCAGGATGCTGGCAGCCTCGGATGTGATCGCGCCGAGCGCCAGCAAGGCGGATGTCAGGAGGAGGGGGTGCTTGAATTTCATTAGGGGGTATCGGATGGGTTCCGTGGGTTGTTTTGTTTGTCGTGTTGGTGTTTGCGGGAGAGACGATCATGGCGCCGCCTCGGTCTTCGCCCGCAGGAAGCCCTTGCCGGTGAGACCTTCGGAGCCGTCGAGCATGAAGCTGTGATAGGTCCAGCCGCTGCCGGTGATATCGGGCAAGTCGCTTTGGGCCGGCGACAGTGCCGTGATCTCGGTCACGCCGGTGTCGAAGGTGTTCAGGTTGAGACTGCCTTCGATGGTGTAGGTCACGCCGTCGATGGTGGCGGTCGGCGAGGGACTGCCCGCAAAGACCGCACCGCTGCGCACTGCCACGGTGAGGGTGAGTTCGCGGGTGGTGTTGCTGTTGCCATCGATCGCGGCGACCGCGATCAGGCCGTGGTTGGAACCGGTGGTGGGATCACCTTTGAAGGCGAACTCATCCAAGTTGCTCATCCCGTCGTTGTCCGGATCGGCGCCCGGAAGCTTGTCGGCGCCCGTGAGGCTGACGAACGAGTCGATCCACGCCTGATAGCCCGAAGTCACTTCCAAGGCAAGGGAGCCGGTGCTCTCGGTGAAGGTCCACAGATTGGAGCCGCTTTCCAAGGTCCACACCCCGGAATTCAGGCCGGTCTCGGCGAACGCGCCAGCAGTGGAGCTGACGCCGAATCCGGCACCGTACGACTCGCTCAGATTGGCGGCATCGACGAGCAGCCACGCGTTGCCGTCGGTGATATTGGCGGTGGCGAGGTCCAGGTCGAGCGAGCCATTAATTACGAGGTTTGCAGTACCACCGATGGTGTTGACGGAGCCATTGGTGGTCGGCTGGAGACGGAGGCTGCCGGTGACCTCAAGCGTGCCGGCGTTCACGGTGGTGGTGCCGAGGTAAGTATTGGCTCCCGCCAGCGTCACCGTGCCCGCGCCCGCTTTGACGATCTTGGCGCCGGTGCCACCGTTGGCGTCGATGAATGCGGTGGTGGCATTGAGCTGGTCGCCCGCCAACGGCGTGTCGAGCGTCAGCGTCGTGATCTGGCCGGGGAAGGCATTGATGCCGACCGTGCCGCAAGTGATGGAGTTGCCCGCGCCGTTGGCCGTGATGGTACGGTCCGATCTGAAATAAAACATGCCATAGGTGGCATGGCCTGTCCCTCCGGTGATGGTGCCGCCGTTGAGGGTGACAATCGGGCAATAGACAGTGTGCGCGTTGGCGCCGACGGTGGCCTCGAGCGTGCCATGGATCACCAGCGAACTGGTCGGCGGAGGCGAGGGATACAGGCCGGCCTGCAACTGGTTGTTGATCGTGCCGTTGAGCTTGAGGGTCGCGCCGCTGGCCACGGTGATGGTGTGGCTGTTGTTGATCTGCGCGGTGCCGCCCAGCTCGAGGATCCCCGCGTTGACCGTCGTGTCTCCGCTGAACGTGCTAACCCCGCTGGCGAGGAACAGCGTGCCGCTGCCGTTCTGGATCAGGTTGCCGCTGCCCGAAACCGCGGCGAAGAGGGTCTGGTCCACGCTGGTATTGAAGTTCAGCGAGCCATTGTTGGCGATCGAGGCGCCATACACGCCATTGCCCAGCGTTCCCGCGCCGCCGATGACCAGCGTGCTACCGGCATCGATGGTGGTGGTGCCGGTGTAAAGATTGTCCGCGGCCAAGGTCAGGGTGCCGGTGCCACTCTGGGTCACGCTGCCCTGCCCGGTGATGGCCCCGGCCCAAGTCTGCGGGCTGGAGCTGGCGAAGATCAAACTGCCGCTGACGTCGGTGTCACCGCTGTAGGTATTGAGGCCGGCGAAGGTCACGGGCTGATTGGGCAGACCGGCGATGCCATTGACACTGATCCGCAGGTTGGCCGCGCCCCAGCGGCCCGCCGCCAGGCCACCATTGCTGGTAGGCCGGCCGAACGTGGCGCCGGAGCCCTTGAAAACCGCACCGGTGGGCGTCACACCCAAGCCGCTGATCGGCTGCAAGGCATGCCCTCCCCCGTTGTCGAAAAAGTCGTTGAACGTGCCGCCGCCTGCTTGAGCGCCCATCGTGTAACCGGTGCCCGCCGGGAGCACCACGGGAATGATGTCGGCATAGGCATAGCCGTCCGCTGAGATCGCGGTTCCCACCGGCACCACGATGCTGGCGATCAATGCGCCGCCACTGTCCCACACGCCCGCTTCCGCCGCCTTCGCCAGGGTTCCACTGGTGGGGCCGCCAGCATAGACGCCCAAGGCGGTGAGGGTCACATCGTTATCGAGCGAAAACACGTTGCCGATCACGTAGGGACCGTCCGTCCGCGCCGTGGGACCGGCCACGGCCAGCCCGGGCCCGGCATAGAGGTCGGCGGCCAAGGTCAGCGGTCCGCTGCCCGCGAGCACCGAGGAAATCGTCACCGGCTGGTTGGCGTTGAGCGTGCTGCCGGCCACGTTCACCGTCCCGCCGGACAAGGTATAGCCGGCCGCATTGAACGTGAGGTCGCCCGCGCTGACGGAGGCGACATTGACCGTGCCGCCGGTGCCTTCAAACAGCGCGTCGCTGCCATTGGTCCACAGCGAGGCATAGGGCCCGCCGCTGGCATTGCCCCAATTGGCGGTGGTCGTGTCCCAAGGCGCCGGTCCTCCGGCGGCATCGAAATACTTCGTCGCGCCAAGGGCGACGGGTGCACTAGCGGCGACGAGCGCGCCCAAGGCGGCACCCGGCAGAAGATTGAAAGCGCTTCGAGAGGTCTTCATGGGATTTCGAGGTGGGTTTGGTTTTTTCTCAATGGGCCGGGGGAGCGCTAAACCCCGGCAACACTCCCGAGGTCATAGCGTTATGATTTTCACTCCCGGCGCTAGATCAAGCCCAAATAAGTACGTACATTTAAAATGCGCTTTTCGCCCGCGCGCCCGGAGCCGCGCCGTGGGCGGAGCCACCCTGGCTACAAGGAAGGAGGACGGACCGCCGAGGCAACCGTAGGCGCGTTCGTGAGAACGCGGGAGGCAAGGTGGGAGTCCGCATTACCGGTGGCTTCCGCGGTGTCATCCCACTTCGCCTTCGGCTACGAGGGACAGGCCACCGAGCCTACGGATGATCAAGGTGGAGGGATCCTTCGTAGGCGCTCTCTTGGTAGCGGAACACTCGCAACCGCCCGCCTTCTCACCGCCCCTCAGGTCGTTTCCCGCACGGCGAGCACTGGCATCACCCGCTCGACCGGAGTCATAGCGGAGGGGACGCCCTGAGTTTGAAGGCGTCCCTGCAACTGCTTCCATGCCCACCCGGCCAACTGGACCACGGGCAGCGACACCGTGGTCATGGGCTTGGGCAGGGAACCTTCCGGAAACATGTCGCCGAAGGCTAGCAGCGCGACCTCTTCCGGGACCCTCCGGTTGAGCTGATTCAGCGCGTTGAAACAGGTAAGCGCGACCATTTCATTGACCGCGATCATGGCACTCGGCCGGGGCGTCGAGTCGAGCGTCGCGGCCAGAATCTCCCGGGCTTGGCCGAGCGAGGAAGGCAATCTCAAGTGCAGCCGGCTGGAAGCCGCCAAGCCACGCGCCGCATGACTTTCCAAGTAGCCTTGATAGCGATCCGCCACCGTCTGGAACTCGGTGTGCCAATCCACGAAGGCGATGTGCCGGTGGCCCTGATCGAGCAGGTGGTCGGTGGCCATGCGCCCGGCCAGCCGGTCGTCGAACCTGACACAAGGAATGCGGCATTCCGCCAGCGACTCGTCCACGGCCACCACCGGAAATCCGGAGTCCGCCAGATCGCGGAACCGCGCCTGATTGCGGAGGCCACCCACCGGAGCGACGATCAGGCCATCCACGCTGCCGTCGCGTGCCATCTCCAAAATCTCCGCTTCGATCTCGGGACTATAGTCGGCGTCGCCCAGCAGCAGCTTGTAGCCCTGTTGCCGGCAGAGAGCGCCGAGGTACTTGGCAAGAGCGACGCAAAACGGGTCGGCGATGTTGTGCGCCAGCAGCATGATATTGTGCGTGCGGCGGGTCACCAGCCCCCGGCCCAAGACACTCGGGCGATAGCCGAGCCGCTGGATGACCTCCTGGATGCGCTCGCGGGTCCGCGGATGAACCCGGTCCTTGCCATTGATCACCCGCGAGACGGTGCCAATGCAAACCCCCGCCTCCTTCGCCACCTCCTCGATCGTGATTGCCGCCTTCGCCATCTCAATTCTCTGAGGGAGGCAGGCTGGGCCATGCCTTCCACCAAGGCAAACCGCAAAAGAAGCCGCAACCCGAGCCACCACACTTCCTGCAAGGGCAGTCGCTCGCCATGTTCGCTTCGACCGTCGTGCTCGCCGCGGATCGATCTCCTCCGTGGCACGGCGTTAATTTCGTATTAGTTCCCGCGCAACGGAGAGGAAGCCAATCCAGCCATCATCCGTCACGATCCCGCGCGAATGCGCGAGGCGCCACCGACCACCGGGCGATCCATGTCCGCGCCATCCCCCGGGATGACGCTGCGCGCGCTCTTGCTGTTGGCCGCGACGGTGCTGGCCGGCCTTTGTTGCGGCTTTGACCTGGGACTCTTCGCCTTCACCCGGCAGCACTTGCCGTTGTCGATGGGACTGGATGCCGGGCAGATCGGAATCCTCGCGGCCATTGGCAATGCCGGCGGGCTGCTGGCCTCCTTCGGCTGCGGATGGATCGCCGAGACGTGGGGGCGCAAGCGCGTCTTGATCCTCAGCGCGGCCCTGCTGGTGGGCAGCTTGGTCGTGATGTCGCTGGCCCGCGAATGGACACTGTTCGGGGCGGGACGAGCGATGAGCGGCGCCTACGGATGCGCCATCGGCATCGTCCTGTCGCTGCTCTTGGCCGAGTGCCTGCCCGCCCACCGCCGCGGCATGGGTGCCGGCATCCTGCAGATCGCCGTGTGGGGTGGTCTCCTCATCGCCACCGCCATCACGGCGAATGCGACGCAAGTCATGGCCGGGAAAATAAGCGCCTTGGCGGAGGACTCGACCGCAGCCAATGCGGCCCAGGTCGCCGACCAAGCGTGGCGCCAGCTCACCTGGCAACTCATCCTTCCGGCAAGCCTGCTGCTACTCATCTCCTTGGCCGCGCCCCAATCGCCGCGTTGGCTCTATCAGAAGGGCCGGCGTCGCGAGGCGATGGAGGCGCTGCGCCGGTTGCGCGGCGAAGCTCGGGCGCGTGTCGAATACGAGACGATGGCGGCCATGGACCATGTGGCGAAAGCCGGGGCCGGCGACCACCGCGAGTCCTTTCTGAATGCGTTGAAACGCGCTCCTTTCCGCAAGCCGCTGCTGCTGGTGCTGGCGCTCTGTGGCCTGCAAAACTCCGGTGGTTTCGGCGCGGTGCTATGCTTCTCGGCGGATCTGTTAGGGGCCGCCGGTTTTGACAAGGTGGACGCCAATCGCGCAGGGATCTGGCTGGCGGCGGCGATCTGCCTTGGCACCGCCGTGAGCATCCCGCTGATGGATCGCGTGGGACGCCGGCGCCTGTTGCTGACCGGCGGGTGGTTGGTCGCGCTGTCGCTGCTCGCGGCGGTGGTGCTGTTCCGGACCCTTGAGGCCGGCTTGCCCCCGACCCCGCTCACGGGTCGCCTGGCAGGCGGTGCCTTCGCACTTTACGGACTTGGAATGGGACTGGGACCTTGCACCTGTTTTTGGGCATTGGTCTCCGAACTCCTGCCGACGCGCATCCGTTCGATGGGCATGGGTGTCGGCATCATCATTCTCGCGGTGGTCACCATGATCACGCAGATGGTGTTCCTGCCGCTCAGCCAACGGTTCGGATATTCCACCGCCACCGGCGCATGGCTGGTGGGCAGCATCTTCTTCGTTGCATTCGTGCAGCGCTTCCTTCCCGAAACCAAGGGCCAAACCCTGGAAGAAATCGAGGCCGGCTTCGCGGGAAGTCCGATCGGCTGCAAGTCTCGCGGCCACGGCCAGCGCTCCACAGAAGCCGTCTCGTCCCTCGAGGGGTGATCCATCTGGCCGGATCATAGCGGCCTTGCGCGGATCCCTCGAAGTGTCCTTTCCTCCAGCCTTCGATGTCGGGCGCTCGATGTTCGATGTTCGTCTTTCCCCTTCCCCCCGCCGGGCCTTTCCTCTCCAATCCGCCCGCGATGGCCACGGAGCACATTGATGTCCACCATGTCGCCGGCTTGGCCCGGCTCGAATTGAATGAGGAGGAATGCGCCGTCTTCCAACGGCAGCTCGACGCCATCCTCGCCCACGCCGAATCCCTCGCCGCGCTGGACGTCACCGGCATCGAGCCCACCTCCTACCCCGCGCCGGTCTATGACGTGATGCGCGAGGACGAGCCGCGCGAAAGCCTGCCCGCCGAAGCCGTGCTCGCCAACGCCCCCGACCAGGCCCAAGGCCAGATCCGCGTGCCGAAGGTCATCGCCGACGCGTAGGCCGCCGGTGGCGGAATCCCCAATCATCAATCTTCCAATCACCAATCGATCAGCGGCCTCCGGCCGAATTTTCAGAATCTGGTCTCTGGTTTCTTGCCTCTGGAATCTCTCGCTTCCATGTCCCTCGCTTCCGCTTCCATCTCCACGCTTCGCAAGCAGCTCCTCGCCGGTGACATCACGCCGGTCGAGATCGTCGATGCGCTGGCAGCCAGCATCTCCGCCAAGGACGGCGGGATCGGCGCCTACCTTTCCACGAATCTCGACGACGCCCGCGCCCAAGCCGCCGCGGCCGATCTTTCCAAGCCCCTCGGCGGCATCCCGATCGCGATCAAGGACAACATCAACGTCCTCGGCCAGCCCTGCACCTGCGGGTCCAAGTTCCTCGCGAGCGGCTACACCGCGCCCTATGACGCCCACGTCACCGGCCGCCTGCGGGACGCCGGCGCCGTCCTCTTCGGCCGCACGAATCTCGATGAATTCGCCATGGGCTCGGCGACCGAGAATTCGGCGCTCTTGGTGACGCGGAATCCCCACGATCCTTCCCGCATCCCCGGCGGTTCGTCCGGTGGCTCCGCCGCCGCGGTCGCCGCGGACCTCGCCATCGCCGCGCTCGGCTCGGACACCGGCGGCTCGATCCGCCAGCCGGCCTCGCATTGCGGCGTCGTCGGCCTGAAGCCGTCCTACGGCCGCGTTTCCCGCTACGGGCTCGTCGCCTTCGCCTCGTCGCTCGACCAGATCGGCCCGATGACCAAGTCGGTCGAGGACGCCGCGCTGCTGCTCCAGGCCATCGCCGGTCCCGACGTCCGCGACTCCACCTGCCTGAATGTCCCGGTGCCGGATTACTCCGCCGACCTCGATAAAGGCGTGGCCGGCATGAAGCTCGGCATCCCGAAGGAATACTTCGGCGAAGGCATCGACCCCGAAGTCCGCGCCCGCGTCGAAGCCGCCGTGAAGCGCCTTGAAGCCGCCGGCGCGGAAATCGTCGGGATTTCCCTGCCGCACACCGAGCACGCGGTGGCCACGTATTACATCATCGCCCCCGCCGAGGCCTCGTCGAATCTCTCCCGCTTCGATGGCATCCGCTACGGCCAGCGCGCCGCGAATCCCGCGGACCTGCTCGATCTCTACAAGCGCTCCCGCGAGGACGGCTTCGGCCCGGAAGTGAAGCGCCGCATCATCCTCGGCACCTGGGTGCTCTCGTCCGGCTACTACGATGCCTACTACTCCCGCGCCCAGAAGGTCCGCACCCTGATCCGGCGCGATTTCGAGAATGCCTTCCAGCAAGTGGACGCCATCCTCACCCCCGTCGCCCCCGCCCCGGCCCGCAAGATCGGCGAATTCGCCGACGATCCGCTCCACGAGTACCTTTCCGACATCTTCACCCTCGGCCCGAATCTCGCCGGCCTCTGCGCCATCTCCGTCCCCGCCGGCACCGTCACCTCCGACACCGGCACCCAGCTCCCCGTCGGCCTGCAAATCCTCGCCCCCCACATGGCGGAATCCACCCTCCTCCGCGTGGCCAAGGCAGCGGAGATGTAATCCCGGCGCGCCGGAGCCGCCCACGAATGGCAGGGACCTTTCTCCGAAAGGTCCGGCGGGGGGCGGCCCGCTTCACCGAAAGCGTCGCATCAGGCGGAAAGAGCCGCCAGAAGCCGGACGGCTCGGAGAGCCGTCCCTGCCTTTCCGCCACGCGTCGCCAAGGCAGCGGAGATGTAATCCCGGCGGCCGGAGCCGCCCACGAATGGCAGGGACCTTTGTCCGAAAGGTCCGGCGGAGGGCGGCCCGCTTCACCGAAAGCGTCGCATCAGGCGGAAAGAGCCGCCAGAAGCCGGACGGCTCGGAGAGCCGTCCCTGCCTTTCCGCCACGCCTTTCCCAATTCGCGTCCATTCGCGTCCATTCGCAGTTAAATCTTCCTCCCCATCCGCCGCGTCCAAATCCGCGAATCTGGAACAGCCAAAACACCACGGGTTTCTCCCTGCCTTTTAAATTTCGCGTCCTTTCGCGTGATTTCGCGGTTAAAAACCCCGGTTTCCACCATCCGTGAAAGCCACCTTCCAGGGAAAATTCCAAAATCAGCCTCCCCCGAAATCCGAATCTTTCCTTGACTGAAAGCGGTTCGGGCCCTACCTCCGCCGCCCCAACAAACGACCCGCGACGCTCATGGCCAACGCTCAAGTCATTCTCAAAGAAAAAATCGAAGGTCTCGGTGCCGAGGCCGATGTCGTCAAGGTCCGCGCCGGTTACGCCCGTAACTTCCTGATCCCGCAAGGCAAGGCCTACGAAGCGACCCGCGCGAACCTCCGCCACGTCGAGAACCTCAAGGCCGCCCGCGCCCAGCGCGAAGCCGTCGAGCTCGACGCCGCCAAGGAACTTGCCAACAAGATCTCCAAGCTCCGTCCGAAGTTCACCCTCGAGCTCGGCCAGGGCGGCAAGGCTTTCGGCTCCGTCACCTCGCTCGACATCCACAAGGAACTCGAAGCCGCCGGCATCAAGATCGATCGCCACGCCATCGAGCTCGAAAAGCCGATCAAGAAGTCCGGCAAGAGCGACGTCGTCGTCCGCGTCCACCCGGAAGTCAGCACCATCCTCACCATCAACGTCGAAGCCAACGGCGAAGAGGAAGCGGAAGGCTGATCGCCCAAGCGAAGCAAAGTTTCCCGAAGCGCGGTTCCCGGAAGGGCACCGCGCTTTTCTTTTGTATCGGGGACGGCATTGCCGAATTGAACGCCGGGGGAGCAAACCCATAGCATCAGGCGATGAGCCGACCAAATCCTCCCCGCTTGGCCAATGCGCTCTGCTGTTTCGGCTTCTCCGGCATCTTTTTGTTCATGGTGACCCACTCGCTGGTGAACGGCAGCTTCCGCTGGTCGGGGAGGCGCAGCGGGAAGCACACGATCGTCAGCCCGGAAACCCATCCCTTCTTCTATTGGGGCTGGTTGGGCTTTTGGACCCTCATCGTGCTCTGGATCGGCTCCCTCGGCTGGAAAGAGATTCGAGCGTTGCGCAAGCAGCGCGGATCA
>CBKZPU010000173.1:0-10676 GCA_966696705.1 uncultured Verrucomicrobiaceae bacterium | reverse complement strand
AGTGCCACCGGCCGGACTCGAACCGGCACGCAGGTTACCCTGCAACGGATTTTAAGTCCGCGGCGTCTACCGATTCCGCCACGGTGGCATGGCTCCGTTCCCGGAACGCCGGCGACTATGGGCCGGGCCACCGACGCGTCGAGCCGGAATGCGCCCCAGTGACGCATGTCGCGACGCGGGGCTTCCCTCCGCGCCGAGCATCGGGAATGCTGGCGGCACTCGCATGCCTTGGATTGATCACCTCCCCCTCGCCGCCGGTGGCTCCGGTGTCACGCCGTTCTTCGGCATGCTGGCGATGGTGCTGGTGCTGGCGGTCTTCGTGTCGCTGGCGCTGGTGAAGCTGCGCCAAAGCCTGCTGGTCGGCTATTTCCTGTGCGGCGTGTTGATCGCCAATAGCGGCGTGCTGGTACTGGTCGGCATCGGTCCGCAGGATCCCACGATCGCGAATCTCGGCGAGTTGGGCGTGATCCTGCTGATGTTCACGCTCGGCCTGGAGTTCTCGGTCGAGGAATTCCGCCATCTCTGGCGACTGGCCCTTTTCGGGGGCGGACTGCAGGTGGCGCTGACTGCCGTCGTCGTCGTTGCGGTGTCGCGGCTGGCCGGGCTGCCGTGGCCGGAAACCATCGTGCTGTCGGTGGCCGTCGCCCTCAGCTCCACGGCGGTGGCGATGAAGTCGTTCCAGGAACTCGGCCAGCCGAACAACCCCGGCGCGCGCTTTTCCCTCGGCGTCGCGCTGTTCCAAGACCTGCTGGTCATTCTTTTCATGCTGCTGCTGCCAGCGATCTACGGCAGGGATAGTGGATCGACGGTGGGGCATATCGCGTGGGCGATGGGGAAAGGCGTGCTGTTCCTCGGCGCGGCCATCTTGCTCGGCCGCTACGGCAACACGCCGCTGCTCCATGCCGTGGCCCGCACCCGCAGCCGCGAGCTTTTCACGCTGACCATCATCGGCACCTGCGCCGCGGTCGCGCTGGCCGGCGAGGCGCTCCAGCTCAGCCTGGCGCTCGGTGCCTTCGCCGCCGGTCTCGTCCTCAGCGAGTCGATCTATTCGCACCGCATCATGGCGGACATCCTGCCGTTCAAGGACCTGTTCCTGACGATCTTCTTCGTCTCGGTGGGTCTCATGATCGACCTCGGCGTGCTGGCCGACCAATGGATGCTCGTCCTGCTCGGCACCATCCTCATCCTGGCCGTGAAGGGGGGAATCGTCCTCGCCGTGACCAGGATCATGAAGCTGCCGCTGCGACCCGCGCTGCTGGCCACGGCCAGCTTGGCGAGCACGGGGGAATTCTCGCTGGTGCTGGTGAAGAAGGCCGGTGCCTTCCGGCTCTTCGACCCCGCGGTCGAGCAACTCCTGCTCGCCTGCACCGCCGTGACCATGGGCCTCGTTCCATCCTTGATGCGCGGCGCGGGACCGCTCGGCCGCTGGCTGGAGAGCAAGGGCGTCAAATCCTCGGTGCGGCCCGCCCCCGACATGGCCGCGACCGCGGCCGTCCGCAAAATCGCCGACCACGCGATCATTTGCGGCTACGGACCGGTGGGCCAGGGACTCAATGAAGCGCTGCGCCGCTGCGACATTCCCACGCTGGTCATGGAGCTGAATGCGGACACCGTCCGCGAGCTCAAGGCCGCCGGGCAGCCGGTGCTGTTCGCGGATGCCGCTCACCCGGAAGCGCTCGATCTTGCCGGCATCGAGCGCGCCCGCTTCGTCGCCTTCACCTTCCCCGCCGTGGCCGTCACCTTGGCCGCGCTGCCGCTGGTGCGGGAAAAGAACCCCGGCATCCTCATCTTCGCCCGCGCCAAGTTTCAAACCGAAGTCGAGCAGCTCCGCGCCCACGACGTGCAGGTCATTCATGACGAACGCGAGTCCGCCATCGCGATGATCGAAAATGCCATGGGAGCCTATCAGCGGGCCGATCTGTCGCACGATGACGTGCTGGCAATCGTGGACGGCAAGTAAGCGTCCCGCACCGATTCATGGCATTCATGTCAGGGTCAAATCGCGCCCTTTTGTGACGATTTTTCCTTAAGGTTGGGCGGGACTTGGCACGGCCACCGCTTATTCTGAACGCACATAGGTTCGTGGCGAACGGTTGGTTTCTTGGGTTTCACCTTCCAGTTTGTAGCGAACCGATCAGAACGCGGCCGGCACGGGGTTTCTTGGGTTTACCCCCGTGCCGGCCGTGAGTTTTTCCGGGCGGGCGATTGCTTTCCTCTCAAATGATATTCCACCGGGCATCTTGCAGTGCGGGGCTTTTTAGTCCAGATTTCCGGTTGGTTTCCTCGGGGGACATTCATGACCGGCGATTTCACACGGCGGGGCTTCATGGCGACGGGCGCACTCGGCGGTCTCGGCTTTCTCGCAGGGTTGCCCCACGTTTCGGCCAAGGAGGCAAAGCTCGATCCGTCCATCGTCCGCTTCCGTCCGGAGATCGAGCCACTCGTCCGCTTGTTGGAAGACACTCCTCGCGAGCGGCTGCTGGAGGAAGTAGGCGCGAAGATCCGTGGCGGTACCACGCACCGTGAAATCGTCGCCGCGCTGCTGCTGGCCGGCATCCGCAATATCCAGCCACGGCCGGTCGGTTTCAAATTCCACGCCGTGCTGGTGGTGAACTCCGCCCACCTCGCCAGCCTGAACGCCCCCGATTCGGATCGCTGGCTGCCGGTCTTCTGGGCGCTCGACCAGTTCAAGTCCTCGCAAGCCCGCGACAAGCAGTCCGGCGATTGGACCATGGAAAGCGTCTATGAACCCGCGGTGCCGTCAGCCGACCGCGCGGCGGCAGCGTTCTCAATGGGCATGGACTCGTGGGACACCTCCTGCGCCGACACCGCCGCTGCCGCCTTGGCGCGCGGTGGCGACACGCAAGCGGCCTTCGATCTCTTCTGTCGCTACGGCGCCCGCGACTACCGCGACATCGGCCACAAGGCGATCTACGTCGCCAACTCGTGGCGGCTGCTGCATGTCATCGGCTGGCAGCATGCCGAGCCGGTTCTGCGCTCGCTTTCCTACGCCCTGCTTGCACACGACAATGGGAATCCCGCCGAACGCGATGCCCTCGCCGACCGTCCGGGGCGGAAGAACCAGGAGCGACTCAAGGAGCTGCGTGCCACGTGGAATGGCGGCGAAAACCGCCCCGAGGCAGCCGCCGAAATGCTGTCCACCCTGCGCAGCGGCACTTGGGACGACACCGCGGCGAAAGTGATCGAACTCATCAATGCCGGTGCCAGCCCGCAGCCCGTGTGGGACGCGATGTTTCAAGCCGCCGCCGAATTGCTAATGCGCAAGCCCGGCATCGTGGCGCTGCATGCCTGCACCACCACCAATGCGCTGCACTACGCCTTCCATCACGCGGCCAACGACGCCACACGCCGCTTCCTGATGCTCCAGAATGCTTCCTTCCTCCCGCTCTTCCGCGACGATGCCGGCGCCAGGGATGGCGTGCAGATCGATACCTTCGAGCCGCTGCCCGATGGCCACTCCGGCCCGGAGGCCGTGGAGGAGATCTTCTCCGGCCTGATGGGAGATCGCCTCATGGCGGCGCGGCAGACGCTCGCTTACCTCGATGCCGGTGGCGATCCCAAGACCTTCGTCGATGCCGCGCAACGGCTGATCTACCTGAAGGGCACCGACTCGCACGACTACAAGTTCAGCAGCGCCATCATCGAGGACTGGCATGCGCTGTCGCCGGCATTCCGCAACCGCTTCCTCGCCGCCAGCGTGCATTGGTTGAAAGGCTCGTCTGCCCCGGATTCCACGCTGGTGGCAAGGACTCGCGCGGCGTTGTAGCGATACGAAGAAGTTCGCCATTCACCGCTTTTTCACGCACGCCTCATGGCAAGTCCGCGCTTGGGCGGCTTTCTCAGCTCTAGCATGAAGAAGTTGGTCCTGCGCACCCTCGGCATCCTGATCCTGATTCCCACGCTGGCCTTCGTGGTATTCCCGTTTGCGAAGACGACGTGGTATCTTCTCACGGACCGAGGCCTTCGATCCGCCGCGCCTTCCACGTACGCCTTCAATCTCCACGCCTCCCTTTCCCGTCGCTTGCCCGGTTACGTGGAGCGGCGCATCGCCTCGGGCGTGGCGGAAACGCTGCGCGCCAATCAAATCACGGCCACCGAGTCCCCGGTCTATGGCGCGTTCTTCTACCTGCTCGCCACGGAAAACCTGCAAGCGCAGTGGGAGGCCGACCCGACGCTGGCAAAACGCCCGCCAAGGGAAACGGGCAAGGACGCCATCGAGGCCTGCGCGCGCATCATCCTCGATCCCGGCCATGCCTCTTGGGTGAAGAACTACTGGGGCGAAGATTACCTCGACGACCCGAACTGCTTCTACCGCATGCTCGTCATCGGCTCGCTCGCGGCCCATCACCAACTAACAGGAGAGGTGGAGCACCTGCCGTTCCTGAAGCAACTCACCGACGACCTCGCCTCGGACATCGATGCCTCCGCCTGCGGCTTGGTCGATGACTACCCCGAGCAATGCTTTCCCGCCGACGTCGTGGCGGGCATCGCGATGATCCGGCGGGCGGATCCATCGCGCGAAGCCTGGGCCAAGCGGGCCTTCCACCGCGTGGTTGCGAACTTCGCCGGCGACCTGCCACCCTACATGGCCATCGCAACGAGCGGCAAATCCCTGGGGCCGTCGCGCGGCTGCACCAATGGTTTCTTCTTTTCCTACGCCCGCGATCTCGATCCCGCGGCGGCCGATGTGCTCTATCAGAAATTGGTGGGCGATTTCTGGCAGGTCGGTCGCTTCGCCGCGGGCTGGCGCGAGTTTCCGCGCGGCTCGAAACATCCCGAACTCTACATCGACGCCGACTCAGGGCCGGTGCTGTGGGGGTTCGGCACCGGAGCCACCGGACTCGGCATCGGCTCCACCCGCCTTCATGGCGACCATGAGAAAGCGGGGATGCTCGGTGGGGAGATGATTGCCGGCAGCATCCCACTGCCGGATGGATCGCTGCTGTTGCCACGCATGGTTTCCGACCTCGAGCACGCCCCGCATTTCGCGGAAACGGCGATCCTCCATCAGCTCTCCTTGAGCGGCGGTGGCGAACCGGCAAAGCGTGGTCCCCTCACCGGTGCCGTGTGGTTGATCCTCGGATTCGAGTTTGTCTTCGCGGTCCTGCTGCTGCGCTTGGTGAGATACCTGCTCAAAGGGCCGCGACCCAAATTGAATTGTCCTCCGCTGCCGGCATGAGCCAGATGGCGGACCACCATGCAACTCGACGCAGTCCTGGCGGCACTCATCGGAATCGTCGGCGCTTGCCAGTTCTCGATCGACGACGGCAATGTCGTCCACATGCGAAGACTCATCTTCCCGATCTTGGCCGCGCCCGCGGTGACGCTGGGACTTGCCGCCGCCGAGCCTGCCGCACCCTCCGCCCTGAAGAAGGCTCGCGAGGGTCATGTCACGAAGCTGATTAAGCAAGAATCCGAAGACGAGCCCGCACCCGCGCCTCCAAAGGACCTGTTCGAGAAGATCAATTACACGTCTCCCGCGGGAAAACTGGCCGCGTATCTCAGCCCCGCGCCGAAGGACGGCAAGAAACACCCGTTGGTGATCTGGCTCGTTGGCGGCTTCAGCAACAGCATCTCGGAAGTGGCATGGGAAGACATGCCGATCGACAACGATCAATCCGCTGCCGCCTATCGCAAGGCGGGGCTGGCAATGATGTATCCTTCATTGCGCGGCGGAAATGACAACCCCGGCCACAAGGAAGGCTTCTATGGCGAAGTGGATGACGTGCTGGCAGCGGTCGAGCACGCAGCCAAGTTGCCATGGGTCGATTCCCAGCGGATCTACCTCGGCGGCCATAGCACCGGCGGCACGCTGGCCTTGCTGGCCGCGGAGGCCGCTCCGAAGGGTCGTCTGCGCGCGGTCTTCGCCTTCGGGCCGGTGGAGGATCCTGCGGGCTATGGGCGGAAAGTGCTCCCCTACGATCTGAAGGAGGCCCAGGAACAGCGACTGCGCGCACCCATCCAATTCCTCGAGGATATCTCCTGCACCACGCTGGTCATGGAGGGCGAAGAAGGCAATGCGGACTCGCTCGAAGCCCTTCGGAAGAAGAATCAGAACCGCAATGGCAAGCTGAGCTTCACCGTGGCCAAGGGCGCGGATCACTTCACCATTCTCGGTCCAACCAACGCGTTGCTCGCCGGGAAGATCCTCCAGGACAAGGGCGAGGAGTGCTCCATCAAGATCACCGGCGAGGAGATCGCCGCGTCCATCGCGAAGGCCAAGACGAACAACTTCCAGCCGAAGGGCGACCTGCGCGGCAAGGGCGCGGGCATCGGCGTGGTCTTCTACTATTCGCCCGATCCCGCGGTCCCACCGATGGAGGCACTGCGCCAGGCGGTGGAGAGGGAGATGAAGGGCACGCCGGTATTCGAGAATTTCGACGATGCGACCGAGCCGCCCTTCATCGTGCTGATGGAAGAAAAAGCGCCACTCAAAGAATACCCGGTGCCGGAGGCGAGCTACTTCAAGCATTCTGGCCGTGGCCTGAAGGACGAAGACATCAACGCCCTCCAGAAGACGTCCCGCGCCTCCGTCGCCGTGCTGGTCACGCCTGTCGACGGTCTGTGGAAGCGGGCCAAGGCCTTCAACAAGGTGGCTCATGAGTTCGCGGTAGCCACGAAAGCGCACATCTGGGACAGCCTGACCCGCGAGTGCTTTCACCGCGATGCTTGGAAGAGGCGCCGCATTGATGCGTGGGGCGATGATGAAATCCCGGACATCCGCAGCCAAGTCACCATCCACAGCTACCAGAATGGCGACTCCGGCCACCTCCGCTCGGTCACCTTGGGCATGGAAAAGTTCGCGCTGCCCGATGTGGCGGTCGAGCGCTCGGTGAAATCCGAAAACAAGTCCGTCGTTAGCCTCATCAACGTGTTCTGCCAAACCATCGCCACGAACTCCGTGCTGAAGGATCCCACGCGCCTCTCCCTCACCCTTGACACTCTGCCTGCGTCGCTCGCCAAGGACTACCGGGCAGATGTAATCGACAAGGGCACCGGCAAGGCGGAGCTGGCGATCATGCGCGGCACACCGGACGATGGAGATCCGGACAACGCGCAAGTGGCGCTCGACTTCCGCCATGGCAAGGGGGCCAACGAGGACGAGCGCCGGTCGGAGCTTCTCGAACGCTTCTGGGGCGCGAAGGACGAGCTCGTCCATGTCAAACACGACGAAGCGATCAAGAAGGTCTCCGAAGAAGCGCGCCGCAAGCTCACCGCCATGAAGGAGAAGTTCCGCAAGGGTCTCCCGGTGGGATCGAACCTGATGGTCAAGGGCCCCTTCCCGCGCGACGACAAAGGTTCCGAATGGATGTGGGTGGAGGTACTGAAGTGGAGCGATGACGATGTGCTCAGCGGCTCGCTGCAGAACTCGCCCTTCCACATTGAGGAGCTCAAAGCCGGCGCGAATGTTTCCGTGAAACTGGCCGACGCCTTCGACTACATCCTGAGAAATCCGGACGGCAGCATGGAAGGAAACGAGACCGGCGAGCTGATGCAGAAGCAACTCGAGGAACGCGACAACGAGTAATCGTGGCTCCGCAGGGCCGAATGCAGGCGCACCTCATGAAAAAAGCCCGGCACCCCTGAGGATGCCGGGCTCTGTTTTGACCAATCAATCAGGCATTGATCACAGGCTCTTCAAGTAGGCCGTGATGTCGGCCACCGACTGCGGGTTCAGACCCATCAGCGACGGCGCATACATCAGCGACTTCTCCATCTTCTTCATGCTCGCGATGCGCGACTTGGCGATGGTCTGGGTCTGACCTCCAATGCACTTCACGATGACCGGGTCGCCTTCGCTGAGCACCATGCCCATGATGGTGATGCCATCCTTGGTTTTGATCTCGGTGCCGTCGTAACCGTGCGAGACGTCGGCGGACGGGTTGACGATGGCTTGAATGATCACCTCCGCGGGCTGCTGCTTGCCGAAGCTGGTGAGGTCCGGGCCGTAATCGGTGCCGGTATCACCGATGCGGTGGCACATGTAGCAGGAGGCCACCAATCCCTTGCCGCGGGCGGCATCGCCCTGCAGCTTCGCGATTTCGGCAGCCGGGGGAAGCTTCGGAGCATTCGGGGGCTCGGGTGGCATTTCGACGCCAACCAGCTTCACATTCGCCGGATCCTGGCCCATCGCCTTGAGGATGCCGTCCACGTTGAAGGGCTTCCACAGGTTGCCCTTGCGGTTGTTCACCCACCAGTTGGCGAGATCCTTCCGGGCAAAGCTGGCGGTGTTCGCGAGTTCGATCATCGCGGTGGCAGCGGCGGCGCTGTTGGTGAAGCCGAGCGCGGTCAGCGTGAGCTTCTCCTGCTCCGGGCTAAGCTTGCTCGAAAGCGCGCGGGCCTTTTGATCGGCCACGGCCTGCGGCGGATGGAGGCGCCACGCGAGCCAAGCGAAGGCATCGGTCCACATCTCGGGTGAAGCGGTGACCTTGCCACGAAGGGCATCGTACACCGCGGCCTCCTTGCCGGAGCAGCCGAGGCCGAAGGCTTCGAGGTAGGCGCGGTCCTTGCCATCGAACTTCTCACCGATGGTGACGAGGAACGGCAGCGCCTTGTCCGCCGGCACGTCGCGTAGCGACAGGGCGATCTCGCGGCGGACCATCGGGGAAGGATCCGCGGCCATCTTTTCGGCGAGCTTCACGACATCGCCACCGGCGGCGCGCACCGCACGGCAGGCGACGAGGCGGGTGCGGGCGTTGTCGGACGAAAGCAAGTCAGAGACGACCTTCTCGCCGGACGGTCCGACTTGGGCGAGCAACCACACCGCACGGGCCGCGATGTAGGGGTTCTTGTCCTTGAGCAATTCGACGAGGGCCGGCACGGCCTTCTCGCCTTGCGCCTTGAGGCGGACGAAACCGCTGTTGCGGACATTCACCGCCGGGCTCTTCAACGAGGCGATCTGGCCTTCGGTGGTGCTCAGGTCGAGCTTCGGCACCACCGGTTTGAAGCCCTTCGGCGCGATGCGATAGATCGTGCCGGAACCGCCCTTGTCCATCGTGCCGTGACCACCGACGCGCGGGTCGAACCAGTCGGCAACGTAGAGCGCGCCATCGGGACCGACGGTCACGTCGGCCGGGCGGAAGAGCGTCTTGAGTTCGCCGCTCGCCTTGCCACCCAGGAAGTCGGAGCCGGCGAATTCCTTCTCCTTATTAGAAGTCAGGAAGTCGATGCGCTGGAGCTTGAAGCCCGCGCCATCCGGCACCGGCAGGTAGCCGAAGACGACATTCTTGCCCGCCTCGCAGGCGAGCAGCAGTCCCTGCCACTTGTCGCCAAGCGCGCCATTTTCATAGAACGCGACACCCGTCGGCGAACCACCGCCATAGACATCGCCCGAAGGCATCGTCCCGGGATCTTCCTGACGCCACTCGGCGGTCGGCACGTCTTGGCCCGGGCGGCGGTCGGCCGCCCACGAGCGCTTGCCGTCGGCGGACGAGAAGCCGGCATTGCCCCCCTCCATCACCTCGGCCACGCGGCAGGCCGGCGGGTCGTCGTTGTCGCTCTGGAACATGTCGCCGAACGACGTCAGCGCTTGCTCATACGAGTTGCGGTAGTTGTGGCCGACGATGCGGGCGTTGGTGCCGTCCGGGTTCATGCGGACGGAGAAGCCGCCGACCCACACATTGCCGTCATCGCTCGGCTGCCCGGCGATGGCGCGGACATCCTGATACCAAGTGCCGCCACCATCCTTGTAGTAGCCGCTGCCGATGCGGAAAGTCTTGCCGGACTTGTCGGTGAAGATCGCGCCGCAGTTGCCGTTGTTGAAATTCCACAGGCCATCGGGGCCGACGGTCACGCTGTGCAGCGAGTGGTCGTGCTGGCGCGCATTGAAGCCGGTCAGCAGCACCTCGCGCTTGTCCACGGCGGGGTCGAACTTCCGGTCGCCGTTCACGTCGGTATAGACGATCAGGTCCGGCGGCTGGGAAACGATGACCTTGTTTTCGAGAACCGCCACGCCGAGCGGCGACTCGAGGTTCTTGTCCTGCGCGAAGACCTCGGTGGTATCCGCCTGCCCATTGCCATCGGTGTCGGATAGGATCACCACCTGATCGCCCTCCGGCCTCGCGCCCTTGGCATGGCGGTAGTTCACGCCCTCGGCGACGTAGAGCCGGCCCTCGGCATCGAAGTCGATGTTGGTCGGGTTCTTCAGCATCGGCGTGGTTGCCCACACGGTGACTTCGAGGTTGTTGTCCGGCGTCGAGAAAAGGTCTTCCGGCACCAGCGTGTCGCCTTGCTCACCGGGGACCGGGGGCTTCTCGGTATAGACCGCGAACTTCACCTCGGAGGCCTGTGTCTTGCCGTTCTGGAACATGCCACCGTCATCGATGCCGACTTTGGCAGTGAAGCCGCGCACGTTTTCCGGAAGCTGGTAAACGATCACCGACGCGGCATGCGTGCCGATGCCCTTCTCGTAGGTCTTCTTGTCGATCGTCAGCGTCTGGCCGCCGGCACTCTTGCCCACTTTCGCGTCACTCCAGCCGGTGGTGGCGGAGGTCCATGGGAGTTCGGTGAGATCCTTCGACGTGCCGTCCTTGAAGAAGATCTTCGGCTCGATCCAGTCGGCCCAGTCGAAAGCCATGTCGCCGTTGTCGGAAACGACGAGGTAAAGCTCCTTCGCGCCCTCGATCTTCGCCTTGATGTCGTGAAGGCGCGCGCTC
>CBKZPU010000172.1:0-10921 GCA_966696705.1 uncultured Verrucomicrobiaceae bacterium | reverse complement strand
GTCGGTCCCGACTCGCCGGCGGAGAAGGCGGGCCTCAAGGAGAACGACGTGATCCTGTCCTTCGACGGCAGGGAGATCCGCAGCACCACCCAGCTCATCAACTTGGTCCAGCGCACCCGCGTGGGCCAAAAGGTGCCAATGCGCGTCTGGCGCGGAGGCTCCGAGATCAGCCTTGAGGCGACCATTTCGGAAAGCCAGACCGAGACCGTCGAGATGCCGCAGATGATGCAGGGCAAGACCCGTGACACCGGAGAAATCCTCACGGCGATCGGCCTCGACGTCCGCGACCTCACGCCGCAGGAACGCCTGCGTGGCTTCAGCGGCGTGGTGGCCGTCCGCGTCCGGCCGGAGGGTCTGGCGGGCAATCGCATCCGCCCCGGCGACCTGATCTTCGGGGTCAACGAGAGCCGCATTTCAAACTCGACCGAATTCTATCTCTACCTCTCCGCCTCCGCCGCGGTGCAGGCGACCACCGTGCATCTATTCCGGAACGGCCAGCACTTGATGGCGAACTTGCCGGTGCTGCCGCGCAAGGAAGAAGCGAGCCCGGAGAATCCCGAACGTTGATCCGGGGATAAAGCGGTTGTCGGCTGCACGTTGAAGGGGCATCCCTTTCCTTGCGCCGTTCAGGCGCGCCGCCATCCATGCAAGATTCCCGCTTTCCGCTCGCTTTCCTCGCCGGGGCCATCGCCTTGGCCGCCACCGTGGGTGCTCTTTACGTCTATCGTGGGAAACCGGCGCCACCGCCGCCGCCGAGCGCACCGGTCGTGGAGGAAAAGAAGCCGGCACCCACGCCGGAGACCATCCCGGCCAACCAGAAAGAGTCGGTCGTCGATGGCCCGGTCGATCCGGAAGCGGCGCTGGCGAATGCCGGCGTGGGCCTCGCCGCGGTGGATCCGGCCGAGTTGCTGGGCAAGATCGGCACCGCGCTGGAGACCGGAGACTTTGAAAAGCTCGGGCAGTTGATCGGCAAGCAGGCGCTCGACGATGGCACGCGCAAGCGGCTGGCCCAGCTCGCGACCCAAGCCCCGAAGCTGCGCAAGCCGAATGCGGTGCAGGAAGTCGGCGAGCTCGAGCTCAACAAGCGCGCCCGCTGGGCGCTGTGGCTCGATGGCGTGGAAGCCGGCCGCGACCGGATTTTCTTCGACCTCCAGCAAGAGGCCGGCAAGTGGTCGGTCCAATCGCTGGTGCTGCCGCCCGGTCCCGGCGAGCCGGTGCCAAAGGCCGTGCTGGTCGATGCGCTCGGCATCGCCGATGCCTTCCTGCAGGCGACGCTGCACCAGCAGTTCGAGGTGGCGAAGGAGTTCGTCGATTCCTCCACCGTGTCCGACGCAAAGATCGCGGGCCTTTGCATTCTCTTCGAAGACGGCAACTACAAGCTGCGCCCCGACAAGCCGCTGCGCGCGATGTTCCAGCGGGAGGATACCTGCGGCTACATCGCCCGGGTGGTGGCGGCCGATGGCACCGACGCGGCCGAGTTTTCCATGGTCCTGCGCCAGCCGGAAAAGAACGGCCATTGGCGCGTCTCCGACATCAACCTCGACCAATTGCTGGCCGACTACGCCAAGCGCGTGGCGGGGGGCGATGTCTATTACACGCCGCTGGTAAAGAATCCGAAAGGCGGCGACACGCTGGTGCTCTACTTTGGCTTCGATGAGGACACGCTCGCCCCGCGCACGGAGCGGCAGCTCGATATCGTCGCGCAGATCCTCAAGACGGACCCCGACAAGCAGCTCACGCTTTCCGGCCACACCGATGCGCTCGGCACCGAGCCGTACAACGACAAGCTTTCGCTCCGCCGCGCGAATGTGGTGAAGGACTATCTGGTGAAAGTTGGCGTCGCGGAAAACCAGGTCATCACGCTGGCCAAGGGTCAGTCGCAGCCGCGCCGGCCGAACTTCACCGAAAGCGGCGCGGACAATCCCGAAGGCCGCCGCGTCAACCGCCGCGCCGAGATCTACCTCGACTTCGACTGACCCCTTCATGGCCGCGCGTTCGACGTTGATCTTTCTAACAGCCGCGGCCGGCATGCTCGGCATCGCGCTGTGGCAGGATCGCCCGCCGGTGGTGCCGCCGATCGAAGCGCTCACCGGCTTTCAGGATGCCGATGCGCCGCTCATGCTGCCGGCCAATGGGCAGCCGCGCTATCGACTGCATCAGTTCACCGCGTGGCAGCTCGCGGAGATTCCTGCGGCCACCCGTTTTGAAAGTCCGCTGGGCTCCGAGCACGGGGCGCTGACCTACAATTCGCAGAAATTCTGGGAGATGAACGCGGGCCGCGGCGGTCATCACACCGGCGATGACCTCAATGGCATCGGCGGCCAGAATACCGATCTTGGCGATCCCGTTTTCGCCGCGGCCGATGGGCTGGTGGTTTTCGCCGGCGAAGCTTCGCCAAGCTGGGGCAAGACCGTCATCATCGCGCATCGCGACCGCGACGGGCGCTTGCTGGAGTCGATGTATGCCCATCTCGATCGCATCGACGGGGCCGCCGGCGCGCTGGTGGCTCGCGGGACGAGGATTGGCACGGTCGGCACCGCGAATGGCTTCTACCCCGCGCACCTGCATTTCGAGATGCGCTGCGGCGATGGCATCGATATCGGGTCGGGCTACAGCTTGTTCCCGCTCAATCGCTTGGAGCCCGCGAAAACGCTCGCGGAACTCGCGGGGCCCACGCCGGATGACCTTTCGCCCTCGCCCCTGGCCGCCGCGCTCAAGTAGCGCTGCTGCGGGAATGTAGCGGCGGTCTATGACCGTCGGATTTTGGCGGCATGGGCCGCATCCTTGTGAAGCCGGAAACATGCCCCCACGATGCGGCTTGTGACCGCCAACCAGCGACGGTCATAGACCGCCTACATGAGATAACCCGGCCGGTGGCCCCGGACTGAGGGCTCTCGCGCCGTTGGCGCTGGAGAGAAAGAAAAAGTGCTGCCAGGGAACCGCGGCAAGCCCGGACAAACTACCGTTGCTCCGATCAAGGCCTGGCGGGATTCGCCTGCCGAACCTCCACGGCCCCTGACAGCAGGCGGAGGAAACAGCCCCGGGTCGCTTGTGGCAAGCGGTTTGACACGATCGACGACATGACCAACAATCTGACCATGAGCACGATGATCAACATCGCCGACCTGAAAGCCCGGCTGTCCGAGTACGTCGGCATGGCCGAGGCGGGGGAGGAAGTGCTTGTTTGCCGTCGTAATCTCCCGGTGGCGCGGCTCGTTCCCCTCGCGGGCCCGGGAGGCTCGCCGCGCAAGCTTTCCGAAATCCGCGGGTGGTTGGACGACAGGGACGATTTTCAACGCCAGCTCGACGAGCGACGCACCCGTGCCGCGGAGCAACGAAAGCGCGATTCTTTCGCGTAATGTACCTGCTGGATACCAACGTCCTCAGCGAGCTCATCCGCAAGCGACCGGATTCCGGCGTGGTGGCGAAGGCGGAGCTGTTGGATCAACAAGACTGCTTCGCCAGCGAGGTGACGCTCTTCGAACTCCGCTACGGGGCGATGCTTCGCGATGACGCCAAGGCGTTCTGGCAACGACTGTGCGAGGAACTGATTCCGACGGTGACATGGCTTCCGTTGGATGCGGCGATTCATCTTCGTGCCGCGGATCTTGCCGCAGGGCTCGAGAAGTCGGGCCAGACCATCGGCAACGAAGACTGTTGGATCGCAGCCACCGCGCTTGAACACGGGCTGATTCTTTCCACGAGAAACGAAGGGCACTTCAGTCGTGTTCAAGGATTGCGCGTGCAGAACTGGTTCTCCGCCTGATCCTCGCGCAGGTCTTCATCACCAGCCGAATGTGGTCCGCACTCTCCGAGTGCGGTTGAAGCAGTTCTGGCGGCGGCCTTCGTCGATTGCTTCCACAACGGGCGATCCGCACACGGAGTGTGCGGACCACGCTACACCAGCAGCATGCAGTCCCCGTAGCTGTAGAAGCGGTAGCGTTCCCGCACCGCTTCGCGGTAGGCCTCCATCACCAGCTCGCGGCCGGCGAAGGCGCTCACCAGCATGATCAAGGTGCTTTCCGGCAGGTGGAAATTCGTCAGCAATCCGTCGATCACCCGGAACTGGTACGGCGGGTAAATGAAGATGTCCGTCTCGCCGCGCTGTTCCTCTTCCAGGAGCCGGGTGCCCGTGCCGCTCTTTCCGAGATGCTCCAGCACCCGCGTCGCCGTGGTGCCGACGGCGATCACTCGTCCTGCCCCGTTCACCCGATTGGCCGTATCCTTCGAAAGCAAATACCGCTCCGAGTGCATCTCGTGCTCCTCCGGCGTCTCCACCTGCACCGGCCGGAACGTGCCAACGCCGACGTGCAGCGTCAGGAACGCATGCGGGATCTTTTCTAACATCTCCGGCGTGAAATGCAGTCCCGCGGTCGGCGCGGCGATCGCTCCTTCCTCGCGGGCGAAGACCGTCTGGTAACGCTCGCGATCGGCCACCTCATCCTCGCGGTTCATGTAATGCGGCAGCGCGAGGTGACCATGGCGGTCGAGGTCCACCGGGGCGTCCCAGCGGATCAGCCGGTCGCCATTGTCGAAGACATGTACTACGGTTCCAGTAGTTCCGCCGACGACCACGGTCTTGCCGGCGCGCATCTTCTTGCCCGGTCGCACCAGACAACGCCACTCGACCGGCGAGAGGCGGTCGAGGCACAGCAGCTCGATCTTGCCGTCATCGGAGAACACCCGCGCCGGGATCACCTTGGTGTCGTTCAGTACCAGCAGGTCGCCGGGCCGCAGGTATTCGGGGAAATCGCGGAACATCCGGTGCTCGATCCTTCCCGAGTCGCGGTGGACCACCATCATCCGCGAGGCCGCGCGCTCCTCCAGCGGCCGCGAGGCGATCAGCTCCGGCGGCAGGTCGTAGTGGAAGTCGCTCGTCCGCAAACCCATGCCCCGGCTGTAGCGGCCCGGCGCAGGAGCTGCAAGGCCGCCGCGTTCCCATTCTCGACGGCGGCGCAGCGGTCTGCTTGGCTATCCTACGATGAAATCGTTGCTGTTCGCGTTGCTGCTTTCGCCCGCGCTCCTTGCTGGCTCCGCTGCTTTTCTACCGGACGGCAAACGCGTGGCTCGCCAAGGTGACAGCGGCGTGCTGCTGCTGGACCTGTCCAAGGGCACCGAGAGCGAGCTGAAATTTCCCGAGGATTTTCAAGTCGAGTACGTCGGGCTCGCGGCCACGGCGGACGCATTGCTCTTGGCCGGTGGCCAGCGGGTCATGAGTTGGAATCCCGCCACCGGCGCATGGCAGGAGATCTGGCGCGCTCCTGCCGAGCTGACCGTTGACGATGTCGCGTGCGATCCCAAAGGCGGCCGTGTGCTTGTCACCACTTCCCGCGAAGATGCCGAGCCGGAATGGTGGGTGCTCGATCCCAAGCAACCGCAGAAGGCCGGCAAGGTCTTCAATCGCCGCGCCACCTACGCGACCACTCCGGTCTTCGATCCGGCCGGTAATCTCTATTTCACCTGTCACGGCGATCTGTGGAAGGGCTCGATCGAAACAGGCGATTGGGATGAGACCCCGTTCGTGCTGAATGCCACCCGGATCTGGCCCTTGGCAGTGCAGGAAACGAGCGAGAGCAACAGCTCCGGGTTGAGTGCCCATGAGATCCTGCCTCTCGAAAAGCACTTGCTGGTCGAACTCAGCCGGACCGGCGGCAGCGGCTGGGGAAATGTGATTCGCGTGCCGAATGCCGATGCCTATGAGAGGCATTTTTCGCTGAAATGGGACGAACTGGAGGACTGCGCGTCCGGATCGAACATGGCCCTGTCGCGGGACGGCAAGCAGGCGGCCATTTACATTCGATCGGCAAAGCGATGGTATCAGGTGGATGTAAATCGCGGCTCACTTGAGCCCCTGCCGGCGTCAGCTCCGGCAGAAGGGAAGTAGGTCCGCGTCTCCCCACACACGCACCAGCGTGCGCTTGCCCACGCCATCGCCGCGCTCGGTGGCGAGCAGCAGGCGGGTGCCGTTCTTTTCCACGTCCCAGGCATCGGTGCCGCCGCCCGCTTTCCAGCCGTCGGCGAGGAGCTGTTGGAGGAAGGCGTCGCGGGTCTTTCCTTCCTCGGACCAGATCGAGAACTCGGTATCGGGCCGCGGAAGCTCCGGTGCCTTTGCCCCGTTGCCGGCGAGCCGCCAATGCCGGCAGCGGAACCATGCCCGCAGTCTTGGCTGCAGCCACTCCAGCAGGCGGAGGCGTTCGCGGCTGACGAAGTCGTTGAACTGGGGATCGAGCGGGCGCAGCGGTTGCATGCGGTCGGTCACACCCTGGTATCCCGCTTGGCCCATCCGGCCGAAGTAGATGATCGAGCCTTCCACTGCGCGCACCGGGCCGCCGGAGTAAATGAAGCCGTCCCACTTCGCGTCGCCGGCGGCGGTGAAGCGCTGCGGGTGCTTCGCGATGAGCAGGGCTTCGGCCTTGCCGTAGCCGATCTGCTGCCGCAGGAAGCCGCGCAAAGAGGGGCGGCGGTGGTGCCAGACGAAGGCGGTCGGCGCGAAGCCGAGGCGGTAGCCCTTGTCGCGCAGCCGCCAGCAGAAGTCCACGTCGTCGCCCGCGGTGGTGAACTGGGGATCGAAGCCGCCGATGTCGAAGTACGCCGTCCGTAGTACGGAAAGGTTGCAGCCCGGCAGGTGCTCGGCCTCGGAATCGTCGAGCATCACGTGGCTCGGCGCGCCAGGAGCGGCGGTGACGATGGCCTCGGCGTCCGTCCGCGGCGGGGGCGGAAGATTCGGGCCACCGGCGGCATCCCAGCCTTTCGCAAAGGCACCGGCCAGCCCCGCCAGCCAGCCTTCGTCCGCCTCGCAGTCGTCATCGGTGAAGGCGAGGATTTCCCCGGTGGCGGCTTCGGCGCCGGCATTGCGCGCGGCACTCAGGCCGCCGGGTTCCAGCGTCAGCAATTTCACCCTGGGGAAACGGCTCGCTACGAGAAACGTAGTACCATCGGTGGAGCCGTCATCGACGACGATGATCTCGTGGGCCGGCAAGGTCTGCTTTTCCAATGCCGCGAGGCAGGACGCGATCCGCGAGGCGCCATTCCGGGTGCAGACGATGACCGAGAATCCGCCATCTGCCGTCTGCCATCCACCCTCTTTCCAAGCTTCCCGCACCGCCGCGAGCGCTGGCTTCTCCTGGTCCGCGCGGTCGATCAGGCCGAAGTCCCAATCCGGCACTTCCATGCCGGCGTTCCACCAGCGGTCGCTCCAGGCATAGACGGTCATGCCGGCCATGCCCTCCTCGCGAGCGATGCGAATGGCCCAAGACAGTGCATCGGCCTGCTTCGCCGTGCCATTGCGCCGCGAATCGAGCCCGAACTCCGAGATCATCACCGGCCGGTCGCCGGCGATGTGATGCAGCCGCCGCAGGTAGCTGCGGAAGGCGGCCTCGTCCTCCAGATAGACGTTGAAGGCTGTGAAATCGGCGTTCTCCGGTTCGAGGTACTCAGTGCTGGGATAGTTGCCGTAGCACCACAGCAGGTCCGGCCGGATTTCCTTGCCGAGCGCGATCAAGTGCTCGAGTTCCTGCCGCACGCGCACCGGCCCCATCCAGCGGACCAGATCGGCGGGCACCTCGTTGGCGATGAAGACCCCGGCCAGCGCCCGGTGGCCTTCCGCGGCGCGCAGGCTCTCCGCCAGCGAGACCCGGGCGGCGGACATGACGCGGTCGTCCTTGAGGAAATCGACCGCCTGCGGCCAGCGCAGGCCGCCCAAGACGCGCAGGCCGTGCGCCAGTGCGGCATCGAGCAAGCGCCGGTCCGGCATTTCGTAGAGTCGCAGCGCATTGAAGCCGGCCGCTGCGATCCTTTCAAAATCGGCCGTGAAGTCGGCCGGCCAGCCGCCCGGAAAGGGGCCGTAGGTCACCGCCCGGACGTCGCAGCGCCTTCCTCCGGCCCGGAAGAATTTGCCATCGACGCTCAGCGGCTCCATTGGGCGCAAACCCTAGGGAGCGGACCGAAACTTCCAAGTCCCAAGCATTCGCCTGATCGATTGGACGTGGCCTGCCTGAAATGAAAAAGGCCGCCCGGTTTCCCGGACGGCCTCTCTTGAAAATCGTGCTTTCGATCAGGCCGCCACCTCGCGGCCGCGGCGGATCTCGGCGAGGTGATTGAGCATTTCCCGGGTCTCCTTGCTCCAGCGGCGCAGCGCCTTGCGGGACAGATCGACACGGTCGGCCATCGCCTTCTCGAGTTCGTGGTAGTTGGCGCTCAGGCGTTCGATCAGGGCGTTCATCGCCTCGACTGCCTTGTCGCGCAGCGGGTCACCTTGGGCTTGCAGACGCTCCAGTTCCTGGTTGGCGCGGCGGCGGGCTTCGGCCATTTCGGCCAGCAGCACCTTGGTGGCGGGCACGCGGCGCAGATCGCTGGCGAGGCCGACTTTCGACAGTGCCCAGATCGCCCACTTGGTGGGGTCGAAGTTCCACGCCTTCACGCCGTTGCGGTAGTCGTGTTGGAACTCGTGGTGGTAGTTGTGGTAGCCCTCGCCGAAGGTGAAGAGCGACATCACGAAGCTGTCACGGGCGCTGCAGCGGGTCGAGTAGGGCTGGCGGCCGATGGTGTGGCAGAGCGAGTTGATGAAGAAGGTGCACTGCTGGACGCAGAAGACGCGCAGCACGCCGACGATCAGGAAACCGCCGAGCGCCCCGATGGCGCCACCGGCGAAGAAGTAGCCGATGACGGCAGGCAACACGAGGCCGACCAAGACGGCGATCGCCTTGTCCCAGCGGTGCTGCCACATGACCATCTTGTCCTTGCGGAGGTCATTGACGTTGTCGAGCGGCGGCTCGGGCAGGGTCTTGAAGAGAATCCAGCCGATGTGGGCCCAGAAAAAGCCCTTCGAGATGTCGTAGGGATCGTCGTCGTGGTCGGTGTGCTTGTGGTGGCGGCGGTGGTCGGAGCACCAATTCAGCGCCGAGTTTTCAAAGGCACAGGCACCGAAGACCAAGGTGAAGAGCTTCACCGGCCACTTGGCCTTGAAGGAAAGGTGCGAGAACAGCCGGTGGTAGCCGAGCGTGATGCTCATGCCGGTGGCGATGCAGTAGAACGCAAAGAGGCTCCACAGGAGGACCCCGCCATCATGGTGCCAAAGGAAGATCGGCGCGGCGATGAGGGCGAGCAAGGTGATGATGCCGAGGAAGACGGTGTTGATCCAGTCCACCCGCTCGAAGGGAATACTCAATTTCATGAAGTGCTACGCCCCGGAGGGCAGGGACCAGTAGCGTCGTTCGCCCGTGCGGTCAATGTCGCAGCGACCTCCGCGCGGTTTCTTTTGTCCGATTGCGTGGAAACCCGAAGTATTCTTTTTGAAATTCCGGGCTTGTGGATTGATTTCAACCAGTCACCGTAACCCCGCGCTCGCCACCTGGCAGATTCAAGGCATGGAGGGTCATCAGACGGGTGGTTGCATTCGGTGGTGATCTGAAACCCGGTTCCTCGGGGACAGTCGAAGAAGAGTAGGATTTCGGGCCAATCGATTAGAAATGAGTAAGATGTACGTGGGGAACCTCCCCTTTTCCGCCAGCGAAGATGACCTGCGCGAAGCCTTCGGTCAGTTCGGCGATGTTACCGATGTGGCCCTGATGATGGACCGCGAAACCGGCCGCCCGCGCGGCTTTGCCTTCGTGACGATGGGCAGCAAGGAATCCATGGATGCCGCGATCAAGGGTCTGGACGGCCAAGACTTCGGCGGCCGCAACCTGACCGTCAATGAAGCCCGCCCGCGTGAAGAGCGCTCCGGTGGCGGCTTCGGCGGCGAGCGCCGCGGTGGCGGTGGTGGTGGCTACGGCGAACGCCGTGGCGGCGGTGGCGGTGGCGGCGGCTACGGCGAACGCCGTGGCGGCGGCGGTGGTGGCAAGGGCGGTTACGGTGGTGGCGGCGGTGGCCGTCGCTGGTAATTCCCGGCACTCCGAGATTTTTTCCCAAGGCGGCGCTCCTCGCGGAGTGCCGCCTTTTTCGTGGGCGCTTGGCCCGGGTGAGCGGGTAGTTTGACACAGCGGCTGCCAGCCGCTAACCCTGTCCCCGAACCTATGGAGAAGTTCCGCATGCCCGCCGCGATTGACGACCTTGCCGTCGTCCGCGGGGACATGTCGTGATGGATCGGAAATAAAACGCGATCGCCGCCTGTCCCCGCCCGCTTGGCCTCCGCCAGCGGGCTTTTTGTTTCCCCACGTTTCTCTTTCCGATTCTCCATGACTCCTTCTCTGCTCCTTGCCGAAAGCCGCACCACCCTCCGGCTGGCGATTCCGCTGATCATCGGCCAGCTCGGCCAGATGCTGATTGGCCTTTCCGATACCCTGATGCTCGGGTGGCTGGGCGTCACCCAGCTCGCCGCCTCGTCCTTTGCGAACACGATCATCTACCTGCCGATGATGCTCGGCATCGGCATGTCGATGGCCGTGTCGATCCGCGTTTCGCAGGCCCGTGGCGCGAATGAACCCGCCGCAGCCCGCGCCGCCCTGCGGCATGGCATCTACATCACCTTTGTCCTCGGGCTGCTGACGGTCGGGCTGGCCTTCGCGCTGCTGCCCTTCCTGCACCTCTTCAAGCAGGACCCGCAAGTGGTGGCGATCGCTCCCACCTTCTTCGTGCTGATCGCGACTTCGATGATTCCGGCGATGGTTTCCATGGTCGTGAAGAATCACGCCGATGCGATGAACCGTCCCTGGCCCGTCTTCTGGATCTCACTGGGGGGCGTCTTTCTCGATATCTTCCTGAACTGGGTGATGATCTTCGGCAATCTCGGGATGCCCGCGCTGGGTCTTGAAGGTGCCGCGATCTCCACGATCATTTCCCGCACGGCCGTGCTGGCCGGGATGATCTGGTGGTGCCTGCGCGACCCGGACATCAGGGAATGGGTGCCGCAGCGTTGGTTCCGCGCGCCGGACTGGGAGGCGGTGAAGAGCCTGCTCCGCACCGGCTTCCCCGCCAGCATGCA
>CBKZPU010000171.1:0-10960 GCA_966696705.1 uncultured Verrucomicrobiaceae bacterium | reverse complement strand
GGTTACCTCGTAGAGGTTGTGGAATGGCGCGCCGGCCCAAGCGGCCCCATCTTCCACAACGCCATTGGCGTAGGCGATTCCTCTCGCGCGCTGAACCCGGGGTAGCTTCGCAACCCCGGGCTTCGTTACGCAGTCCCGTTCGGGACAAAGACTGCCATCGACTTGTGTATAAAGGTGAGCCCAACGGGCCCCGTCGGCGCTGAAGCATGGGCCTCACGCGGACTTTCCCGGCGGTGCTGCAAGGGATTCACGCGCCTCGAAGTCCGCGGAAAGGAGACGCGCGCTTTCATCCAGCGGCTGCCCTTCGACCCATCGCGTCAGCAGGCTCGCGATCCGCGTCACCGGAAAGCGGAAGCAAGCGAGCTTCGGGACAAACCAATCCGCTTCCACTTGTTCGTTGAGCAGGATCACCGAGACGTCTTCCGGAATCCGCAGCCCGCGTTTTGTTAGAAGGCAGCTCACGGTCACCAGCTCCTTCCAATCTAACAAAATGATGCCGGTCGGCACCGCGCGGTCCATCGCCGACTCCATCATGTTCCACACGACCTCGGGCCGTTGGTAGGGGCTTTCCGGCGTGTGGTACGACGCCACGTAACTGACGCCGACGCTTTCAAGACCCGTTCTAACAGCCTCCTTCAGGCTGGCGGCGAAGCTGGGTGGCCGGTCGCAGAGCGGCAGCACGATCCGGCGGTGCCCCAGGGCGGTCAGTTGCTTCATCGCTTCCGCCGCGAGCAGGGCCGAGCGAACGCCCACCATGGGGATCCGCGGGTCGCCGGCGAGGCCGCCGAGGAAGACCATGCGCACGCCATGCTTCAGCGCCCATTCGCCGATCGGCGGGCGGCCGAAAACCGCGATCACCGGCACCTCGGGATCGACCGGCAGCAGATGATCCCATGACCGGTGTGGCCGTTTGGCATGGATGAAATCGAAGGTCACGATCTCCACCGCCCAGCCGCGGCGGCCGAGCTTTTCACGGGTCGCTTCGATCACCCGCCGGGTCGTGTGAGGCAGATCGCCGATGTCGGCGTGGGTCGCGACGATCGCACGGGGGAGCTTCCGGACCGGTGCTTGCGCGGCCACCGGAGCACGGGGGGTCACCCGGAAGGCCCGCCGGTCGCCACCCGGCTCCAGCCAGCCTTCATCGACGAGCAGGGCGAGCGCGGCCGCCACCGTCGGCTGGCTGACCCCGATCTCGGCGGCCAGCACGCGCGATCCGGGGAGCCGGCCGTGCCACCGCCCGGCGGCGATCTCCGCTTTGACCGCGTCCGCCGCCAGCTCGGCAGCCGTCTTGCGCTCGATCCTTGGCATGGGCTGACCGGCTACAATGCCAGCCGGATTCTGCAAAGATGAAATTGGCAGATTTTCGACCGCTCGTGTCCTTCAAGATCAGGATTTCGCTGGCATCGTGCGACAAATGTCCACTCGGAGGCCGGTTGTTGGCGGCTTTCGACGGGCATGACCTCGAACCAAAAAGTATCTCCCGAATGAAGATCCCTGTCCTTCTTGCCCCCGCTTGTGTGCTTCTCGGTCCGGCCCTGCACGCGCAGGTCACTTCGGTGGCCAGCGCCGCTTGGGATGCCGGCGCCACGTGGTCGGATGGCCTCGCGCCCGCGGCCGGGCAAACCTATCAGGTGACATCGGGCTTCACGGTGGACTCGCCGGTGGCGGCCTCGGTCACCTTCGGCGGCGACGCCCTCGACGTGCAGGGCGGAGGCATCCTGCGGCTGCGCCATACCTCCGACGGGGGCAATACGACGGTGACCGCCAACCTGAAGCCGCTGGCATTGGCGGATGGCAGCACGTTCCAAGGATACAACACGGCGCGGGGCAACGTGACCCGGAATGTCACGAGCGCGATCGACTTCGGCAGCTCGGGAACGGTCAACCTCCGGATCCAAAGCGACAACGCATCGGCCTTCACCAACCGCCTCAATTTGCAGGGAGTGCTCTCCGGCACCGCGAATGTCGATCTGAAAGGAACCCTGCAAGGACAGACCGGCGAGCGACGGTTCCTGTCCGTCAGCAACGCCGGCAATACCTTGTCCGGCAACTGGACGGTGGAGGGCACCAACACGACCGACAACGCCCGCCGGCTGTTCCTCGAAGTCGCCGCGGCGAACGCCTTGGGCAGCGGCACGGTGACCTTGAACACGAGGTCGCAACTCCGGGTCACGTCCGCCGGCTCGATCGACGCCACCAGCGGCATCACCCTCGCGACCGCCACTTCCACCCTGCAGCTCCAGAATGCATCGGGATGGGTGAATCCTGCGGCACCCCTCACCGTGAACGGCGGCGCCGTCGCCCTCGGGGCCGGCGCATCCAGCATCGGAAGCCTCAGCGGCACCGGCGGCAGCATCACCGGTGGAGGCGTCGCAGCGGGCCTCACGGTCAATCAGACCACCAACGGCACCTATGCGGGGTCGCTCGCCGTCACCACGGGCAATGGCCTTGCCTTCACCAAGGATGGAGCCGCCGACCTGCGGCTCACCGGCACGATCGACGCGGTCATTCCGGTCACCTTGAATGCGGGCGGCCTGGGCCTCGCCAGCCCGACGATCGCTTCGCTGACCCAGAATGGCGGCTCGCTGTTGCTCGGCCTCGACACCGCGGCGAACGACAGCCCGGTGATCACCGGCAACTACACGCACTCGGCCGGCGGGATCGCGGTCCACGTGGCCACACCGCCCGTGCTTGGCACGCCTTACACCCTGGTGACCTACCAGGGAACGCTGACCGGCAGCCCGCCGGTGACGGTCACGGGATTGGAGCAAACCCGCGTGAATGCGACGCCCAACTACGGGACGGGTAGTAGTTCCACGATCAGCGTGACCTTCGCCGGCACCCCGGCGTCGCTCGTGTGGCAGGGGACCTCCGGCAGCGCCTGGGACATCAATGGGGCCAGCAATTGGGACAATGGCGGCAGCGCGGACAAGTACTTCCAGTTCGACAATGCCAGCTTCACCGATGCCGCGACCGGCACCACCAACGTGGTCCTCAACGACACCGTCTTGCCGGGATCGGTCACCTTCGACCACAGCGCGAAGGACTACACGCTCGGCGGCACCGGTGCGATCGGCGGCACCACCGCGCTCACGAAGTCGGGAGCGGGCACGCTGACCATCTCGAATCCGAACACCTACACCGGCGGCACTGTCATCTCCGCCGGCACGCTCCGCATCGGCACTGGCGGCAGCCTCGGCAGCGGCACCGTGGCCAACGAGGGAACCCTTGTTTTCAACAGCGCGGAGGATCTCACCTTCGCCAATGTGATTTCCGGTACCGGCACGGTTTCCCAGACCGGTGCCGGCACGGTGATCCTCACCGCCGACAATACCTTCACCGGCAGCGCCACCGTGGCGGCTGGCACCACCTTGCAGGTCGGTGATGGCGGCGCGACCGGTTCGCTCGGCGACGCCACGGCCGTCACCAACGACGGCACGCTCGCCTTCAACCGCGGCGGCACCGTCACGGTGACGCCGGCCATCACCGGCAGCGGCTCGCTGGTGCAAAACGGCCCGGGCACCGTCATCCTGGCGGGCGACTCCAGCTATACCGGCGGCACCACCATCGCCGGCGGGACGCTTCAGGTCGGCGCCAACGATGTCACCGGCTCGCTCGCCGGGCCGGTGCTCAACCATGGCACGCTCGCGATCAGCCGCTCCGACGATCTCGATTTCTCCAGTGCCATCTCCGGCTCCGGCTCGGTCACCCACCATGGCACGGGCAACCTCCGCCTGACCGCTGCCAATACCTACACCGGCACCACCGGCGTGAGCGGCGGCGGCACGCTGGTCCTCGATTCGGCAGGCTCGTCGATCCCGGCCGGCACCGGAATCGTCCTCAGCAACGGGTCGCTCGACTTCACCGACCTGAACCTGACCGTGCCGTCGTTCACGAAGGCCCCGGACGGCGGCGCGAACGTCTTTGCGCAGCCGGGCAAGACTCTCACCGTCCAAGGGGGCGGCAATGTCCTCATCAACCAGGGAAGCCTCAATCTCGCCATCGATGCCTTCGTCTTCGACAACCCGGCCGGCAGCTTCAATGCGGTGACCACCGCCAGCGGCGGCACTGCTTCTGTCAATGCCGCGCTCGCGAACAACACCATCACCGCCGCGACCTTCGGGATCGCCAATGGCGGCCCCGGCGGCGTGGGCACCACCTCGAACGCTTCGGTGATGCTCGGCCAGGTGAACGTCATCAACGCCGACACCATCGCGATCGGCACGAACTCGGCCCAGGGCGGCAGCGCTTCGCTCTCGCACTCCGGCGCTGCCGGCGCGTCGCTGACCCTCCGCGGCACCGCCGGCGGCTCGACCCGCGCGAACATGACCGTCGGCTACAAGAACGGCTCGGACTACTCCGGCGGCATCGCCACGGTCGATTTCACCGGGGAAGACAGCACCCTCGACGCGCTGCTCGGCACGCTCGTCATCGGCCGCCACGACACCGGCGCGGGCAACTTCAACAATGCCACCAGCGGCAGCTTCGCCTTCAACGGAGGCACCCTCGACGCCACCGCCATCCAGCTCGCCGTGGCCGGAGCTCCCGCGAACAAGACCGCCAATGGCACGCTCACCACGACCGGCGGCCTGATCCGGACGGAAACCCTCAGCCTGGTCGAGGACAGCGGCGGCGCGATGGGCACCGCCACCGTCAACCTCGCGGGCACGGGCGCGCTCGAAGTCACCACCATCACCGGCCAAGCCGCGGCCAACGCGACCGTGCATCTGACCGACACCGCCACCCTGCGGAACACGCCGGCCAACAACCTCACCGTCACCGGGACCACCCTCGAAATCGCCTCCACCGCCACGGCCGCGCTTTCGATCGGCTCCGGAAACGATGCGTTCTTCGATGGGGGCGCGTTCAAGTTCCGATACTTCAGCGACGCCGTGGAACCCGACTTCGGAAAGCTCACGGTTTCCGGAACGACGATCCTCGGGTCCAGTGTCTCGTTGGCGCTGGCGGATGAAAATGGCGCGCCGGCCGCCTTCGATGTCGGCCAGAAGTTCGTGCTCATCGACTATGCCGCGGGCAGCCTCACCGGCACCTTTGCGGGGCTTGACGATGGCGCGACGTTCGCGGTGGGCAGCCAGCTCTTCGTGATCGATTACGACGATCCGGCCCACGCGGGCAAAGCGGTGACGCTCACCGTGCCCGAGGCCAGTACCTTTGCCGCGTGGTCCACGCTCCATGCCGGCGGCGGAAGCGCGGAGGATGACTTCGACAGCGACGGCGTGCCGAACGCGGTCGAGTACCTGATGGGCGAGACCGGCTCGGGCTTCACCGCGAATCCGCAAGTGGTGAACGGCAAGATCACCTGGCCGAAGGATGCCTTCGCCCAAGCCACCTGGGCGGTGCAGACCTCCAGCAACCTCGCCGCCGAAGGCCAGCCGGGCGGATGGACCGACGCCACCGCCGGTGTCGTCGATCTCGGCACGTCCATCGAGTTCACCCTGCCCAGCGGCGATCCGAAGCGGTTCGCCCGCCTCAAGGTGACCGTGCCCTGAGCTGCCATGCCCTGAACGATTTCCCTGGGTACAAACGAGGTCCCCGGCCTTGGGCCGGCGGGTTCCGGTGACCTCCCGGAGTGGGTTCCGGGGGGTCACCGCACAATCTCGCGGAAGCGGCCCTG
The DNA here is from genome assembly GCA_966696705.1 of uncultured Verrucomicrobiaceae bacterium. Lineage (GTDB taxonomy): Bacteria > Verrucomicrobiota > Verrucomicrobiia > Verrucomicrobiales > Akkermansiaceae > Haloferula. The sequence goes on along the minus strand of CBKZPU010000171.1, from coordinate 5,325 downwards.
CAAAGGGTGATAATCTACTTAGCTCAGTAAGAGGTTCGGGTAGGTTCGCGCCATGAGCAACGAGACCGGCCTCCCTGAATGCTGTTGGAAGCCATTGCATACTTCGGAAATCCCGACAACGCGCCTTCATCTTGCGCTGGTCCGATGGTAAGCCAACCTGCCTTTGCTGCGGCTCTCAGGACGTTCGCTTCAGCTGCACGCGCCGCCTTTGGGAGTGCAAGCAGAAACACGTGAAGCGTTGAACCTCTCGCAATCCGTGAACTGGTCTAGTTCGAGGTCATACTGCCACAATGCCCTTTGCAAGGGGGGGCAAGCCTCTTCCAGTTCGGGAAGTTGATCATGGAGTGGCGCCTAACCAAAAATCCACCTCACTCACGAGGTCAATACCTAGGTCGATTACCGGATTTTTCAAATCTCTAACAGATGCTCCTGTGAATGTGATTCTCTGATCTTTCGGCACCGCAACGAATGGGGCGAAAGACGGAACGCCCGCTAAGGCGACCTGTCGCTTCTCGAACTCCCCATCCACAAAGCCATTCTTGTGAACAACAAGGTTGCGAATCGAGGCCAAGGCCAGCAGTCGTTGGTCATGGAGGATGGCCATGATCGCAGGCTCACCTGCAAATGCCCATTCGTAGGTGAACCGGATGCTATCCAACGTCCGAAATCCAGTTTTACCATCTTTCCCGGTAATGGGACTCTTCCTGTTTTTGCGAAGCGGAATTCCATGCCCGAAGGAGGGTTTGAGCTGGGTGGCCGCGTCCCAGATCTCTTCGACAAGAACTTCAAAGGAGGTCCAGACCTCTACCGCTATTGCCTGCAAGATCGCTTGTAGGCCGTCGAGAAGTCGCTGGTCCCCGCCTCCCAACAGATTGTCCAGCGCTTCCAAGCTATGGTCGGTAAAGGGAGCCATTTCCGCATCTTCCATTTTCTGAAGGATGTTAGCTTCGTAGCGGGCGCGTATCTCTTGTTGTCGGTCGAGAACCGCTTGGTCGAACTCAGGGTTCTTTCGGTTCAGTCGGCGGTCTTTTAGTCCAGCTATCAGCGGACTTTTCTCTGACTCATGGAGCTGAGCAAGAGCCAAGCAATCCAATGTCCGGGAAAGGTGTGTTGACCCAGCTATGAGCTGAGGCATTGCCGCGAGAGTTTGTGCTCTTCTAATATTGGAGAGAAACATCGCAGCCACGCCTCCCAGCCTAAGAGGAGAAGCCTTATCGCCGGATATCGGATAAGTTCTCTCGTATTCGCTCGCTGCACAGAAGTCGGCTGCATCCATTAAGGCAATCTGCCTTTGCGCTCTCTATTGAGGCAAGTATCTTATTGCCTGCAAAGCGTCGGCCAGCAGACGCCTACTTCCCTTCCTCCTTCGGGCGGAAGTGCCGGTGGATCTTCTCCTCAGTCTCACGGTCGATGATCTGCGAGCTGACCAAGGCGGTCGCCAGATTGCGTGCGGCGGCGATGTCGGTGTCGTTCGGGGCGGCGTTCTTGTTGTCGAAGGGCCGCAGTTCGAAATTCGGCACCACCTTCTCAAGGCCGGGCGAGATGGCGGGATCGATCACGCAGATGATCGCGGTGCGGACCGGCGTGCTTGGCAGTTCACCCTGCCGGAGCGAGGCGACTTCCTCGGGTCCGGCGAGCAGGCCGAGCTGTTCGGCGTGCTGATAGGCGCGGGTCAGGGTTTCACGGGCCAGTTTCTCGCGGCTCGGGTAGTCGTCGAATTCGTCGCCGCCCGCCGGCTTGTCCTTGTCCTCGCGCTCGAAGACGCCGTTGAAGACCGCGGCCGGATCCATCCCCAGTTGCTTCGCGTCGTAAAGCAGCGCGATGCCGCGGAGAAAGGTGGTGCGGGCGTCCTTCTCGGAGATCGCCCGGTAGAAGGACGCTTCCGAAACCAAGCCGCGCATGTCGGCGACGATCTCGTCCTTGCGGGTCTCGCGCTTGTGATGGCGCGACACGTAAATGAACGTCATGAAGGCGACGAGGCCATAGAGCGCCCACTTCAGGATGGCGGAGACGCGCGGGTCCATCAGGTCCAGATCGATTTGGGTTTCTTCGCCTCCGCGGGTTCAGGCGGAGGCGCCTCGAAGGTCCGCTTCTCGCGGCAGTGGAACAGCGCTTCCTCGCGGGTGATGAAGCCGTTGTCGAGGAGGGTGGCGATCGACTGGTCGATCGTGCGGTTGCCGTCCTTGAAGCCGATTTCCATCAGGCCGACGAGCTGCTCGAGCTTCCGCTCCCGGATGCAGGCGCGGATGCCGTGGTTGGCGCGCAGGACTTCCGAGGCGAGGATCCGTCCCTGGCCATCGGCCCGCTGGATCAGGCGCTGCGAAACGATGCCCTCCAGCACCCCGGCGAGCTGGGTGACGACTTGCGATTGCTGGTCCGGCGGGAAGACATCAACCAGGCGGTCGATCGATTGCGGCGCATCGACCGTGTGCAAGGTTGCCAGCACGAGGTGGCCGGTTTCCGCCGCGGTCAGGGCGATGCGGATCGTTTCCAGATCCCGCAACTCCGAGACCACGATCACGTCCGGGTCCTGGCGCAGCGCCTGGCGGAGCGCGATCGGGAAGCCCCGCGTGTCGCTGCCGACCTCGCGCTGCTTGATCAGGCAGCTCGCGTGGCTGAACACGAACTCGATGGGGTCCTCGATCGTCACGATCACGCCGGAGCGGTTCTCGGAAATCCGGCGGATCATCGCGGCCAGCGTGGTCGATTTGCCCGAGCCGGTGATGCCGGTGACGAGCACCAGGCCGCGGCGCAGCGTGCAGATGTCATGCACCACCGCGTGGTGGCCGAGTTCGCCGAGTTCCGGGATGTGCTGCGGGATGTGGCGGAAGGCCGCTTCGTGGGCGCCGCGGGCGATGTGGACATTGCCGCGGAACCGGCCGACGCCTTCGAGGTGCAGCGCGTAGTCGAGCTCCAGGTTCGCTTCGAGCGCCGAGCGCTGGGCTTCCGAGAGGGTATCGAGGATCAGCCGGCGGGTCGTCTCGGGATCGAGCAGGAAATCCTCCAGCGGCACGAGATTGCCCCCGACTCGCGCGGCGGGCGGGGCCCAGGCCGACAGGTGAAGGTCGGAACCGCCGAGTTCGACGGTTTGGCGGAGATAGTCGGTGATTTCGCGGACCTGGCTCACGGGAATGTTGGTTCGGTTGAAACTAGGAGATCCCGCGCATGGCGCGATCAAAATCCTGCGGCCGGTCGGTCGCCGAGCGCGCGACGGCAGGATCGATGATGCCCTGCCGGGTGGCGGCGATGAGGTAGCGCAGGAAGGAGCAGCCGACGGACTCGTCGCACTTGTTGAGGTGGTCCTTGAGCTCGTCGTAGTTGCCCTCGGCCAGCCACTTGCGGGTGATCGCCTCGTTCTGGAAGTACTCCAGCACCGCGACCAGGCCACCGTCGGTGCGCGGCAGCAATTGCTGGGCGATCGCGCCGATGAGCTGGTGGGAAAGCAAGCTCGCGGCCCCGGTGTAGGTGGAGTCGCTCATGATCCGGTTGAGCCGCTCCATGGCCACCGGCACGCCGGCCACGCCGGACCCGTGCAGGGTGGAGATCACCAGGTGCCCGGTCTCGGCGGCGCGCAGCGCGGCGAAGGCCGACTCGGCATCGCGGATCTCGCCGAAGAGGATGATGTCCGGATTCTGCCGCAGCGCCGCCCGCAGCGCGACGTGAAAGCTCTCCGTGTCCCGCTTCACCTCGCGCTGGGAAAACCACGCGCGGTCGTTCTCGAAGAGATACTCGATCGGGTCCTCGATCGTCACGATGTGGCGCTGCTGGTGGCGGTTCACCCATTCCAGGCACGCCGCGATGGTCGTGGACTTGCCCGAGCCGGTCGGCCCGCTGACGATGATGAGGCCGGACCGCCGCTCCATCCATGAGGCCAGCAAGGGGCCGGGCAGGCCGAGTTCCTCGAACGACGGGATCTCCTTCTTGATCGGCCGCATCACCACGCCCAGCCGGCCGAGCGTGCGGTAGCCATTCACCCGCAGGCGGCCGACGTCATCCACCTGGAAGCTCGAGTCGCCGTCGTCGTCGTTCTCCGGATCGAGCCCGCAGGCTTGCCAGATCGCCGCGACATCCTCGTGCGGCACCGGTCCGCCGTGGGCGATGATGATTTCCCCGTCGCCGCGCACCCGGGGCCGCTCTCCCTCGATCAAGAACACATCGCTGGCGCCGCCGGTGAAGGCGTTTTGGATCAAGGCAAGGATCTCGGGACTCATGGGGCGAAACTAACAGGACTCCGGCGGGGGAGGGGAAGATGAATTCGCGATATCCATCAAACCCCGCCACCGGGCAAAGTTGCCGCCAGCCACCCCGTCACTTCATGAGATAGCCGGTCGTGTCCGGCGTGAAGATCGCGGGATCGACCTTGGCGTTGATCCTGGCGTTGGAGAAGACGGTGCGGATGCGCGACTTGTCCTCCAGCTCCAGATCCAGCGCGCGCAACTCGTGGCTGCGGGTGTCGATGTCCAGGAACATCCACGTGACGTGCTTGCGCAGCGACCTGTCCTTCGGGCGCACGGTGAGCTGATAGATCGTGCCGCTCATGCGGGACTCGACCAGCTCGAAGGCTTCCTGGAAGCCGGCGAGGTCGCGGAACGCCTCCTCGGACAGCAACGTGAACTGCCGCGCTTCCGGCGATGAGGTGTCGATCCTCTTGCCGCGCTTCTTGGCGACATCGAGCAAGGTCATGGTGGTGCCATCGGACACCGCGAGGGTTTTGACGGGCTTGCCGAGTTCCCAGCGAAGCTTGCCGGGCCGCACCATGCGCATCCGGCCGGGCGTCGTCACCGGCTTCTTCAGCGAGGGCAGCTTGCGCTCCTGCACGAAGTCCGTGTCGAGACTCTGCAGGGTCTTCTGCTTGCCGATCCAGGTTTGAAGCGGCTTGAGATCGAGCTCCGCCCGGGCCAGCGAAACGAGGGACAGCAGGATGAGGAGCGCGCGCATGGAAAGAGGTTCGTTAGTGAAAGGGCCGGCGGGCGGTTAGTCCTTCTTCGCCGTGTAGTCGAAGACGAAGGCCTTCTCGAGCAGCGGCCTGAGCTTCGCGCCGAACTCCTTGTGCGCGGGGTGGGGCAGGTAGGCCTCGAGGCCGGCCTTGTCCTTGAAGGTGACGAAGAAGCAGTGGGTGAAGCCGTCGTTGAGCTTTTCCACGCTCTCGCTGGTGCCCCATTCGTAACCGGTGATCGTGTCGATCTTCTTTGGCAGCTCGGCGAAGGCCTTCTCGATCTCCTTCACCTGCTCCGGCGTGGCCTCCGGCTTGAACTTGAAGAACACGGCGTGGCGGAACTCGTTTTCCGCGACAGCGGCGGTGGCAAGGGCGGCGGACATGGCGGC
>CBKZPU010000170.1:0-10990 GCA_966696705.1 uncultured Verrucomicrobiaceae bacterium | reverse complement strand
CTTGTCGCCAAGGTCACCGATCGGCTCGCACTTCGCGAACAGTTCCTCCGGCGGGAACAGCACCTCGCTGCCACGGAACTCTTCGCTGAGGCTTCCATAGGCGGCCGAGTTCGGCGCGCGGTAGCCGATCCACTCCATGTTCTCCGCCGCCACGCTGGGGTCGGTGACGTGATTGATGAAGGCGTGGGCGAGTTCGACTTCCTTGGCACCCTTCGGGATGCACAGGTCATCGCAGGAGAATGCGGTACCCTCCTTCGGGATGAAGATGCGCATGTCGTCGTTTTCCTTGCTGGCTTGGATCAGGTCGCCGGCGTAGCCCTGCACGAGGAAGAACTCGCCGGAAGCGATGCCGGTCTTGTACTGTTCGTTCTCGAACTTCGCGATGTTCTTCTTCCATCGGATCGCCACGTCGCGCGCTGCGGCGAGCTGGGCGGGATCGGTCGAGTTCAACGAGTGATCGAGGAACTTCAACGCCGCACCCAGCACCTCGCGCATGTCATCGAGCAACGTGATGCGGCCTTTCAGGTCGGCGCGTTCGAGCATCGCCCACGAGTTTACAGGGTTGCTCACCTTCGACGCCAGATAGCTCAGGCAGGTGGGTGCCATCATGTAGGGCACGGAGACTTCCATCTTCGGATCGAGTGCCTTGGCCAGGTAGGCGGCATCCACATTCTTGAGGTTCGGGATCTTCGTGTGATCAAGTTGCTGGACCATGCCCTTCCGCTTCAGCGCCTGCACCGCGTAGGAGGAGGGGACGAGCACGTCGTAGCCGCTCGCGCCGGATTCGAGTTTGGCGAGCATCGCCTCGTTCGAGTCGAAGGTGTCCACGACCACCGTGCAGTTGTGGGCCTTCTCGAAGCTCTCCTTGGCCTTCTCGCTCAGGTAGTCGGCCCAGGTGAAGACGGTCAGCGTCTTCTTCTCGCCGGAAGGCCCTGCGGATCCGCCTTTCGGCTTGCAGGAGGGAATGGAAGCGGCGGCGAGCGCGGACGCGGCAATGAAGTGGCGGCGGTTCATGGTGGTTGGAAGGTAGAGATGAAATGGGGGAAAGGGGAATCGGAAATTGTCCCGGAATTCTCACTCACTTGGACTCGGCCACGGCCGGTCTCGTCAAGCGCTGCGAGACCGCGACCACGGCGAAGGTAACAATCAGCATCAAGGAGGACAGCGCGTTGATCACCGGCAGGTCCTTGCTCTTCTTGATCATCGAATAGACCAGCGTCGGCAGGGTGTCCGAGCCCGGGCCCTTGACGAAGTAGGTGATGACGTAGTCGTCGATCGACAGGGTGAAGGCGAGCAGGCCCCCGGCGAGGATGCCCGGAGCAAGCAGCGGCAAGGTCACCTTCAGGAACGCCTGCACCTTGGTCGCGCCGAGGTCGCGGGCGGCCTCCACCACATTGAAATCGAAGTCCTGCAAGCGCGCCTGCACCACCAGCGCGACGTAGCTCAGGCAAAATGTGATGTGGGCGATCGAGATCGTCAGCAGGCTGAGCTTCATACCGAGGGAGATGAACAACAGCAGCAGGCTCATCCCCATCAGGATGTCCGGCAGCACCAGCGGCACGGCGACCAACAGCTTGTGGGCATCCTGCAGGCGGGACTTGTAGCGCTGGAGTGCGAAGGCGGCGGCGGTGCCGAGCACCATGGAGGCGAGGCTCGCTCCCGTGGCCACTTTCACCGAGTTCCCGAGCGCCGCGAGGATGTCGGTGCGCTCGAAGAGTCGCTCGTACCAGCGCGTGGTGAAGCCGTTCCACTTTGACGCATAGCGCGTGTCATTGAACGAGTTCAGCACCAGGAAGCCAATCGGCAGGTAGAAGAACACCAGCACCAGGATCAGCGTGATGAAAGGAACGCGACTCGGCTTCATGCGGTCTTCTCCCTTCTTTTCAGAAACATCGGCGCCAGCACGAGGAGCGCGAGCGCGCCGGAGAGCGCGGCGGCTTGGGGCAGGTTGCGGTCGGTGAAGTTCCGTTGGGCGATCTTGTTGCCGATCATCTGGGTGCCCGTGCCGCCGACCATGTCCGGCACCACGTAGGAGCCGAGCATCGGAATGAAGACCACGAGAAAGGCGGTGATCACGCCTTGCCGGATGCCGGGGATGAACACCGAGAAGAAGGAGCGCAGGGGTTTTGCTCCGAGGTCGGCCGCGGCATCGAGCAGCCCGAAGTCGAACTTCTCCGCCGCCGCGAACAACGGCAGGATCGCAAAGGGCAGGTAGGTGTAAATGCTTACAATCACCACCGCGCCGAGATTTCCTAACAGCCGGTCAGTTTCGCCGAGCAGTCCGATGGCGCGCAGCGTCTCCGCCACGTAGCCCTGCGCATGCAGGATTTGCTGCCAGGCGAAAACCCGGATCACGAAATTCGTCCAGAACGGCACGATCACCAACAACAGCACCCGCGAGCGCCAGACCGGCGTCAACCGGGCCATCGCGTACGCTACCGGCAGGGAGGCGGCGATGCACAAGACCGTGGTCAATGCCGCCGTGAAAATCGTGCGAGCGAATAGCGCCGGATAGCTCGAATCGGCAAGCGCGCGGATGGCGTCAAGGCTCCAGCCTTCGCCAATGCCGCCCGCTGGCAGCGCGGGGCGAAAGGCGATCGCAAAAATGATCGCCACCGGCACCAGCACGAACATCACCAGCCAAAGGAAGCTGGGAGCGGTGGAGAGGAGTTCGGGTTTGTTCGGCGGCTTCATGAGGTGGAAAGGAGATCGTTAGTTGGGACGAGAATCACCAATCATCAATCTTTCAATCACCAATCAGAGTGCATGAAGAGGCTGGACCGCTGTCGCCAGAGCCGGACTTTGTGGACCCTTGCTGCCTTTCGTTGCGAGATGTAAGGTTGCCGATTGAGTGATTCACGTCAGTCTTCTCCGTTCTTCTTCAAGATGCTCGTAAAAATCCGTGTGAGCTCGTCTGCCTCCCTCCATAGCGTCCGGAGCGAATCTTGGCGGCCATCCGACGATGTCTCACCAAGTAGCCGCAGCCAGATTCGCGACTCGCTCGACTCCTTCCTGGAGATCTTGAGCCGATGGATGAAATCTCCCGAGGAAACCGGGTTGTTCGCCTCGGCGTAGTTTGCTGCAACCGACCCTGATGAGCGAAGCACCTGTTTGACGTCACTCAGTTGTTCCAGGCTCCAACGATGAGTTCCGACCAATTTGCGGACAGCCAGCGCAAACTGAAATGTTCGCTCATCCAGATCAAATTTCCTCTCTTCAGGCACTTCGATTGGTGATTGGAAGATTGATGATTGGTGATTTGCCTTTCATGCATCGGGGAGCGTCAGCATGCCCTCGTCTTCCTCACGGTATTGTTCTAACAGGAACCCGTCATTGGCGTCCCACAGCAGCCAGACGGTGTCTCCCCACTTGGGCGGCGATTCGTCTAACAAGAAGGTGCGATGCTGCATCTCCGCGCAAAGCCGCCATTCGCCGCAGCGGACCCAGTAGCGGGTGTGGGAGCCGTAGTAGATCACATCCTCGACCTTGCCTTCGACGGCATTGTCCATCGGGGACATGGCGGGTTTGTCGCGCGACACGACCAGTTTCTCCGGGCGGATCGACAGGTGGACGCGGTCCCCAACCGTCACGTGCTTGTCGTTGTCGATGACGATGCTGCCGAAGTTCTTCACTTCGCAGCGCGAGAAGCATGCGTCGATCGCTTCGGTGATCTTGCCATCGAGGAAATTGGTGTCGCCGATGAAGGCGGCGACGAAGGAACTACGGGGTGCCTCGTAGATCTCCGCCGGCGGGCCGACCTGTTCGATCACGCCCTTGTTCATCACTGCGATGCGGTCGGAGATCGACATCGCCTCTCCTTGGTCGTGGGTCACGTAGATGAAGGTGATGCCGACCTCGTCGTGAATCGCGTCCAGCTCGACCAGCAGCCGCTGGCGGAGCTTGAGGTCGAGCGCGGCGAGCGGCTCGTCCAGCAACAGGACCTTCGGCTTGTTGACCAGCGCCCGGGCAAGGGCGACACGCTGCTTCATGCCGCCGGAGAGTTGGGTCGGCTTCTTGTCGCCGTGGGCCTTGAGATCGACGAGCTCGAGCATCTCGTCCACTCCCTTGGCGATCTCGCCCGGCGTCCATTTCGCGATCTTGGGGCCGAAGGCGATGTTCTCCCGCACCGTGAGATGGGGAAAGAGCGCGTAGCTCTGGAACACCGTGTTCACCGGACGCTCGTTCGCCGGCAGCGGGGTGATGTCCTTGCCGTCGAGATAGACCCGGCCGAGGTCCGGTTGGTCGAAGCCGGCGGCCATCCGCAGCAGCGTTGTCTTTCCGCAGCCGGAGGGGCCGAGGAGGGAGAAGGTCTCGCCCTTTTCGATATCGAGCGTTACGTCGTTGATGGCGGTGAAACTCCCGTAGCGGCGGGTCACATTCTCGAAGCGCAGGTAGGCCATTTCCTGCATCTAGCAAGGCCGATGCGCGAAGCCATGTCGATGGGGAAGTGTCGGGGAATTGCGTTTGCCGACGGGGTCGAATCGGGTAGGGAGAGCGGCATGATCGACATGCTTGTCCGCCTCTACGACCTGCCCGAAAGCGCCGAACTCTACGCGAAGGTGGCCGGCCAAGGGATCACGCTGCGGCGCGCGCGGGCCTTCGAGAAGCACACGGTGGCCGACTTCGCGCGGACCCACTTTTCGGCGAAATGGGTCAGCGAGGTGGAGGTGGCCATCACCCGCCAGCCGGTGGCCTGCTTCATCGCCACCAAGGACAAGGAGATCCTCGGCTTCGCCTGCTACGATACGACGATGAAGGGCTTCTTCGGTCCCACCGGCGTGGCGGAAAGCGCGCGCGGCACGGGGATCGGCAAGGCGCTCCTCTTCAAGGCGCTTGAAGCCCTGCGCGACACCGGCCACGCCTATGCGTTCATCGGAGGCGTGGGACCGCGCGAATTCTACGCCAAAGCCTGCGGCGCGATCGAGATCCCGGGCAGCGACCCCGGGATCTATGGCGACATCTTGCCCTGACGGGCGGTGCCCCGTAGCACTGAGCGACGGCCTGGCTTGCGCCAGACCGCCTTCAGTATTTGCGGGGGGAAGAAACGAGGATGAAGCCCCTTGCCCGCCGATCCGGGGATCGGCAAGCAGGTGTTCGACACACCGGACGCGGGTTCACGCGGTCCTCAGGAAGGCCAGGATGGCGAGCACCAGGAAGACGCCGACGCAGATCTTCGCGATCAGCGCGGCGGTCCCGGAGAGGGAGCCGAAGCCCAGCCAGCCCGCGATCACGGCGATGACCAGGAAAATGATGGCGTAGTATAACATGACGGCGGGGAGGTTGACGGGTTTCCGGAGCGCTCCGGCGGGGGCTTCATGGCCGGCGTCCCGACGGTTTCCAGACGATGAATCTACCCGCGGCGGTCCGCCTTCGCGATGGGGTGTAACCCTACCGCGCGTGCCCGGAGCGGTCGTCGGTTCCCGACGGGAGGGTAGTGCCCTGGACACTGCTCTCGATCACCCCGCTCTCGATCGCGTAGCGGGTCAGGCCGGCGGTGTCGTGGATGGCCAGCTTGTCCATCAGGCTTTGCCGGTGCTTCTCGACGGTCTTGATGCTGATGTGCAGCGCTCCGGCCGTTTCCTTGTTGGCCTTCCCTTCGGCGACAAGTTGCAGGACCTCCCGTTCGCGCGGCGTGAGGTGGATGGGATCCGGCTCCGTCGCACGGTGGGAAAGCCTGCTGGAATGCTGCCGCAGGTCCTTGATCCGCCGGGCGATCATGGGGCTGTAGTAAGTGCCACCCCGGTGGACGGTCCGGATGGCAGTGGACAGGACATGTGCGGACGATTGCTTGACGAGGTATCCCGAGGCACCGAGCGCCATCGCCTGCTCGACGTAGGAATCGTCGCAGTGGGCGGAAAGGATGAGGATCTTGGTGCGGGGCCGGGCCGCGAGGATTTGCCGGGTGCCTTCCAGGCCGTTGAGGCCGGGCATCGCGAGGTCCATGACGATGACGTCGGGGCCCAGGCGCAGCGCCTCTTGCACCGCCTCCCGGCCGTTGGCGGCCTCCCCGGCCAGTTCGAGATCGGCCTCCATTTTCAGCAGGGCGCGCAGCCCTTCGCGGACGATGGTGTGGTCTTCGACCAAAAGGACGGTGATCGTTTTCATCGGCGGCGGGTCGGACGGGTACTGCGGCTTCCGGTGACTGGGTCCGCCGGTCGCGGGAGCTCGACCTGAATCGTGGTTCCCTTGGCTGGCGCGGAGTGGATCTGGAAGGTGCCGCCGACCATTTCCACGCGCTCTTTCATCCCGAGCAATCCGAGACGCGGCAGACCTCCCGAGGGCGCAGGCTTGTCGGTCCGCAAGCCCTTTCCGTCATCGGTGATCTCCAGCCGGATCGTGCGCTGTTGCTCGACGATCCGGACGGTCGCCTGACGGGCTCCGGAATGGCGGGCGATGTTGAGCAGCGCCTCTTGCACGATCCGGTATAGGGCAGTGCGACTGGCGTTGTCGAGCTGCTCAACTGCCGGTGCTGCCGTGAATTTCACGGTGACGCCGCACTCGTCGGTGAAGCGCCTCAGATGCGAGCTGAGCGCGGGGATCAGGCCCAGGTCGTCGAGCACCGAGGGGCGCAAGTCGACGGCAAAGCGGTGGACCGCCTCCATCGACTTCTCCAGGAGCTTTTGGGCGACGGCGATTTTCCGGAGCAGCTTCTTCGCATCCGCCGTGGTCTGCAGGTTGATGCCCGCGAGCCTGACATTGATGCCGGTCAGGGCCTGGGCGATCACGTCGTGGAGATCGCGGCTGATCCGCTTGCGCTCGTCCTCTTGGGCGGAAAGCAATTTGCGCGAAAGAAGCCGGAGCGATTCTTGCTCGCGAAGGGCTTCCTTAAGGAGCCGGCCGGAGCGAATCTTCGCCGCCTTCAATCCCGCCTCGACCGACCGGTGGTGGCGGATCTCGCGCCGGAGTTCGGCATTGCGCGCCTCCAGTTTCCCGGCGCGCTCGCGGAGTGATCCGATCGTTGCCATCAGCTTCGCCTCGGCCCCGGAGTGATTCCCGCGGGCGGGCTTGAGCGCTGCGATCGCCGTGGCCAAGAAGGGGTTGGCGCGACGGGTGGTTTCGCCGCCGTTGCCGCCGGGGACTTTCGATCCCAGCGCGATCAGCGAAGTCTCGTGGATCCGCACCAGGTCGGAAGTACCCAGTCCGCGCTTTGCGGCACGGGCACCCAAGCCGGCGGCGGCGTCCGGCTTGCGGGCCGGGTCGTCATTCAAGTGCTGCTGCAGGGCCGATCGGTAGCCCCGCAACGTTGGGGAAGGGGATTTCATGGATCATCTCCGGCGGGTGATGTCGGCGATCCGCCGGCAGTCGCCACCATCGTCCGGCAAGTCACGGATGGCGACTCGATTCTGGGGCCTCGGGAAATCACGGCTGGCGTCCGGCTGCCGTCGGATCCTCCGCTTCCGGCCCGATGCGGAGATCGTCGGAGAAAGTGAAGATCGCTTCCTGACGGTCGGGATCCGACTCGCCCGTCAATTCGCGCTTCGCCCGCTCGTAATCGGATTGCTTGATCTGGTGCGGCGCGCGTCCGGCCCGGCGGGCGTGTTCGCGGGTCTTGGCCCGGACCATGTCGCGGCTGACGAGCGGGACGATCGCGACCGGCGGGCTGAGCGGGGTGCGGCTGATTTTCATGGCGTGGTGTCGGTGGAGATTTGGCTCTCCATCATCCGGAAGTCGGTTCAGTAAGGCTGGCTGACCACCACGTATCCGCCGCCCTCGCGACGGTAGTATTGATCGCCAGCCTGGTAGTATTGAGTGCCGCCGCGAGTGACCACCCGGTAGCCGTCGGGCAGGCGCGTGACGGTGCGGACGCTGTCGTTTCGCGGGCCGCGTGGATGGCGATCATCCCACTCGTCTGTCCGATCGCGATGCTGGGCGTGGTGGTGGCGATCATAGTCGCTGTAGTAACGGCTTGAGCGGGGAGCCTCGACGACCACGTAGCCGCCGGAGTCCCGGCGATAGTAGGCACCATCGTGGTAGTAGTAGGGCGTACCGGAAATGGTCTCGGTCCGGTAGCCTCCCGGTAGGGAATGGATCCTGCGTCCGGGCTGATAAGTGGTGACGGTGGTGGTCGAGGATTCGCCATACCCGTCCGAAGGGACGATGCAGGAGCTGAGGGTCATGCCGATCGCGAGACTGGCGGCAGAGATTACGGGAGTGATGGGATGTTTCATGGGATTGGTTGTCGTTGGGGAAATCCGGTCGGCGAACGAAACGGGACCGGGGTCGAGCGGAGGACAAGCCGCCCGACCTGAAAGGGACTCTTTGGACCGCCATCGTGCGGCGGGGCATGGCCCGCCGGTCATTCGTTCTCGGCGTCCACTTTGGCCTTGGCGGCTTCCGCTTCGGCGTCGGCCTTCTTTTTGTCGGCATCGAGCTGGGCTTGCATCGAGTCCTTGTCGGCCTCGATCCGCGCCTTGTCGATTTTGGCGGCGGTGTCGACCTGTTCCTTGCGGACGTCGATCGCGTCTTTTGTGGCCTCCTTGTCTTCGTCGATGAGGCTCTTCTGCCGGTCGCAGCCGGGCAAGAGAAGGAACATCGTGAGCGAGAGGAGAGCGGTCATGGTAGGTTTCATGGCATGAGTGGTTGGTGGTGGGGCCGCCGCCGCTCAAGAGCAGCAACGGTCGCAGGATTCCTTGACGGCCATTTCCACGACCTCGCGGGTTTCGCCGGTGCGCTTTTGAATGCGGCCGAGCAGTTCGTCCTGCTTGCCTTCGACGTACTGCAGATCGTCATCGGTGAGGGCGGCCCACTTTTGCTTCAGCTTGCCCTTGGCGATGTTCCAGTCGCCTTTGATTTCGAGGGATGTCATGGTCGTGCGGGTTCAAGTTTGTTGGTGTGCCCTGCTTCCCGGTGATGCCGCGGATGGCGGGCATGGAAAGGGTCGGCCACGACGACGGGGATTCCTATGGGGTGAATCCCCACGTGGATCTCGCCGACCTCCAGGTCACCACCGGCTTGCACAGATGCGTCGCGGAAGTGGATGCCGGCCGCTTGTTCGAGCTCCGCGGTCTCGGAGTGAAAGGTCCGCCGACGAACGGATGGCCGGGCAATCGGGACAGGAAGGCGTCGGTAGGCGAACACCCCATTGAGACGCCGGCCCACGGTCGGCATCGTGATCGGTCGGCAGGATCACATCTGCCAACAAGACGGCGGTCCGCCATCAAATCCAAGGCGCTTCGCGGACCCGCATTCCTTCTCCCCCGACAGAAACGGCCGGCATTTCCGGCCACCGATTCGAATCCAATGAAAAACAAACACATCATTCATGCCGCGCTGCTGATCTCGCTCGCCGCATTCGCCCCGTCTGCCTTTTCCGAGGATGCGGTCGCCGACAAAGCCAAGACCGAGGAGAAAGCCGCGGTTCAATCCGGCTCGCTCACCGCGATGATCCGGGATAGCGCCACCTTCTCGATCCTGTCGAAGGCGTTGGTCGCCGCGGGACTCGACGTCACGCTCGGCACGAAGGGCGAATACACCATCTTCGCCCCCACCGACGACGCCTTCGGCAAGCTGCCCGAAGGAGCGCTCGCCAAGTTGTTGCTTCCCGAAAACAAGGAGAAGCTGCGCTCGCTGCTCCTCTACCACGTGGTCGCCGGCAAGGTGCTCGCGTCCGATCTGAAAGAGGGCGACGTGAAAACGATGAACGGCGAGAAGATCGAGGTCGATGTCGATGCCGCCGAGATCAAGATCGACGGCTCGAAGGTCTTCAGTGCCGACGTGACGGCCAACAACGGCGTGATGCACAGCATCGGCACCGTGCTGGTCCCCGAGTCGCTCGAAAACTTCGCCGGCCTCGATCACTGAGCGGATCGTCCTTTCCTTCCCCGAAACACCTGCGGCCGACGCCGCGGGTGTTTGCGTTTCAGCTACCCGGGGCGGTCCGGAACCAGAGCAAACCGAGCCCGTGCGGCGGTAGTTCGGGCTATTTTGAAACCGAAGCGCCCGGAGCCACGCGAATCCATGAAGGTCGCTGCCAACCCGAGGCACGACCCGGCACCGCGCGTTTCACGGCAGCGTTTTCCACACCTGGGTCGGCCGTGAAAGCGTTACCGGACCTGCGGAACCCGGATGTTGCCCACGCCGCCAATGACGCCGAAAGCGTAGAGCAGCCAGATGACGACACAGATCACGACCACGATGTTGAGGATCTTTTTGATCTTCCCGTCCATCGGGATGTAGGTGTTCACCAGCCACAGCAACACGCCGACAACGATCAGCGTCACGACTAAGGAAATCAAGGACATTGGACACCTCCGGGTTGAGTTGGGTGCTTCTTCACGGCCTAAACGTAGGCGCCCGCCCGCCGGCGTTCTATGGGGTGAAAACCTACCCGGGGCCGGATCCCGGGAGTGGTCGACGTATCTCCGGATCGGGGACAGGAGTGACTCCCCTCATCACGGGGCGGAAAGCGATCCCTACACGACCAACCAGTGGCATTGGCTGTGCCAAGCCAGTCTCGAAACGAAGCACGAGCGCTTCCCGGCTATGAACAGAGACGGTTCGCCGCGAAAACCCGGGTAGCCTTGAATGAGGTCTCACGAATTAACATCAAGGACCATGGAAAGGGGGCAGGACCTGCACTTCAACAAGCGGGCTGCCGCAGTCCGGGGCCTCAATCCAACAGCAGCACCTCCGCCTTTTCCGAGCGCAGGCGGAAGGTCTTTTTCGACATGCTCGTCCGCCTCTACGACCTGGCCGAAAGCGCGGAACTCTACGCGAAAGTGGCATCCCAAGGCATCACGCTTCGTCGTGCCCGGGCCTTCGAGAAGCACACCGTCGCCGAGTTCGCGCGCACCCACTTTTCCGCAAAATGGGTCAGCGAAGTGGAAGTGGCACTGAGCCGCCAGCCGGTCGCCTGTTTCATCGCGACCAAGGACAAGGCCATCCTCGGCTTCGCCTGCTACGACACCACCATGCGCGGCTTCTTCGGCCCGACCGGCGTCACGGAATCAGCCCGCGGCACCGGCATCGGCAAGGCCCTGCTCTTCAAGTC
>CBKZPU010000169.1:0-11064 GCA_966696705.1 uncultured Verrucomicrobiaceae bacterium | reverse complement strand
GGACCGGCCTCGAAGTTGAGGTTCACGGTCTCGCCCACGTTGCCCCCGATCACCGTCGGGGCGAAGTCGCCCAGCGTCAGTGTGCCGATCGTTCCGTCAACGAGATCGACCGTCGCTTGATTGCCCGCTCCACTCCCTGCGGCGAGCGTCAACGCTCCACCGATCGAACCCGTGCCGCCCACCGTGGCACCGGCCGCGACGCTGACCGTGCCGCCCACCGAACCGTTGGCGACAAGGGTGGCACCGCCACTCACGGTGACGGCACTGCCACTCGCCAGCGAACCGTTCACCTTGAGCGTGCCGCCGTTCACGTTGGTAGCTCCGGTATAGGTGCAAACTCCGGAGAGCGTCTGGGAATTGCTGCCGGTCTTGGTCAACGCGACGGTGCCGGAGCCGTTGCGGATCACGCCCTGGAACACCGCGGGCGTGACGTTGCCGTTGCCGATCGTGAAGGTCGCGGTCGTCGCCGCGGTGGCATTCTCGATGATGCCGCTCATCGTCGAGCCGACGGAGCCGCTGCTGAAGTTATTGAGGTCGCCGAAGGTCAGGGTGGCATCGCCGGTGCCGCGGTACTGGAGGCGGCCGGTGCCGCCGTTGGTGCCGTTGCCATACCACAGCAGGTTCATGTTGGCGTTGCCCACGCTGGTCTCGTTGAAGGCGAGGCCGCCGATGTTGGTGGTGTCGATCGCCAGCGTGCCCGAGAAGCCGCTGACATTGCCGAGCTTCACGATATTGTTGTTGCCCGCATTGCTGTTGGCCACGACCAGGCCGCCCGGATTGGTGATGGTGCCGATGAAGCCGCCGTTCGCCGCGCCGCTGGTGCCTTCCATGTGCAGCACGCCGCCGCGCGCCGTGAAACCGATGGAGTTCGAGATGTTCAGGCTGGAGATGATGAAGACCTGGCCGTTGTCCACCGAGATGGGACCGCTGCCGATCGCCGCCGCGCTGTTCGACCGCATCCCTTGGAGTGTCTGCGCGGTGAGCCCGCCGGTGGCGTTGAGGTTGGCGGCGGTCAGGCTGCCGGCGTTGCTGCTCTTGATCGTGAGGCCGCCGCTGAAGGTGTTGCCCGCGTTCAGGATCTGGACGTTGCCCCCCGGATTGCTTCCGAGCAACGTGAGGGCAAGCGTGCCCGTGCCATTGGTGAAGGCGGTCTGGCTGAACGGAGAACCATTGGTGTTGCCGGTGTTGATCGTGAGGTGACCGCCGTTGGCGCTGCTGGTGACGGTGCCCGCGCTGCCGGCGGTGTTGGTGCCCACCGAGAAGTTGCCGGTCGTCTGGGTGAAGCCCGCCAGGTCGAAGACGCCGGTGTTGCCGGTGGGAAAATTGATCGGGCCGGTCGCGGTCAGCGTGTTGTTCGCTCCGAGCTTGAGGGTGCCCGCGCCGATCACGGTGGTGCCGGTGTTGCCATTCGATCCGGACAGCGTGAGCGAGCCCGCGCCGTTCTTGGTAATGCCGAACGCGCCGTTGATTGCCGCGGTCACCGCGATGTCGCCGCTGGCCGCGCTGAAGGTGCGCGCGGCGGTTAGATCGAGCGGCAGGCCGATCGTCTGCAGGCTCGAGCTGTTGTTCGTGACGTTGCCTCCGAGCAGCACACTGTTGCCCGAGAGCGTGAAGGCTCCCGCGCCGGCATCGAAGGTGATGCCATTCACCGTGATGCCGGTCTGGTCGTTGTTGGTTGCGAGCTGCGTGGTGCCCGCGAAATTGATTGCCACGGGGAAGACCGGCAGCGCGTCGTCGTCCCAGTTCGCCACGGTGCCCCAGTTTCCATCCGGAGCACCGCCTCCGTCCCAAATATTGGCGGCACGGGTGACTTGGGCAGCCCACACCGAGAGGAGGGATACTCCGAGGGTGTGGAAGCCACGAAGCATGGAAGGATTGGGTTTCATGGGATGATCGAATGTGGGTTTGATGAATGCGGGGAAGGTCCTTGAAGACAGTCCCCCGGTGACGATCTCCACCTTGATGGCGGCCACCGTCAGCCCGGGAGTCATCGGGCATGTTCACTCAGCGCGAATTCCGTTTTCGCCGCTAGACAACCCTAGGTTTACTTGTCACGCATCTGCTCACCCGCCGTGAATCAGGAACCCAAGAATGCACGGATCAGCATGCGCGACATCGCGAAGATGGCCGGTGTCAGCCACTCGACCGTCTCCCTCGCGCTGAAGAATCACCCGCGGATTTCCGAAGAGGTGAAACAGCGGATTCGCGATCTTTGCGAAGAGGTTGGCTATCGGCCCGATCCGATGCTCGCGGCACTGGCGCATTATCGGCTCACCAAGTCCCATGCTCCGGTGACCTCGGCGATCGCTTGGATCAACGCGTGGCCAAAGTCCGAGGATCTACGCAAGCACCGGGAATTCGATTTCTACTGGAAGGGTGCGTATGCGGCGGCCGATAAATTCGGCTTCCGGCTCGAGGAATTCCATCTCGGCCGCGATCTGACTCCCCAGCGGCTTCACCAGATCCTCACGACGCGCGGCATCCGCGGCGTGTTGCTGCCGCCGCACCAGATCGCGCCCGATTGGAAGGACTTCCCGTGGCAAGAGTATTCGGTCGTCCGTTTCGGGCGCTCGCTGAGGTACCCGGACACTCACCTGGTCACCGCCGACCAGGTGGCAAATACGATACTTGCCGTAGATGAAATCCGCCGGCGCGGCTACAGCCGGATCGGCTACGTGTCGGATGAGCATCACGACCTGGAGCACCGCATGTTCTTCTCTGCCGGCTACCTCTATGCCCTCAACGCCCTCCCGAAGAAGGACCATGTTCCCCTGCTGAACATCGCGGGTCTCAACCCGCAGGAATACGGCAAGACGCTGCTCGCCTGGATCAAGAAGCACCGCGTGGAAGCGATCTTCACCAACCGCAGCGAACTGATGACCATGCTGTCCAAGCTCGGCGTGAAAGTTCCGGACGATGTCGGGGTGGCGGTCACCAGCGTGCTCGACGCCCATGCCGACGCGGGCATCGACCAGAATCCCGAGGAGATCGGCCGCGTGGGATTCCTGATGCTCAACTCGCTGATCAACGACGGCGCGCGCGGCATCCCGAAGATCTTCCGGCAGATCCTGGTGGAGGGATCATGGGTGGATGGTGCCACGCTGCCGCCACGCTGCTGAGCGCGTGGCGATGGAGCGCGTTCATTCCCGTCCCGGTGGTGTCCCCCTTCACGTGACCGGCAAGACCCAGTCCGCTCAGGATCCGCCGGCTACTACCCTCACGCTAGCGAAGAGACGGGCGAACCCTTGGGCAGGAATGGTCACCGTGATGGTGTCGGGCTCCCCGCCGTTCTCCTCGATGGTCACGCCCTGGCTGGAGGACCCGGTATCATTGCCGATTTGGAAAAGCTGGGGCCACGAGTCGATCGTGGAGCCAACTTCCACGAAAAGCTGCAAGCCTTCTTCCTCCGAGAGGTCTTCGCGGCTGAAGGTGACGATGAGACTGTCGCCAGTCTTCCGCGCGACCACGCCGGAGCTGTCAGGCATGAGGATGTCGGTGCCAAGGACGAACTCGAGCACGTCGTCGAGGCCATCCTGATCGCTATCGAGGCCAAAGGCAGGCGCGTCGCTCACCGGCGAAACCGTCACCGTCACGGACGCGGTCGCCGTACCTTCGCGATTGTCGGTGATCGTGTAGCTGAAGCTGTCGCTCCCGTTCCAGTTGGGCGCCGGAGTGTAGGTGACCAGATCGCCGGCGATGACGACCGTTCCATGGGCACCTTGGGTGACCGACTGGATCGCCAGCGGATCCATGTCCGCGTCGCCGTCGTTGGCGAGCACCGCGATGGTGACCGATTCATCCTCCGCGACCGTGGCGCTGTCGGCGACGGCGCCGGGAAGCGACCGCGGCCCGACCAGGATCCTGCCCGTTCCCGCGATGGCCGCCAGGACATTGGGCGCACCCGAGCTGGCGCCGCCATAGAGACCGTCCGGCACGGGAGCGCCATCGACGACCAATGAACCGACGGAATCCGACGAAGCGTGATCGAGCTGGAGGTGGGCACCGCTGCCGATGGAGAGTGTCGCGGTGTCGGAAAGGCATGGAGTCGAAAGCACCAGCGTGGCGTCGTTCGCGACGACGGTGTTGCCCGGGTTCGCGTGAGTTCCGGTGAGCCGCAACGTCCCTCCGTTGACCGTGGTGGTGCCGTTGAAATCCGTGTTGCCGCTCAACGTGACGGTGGCCGTGCCGCTCTTGACGAGATTCACCGTGCCGCTCGACTGCGTGATCTTACCTGCGAAGGTACAGTCCCCCGAAGGTGCCAGCGTCAACGTGTTGTTGCCGGTGTTGTCCCAGATTCCGGATGTGATGGTTCCACTGCCCGACAGGTTGCCGAGCGTGTTGGTCGCGTTGGTCGTGTCGGTGCCATTGGCCGGATTGCCATCGCCACGGGCATTGAGGACCATGGTGCCATTCACGATCACATTCGCCGTGGAGCTGTTATGGACGTTTCCGGTCTGGATTGCCCAGATCGCCGCGCCGGGCTGGATCTCCAGATCGAAGTTGTCGTTGAAGGTGTTGTTCTGGTTTGACTTCAAGACCCCCGCCGCGACCACGACCTTGCCAGGACCGGTGATCGAATTGCCCGCGAGTTCGAAGCTCAGCACTCCGTTGCCCGTCTTCGTCAGGGTGTGGCCGCCGAGATTCAGACGCCCCAACAACACATTCGCGACATTGGGACCCGCTGCCCCCGCGCCATCGATGCGGATGATCGCGTCGGAATCCAGATGGGCCGTGGCGGGATTCGTGTTGTTGTGGTTCAGGCGGATGCCGTTGGTCGTGCCCGTGGCATCGACATGGAGGGCGCCACGCGTTCCGTCCACGCCGCTTCCGCTCAGCCGGATTTCCTTGCGCTCAAGTCTCGAGTTGTTTCCGGACACCTCGAGCGTGGCACCGCTCGCGACCATCGCGCGGTTCGTGCCGGCGGCCGAATCGGCCCCGAGGAAGGTCTTCGTGGTGCCGTCTCCGACGCGCAGGGTTCCGGAATTCACCGCGGTGTCGCCCGAGTAGCTATTGGCATTCCGAAGATGCAGGGTTCCCTCCCCGGCCTTGCTGAAGCCCGCGCTGCCGGCGAGCACCTCGTTGACGGTCGCCACGTCGCCGCTGTTGGTCACTGCCACCGTCGCAGCGTCCAGGGTGAGCGCCGCGGCACTGCCGTTGGCGAGGTTGTAACCACCCGAGTTGAAGGTGATCCCTCCCGCGACCACGTCGCCATTGACCGTCACGGTCTCGCCGCTTCCGCCGAAGACCGCCTTGTTGCCATTGATCCACGGAACGGTGCTGGAATCCCAGTTGGCCGTGGAGAGGTCCCAAACGTCCGAGCCATTCGAGAAGTCGTAGGCCTGGACGTCCGCATTCACCGGTGGCACCCAGCCGGTAATCGAGACCTGGTCGAAAACACCGGTGTCGAGCATGCCATTGTTTCGCGAGCAAACGGCAAAGCCGGCTTTGATCGTGGCCGCCATGGAAATGGCCAGTGAATGAACCTGCGTCCAGGTCACACCATCGGGCGACACCGAACCGGTGAACACGCCGCCGGAACGGACAAGCTTCAGCCACGCCGGCGCGGCCATGCCGGACACCGGCACGGTGCCGGAAGCCGATCCGTGCGAGTTCGTCGCGGTGCGATACACCATGTCCGCGGTGTCGTAGCCGTCGATCCTCAGGAAGACGTGCTTCGATCCGGCGGCGGTCGTCTCCCGCATGGCGAGGCCGATCTTGCTGAGCACACTGTAGTTCTGCCGGCTGGCCAGGCGCGCGACGATCTCGCCGTCACCGGTGAGTTCCATCGAGACGAAGCCGGCCACATCCACCCGGTTGCCGCCGTAGTCCAGTCCCGCTCCCCGGACGGTGAAGGCATTCCCCGCGTAGGTCGCCCGCGCGGGCGTGGTTTGGTAGCTGAGGTCCACGCAACTCCACCCCGCGGGCAATGCCGGCAGCGTGACCGCGGCCGCCGCCGGCGATGGCGCTCCCTCGCCGATCGAGTTGGTGGCGGCCACGACAAACCAATAGCTCCGCCCCGCCAGGAGACCGGTCACGGCGTGTCGCGGAAAGGAACTTCCCACCCCGGTCGCGATGGTCGTGAACGGACCGCCAGCCGACGTCGCCTGCTTGATCGTGTAGCCGGTGGCGCCGGGGCTGACGCTCCAAAGGAGGTCAATGCGGTTCTGGCCAGTGGCCGTGGCGGACAGCGTCGCCGGAACGGTGGGCGCGACCGCCGACGGGAAAGCCTCCGCCGCCCCGGAGTTGCCGCTTTCTCCGGCGGCATTGGTGGCCGAAATCCGATAATCGTAGTAGTTCCCGTTGGCGACGCCGCCGTCGGTGAAAGATGTCGTTCCCAGTCCGGTTGCCACCGTCGTGAAGGGTCCGCCGCGGGAGGTGGAGCGCTTGACGTTGTAGGCGGTCGCGCCTTCGCTGGCGGCCCAGTTGATGACGACCTGTCCGCTTCCCCAAGTCGCGGACGGCGCGGCGGGAACCTGCGGCAAGGCGGGATCCCTCTCCGGAAGCGCGAAGAGAAGAGCCCCGAAACCCGGATGGTCGCGATCGTAGCGCTCCGCAGGGATGCCGTCATCGTACCACCCGCTGTAAACACTCCCGTCCTCCGCGGTGATGGAAGTGTTTCCGGCGAAGAACGCTCGTGTCAGGCCGACCGCCGTCTGGGTTTCGGGGGCTGGAATGCCGAAGTAGTGCCGGTAGGGGTAGAAAGCCTGCTCTTGGTAGGAGATGTCCCAGCGGCCACGGCCGATGATGGTCAGGTTGCCATTCGGCAAGCTGTCGGCTTGCACTCCCGCGGTGTAGGAAACGCTGCCGCCATCGTTGTAATGGTTGATGTACTCCTGCGCCACCAACAGTCGATTGCCCTGGTAAGTCCAGAGGTCGATACCCTGGCACCACGCGATGTGAGCGCCGATCGTCAGGTTGTTGATGCCAAGCGCCCAGTGCCCGATGTCCCGGTCCGCCTCCATGGTCCACCCGCCGGGATCGATGTAGTAAGGAATGCCCGCATCGATCTCGGTCGGGGCTCCGAATTTCAGGACGTTGACGGCCTCGTTGAATTCCACCGCATCGTCGAGAAACACACCGGCCGCCATCTGCCCGATGGCGCCGATGATTCCCCAGTTCCCGCCGCCATGCATCCGGTTGAGCGGGAGGAGCACGTTTCGAATGAAATCGCTGGCAGTCGTGGTATCGCCGGCACTCCATCCGGCGTAGGCCACGCCGTTCGACGTCCCGTGGCGCAGGATCTCCGCGGCCGCGATGAACTTGTGACCTTGCAAGCCCGCCGTGAGTCTCGCGTCCGCGCCGGTGATCGCCGTGCACGTGGACGCCCAACCGACCAGAATCTGGCGCGCCTTGTCAGCGTGTGCCGCGTTTCCGGTAATGATCCAGCGGATGGCATTCTGATAAGCCGCGCCACAATCGTTCTCCCACTGTCCCAGCGCGATCTGCCCCTCGCCCGCCGTCCCGCGCTTGATCAGCGGGAACGGTCCTTGCATCGGGTAACTTGACGACGACCGGGAGTCGGCCGCGAAGGCGGAATAGCCACTCGCCCAAGGCTCTTCCGCCGCCGCGACCTTGGCGCGGATCCGATCGAGATCGCCCTGGGTGTGAATGACGCCCGGATGGACGAACTGCTGGGCAAGGACGGCGGAAGCCGCCGCCACCAAGGCAGCGCAAACGAGGAGGGTTTGCCGGAACATAATTGGATATTCCATGGGGCAATACCATGGCCATCAAAGGAGATGAGCTTCCTGCGACAGCGGCAAACCTTCCGCGGGTTTACGCGTAAACCGCCCGTGAACGAGCGGTGATCCGGCGCAACCAAGCCCGGGGAACCGGGGAATCCCCGGCGGGTGAGTGAAGGACGCGGCATGGTTGCAAAAAGGAGGGGGACCGCGGCTCGCCGCGGTCCCCCCCGGGGGTGGAGTGGATCGGGAGTTACGGGGTCGCGGTCACGTTGGCTCGCAGGAAGCCCTTCGGCCCGCGCGGCGTGCCGCCACCGACCGCGCCGTCGAGGCGGAAGGTTCGATAGGTCCAACCGGCATTGAGGGCGGGCATGTCCGGCGTTCCCGTGAGGGCCGGCACCACTTCGGAAACATTCTGGTCGAAGGTAAGCAGATCGTTCGATCCGCCGATCTCGTAGTCGATTCCATCGGCCGCGACCGACGCGGTTGCCGGGGCGGTGCCAGCGAAGGTAGCCCCGTCGCGGACCGGCAGCGTGATCACCAGCGCTTGGTCGGCTCCCACCGTTTCGACGCGCGAGCGCACCTTGCCGGTGGCCGTGCCGTTCTCCGGATTTCCATCCAGGCCGAACTCTTCGAGGTTGGTCAGCCCGTCGCCGTCGGGATCGGCGTCCTTCTCGGCGGTCGCGCCGCTCAAGCTGGTGAAGCTGGCGATCCACGGCAGGAACGGGTCCGACACGACTTCCAGGAAGCCGGTGCCTGTGATCTCCGGACGTTCGAACTGCGCACCCGAGCCCACCGCGCCGTAAACCCCGTCCGCCAGCACATTGCCGTCAATCACCAGGCCGGCCACCGTGTCGGTGCTTGAGTGGTTGAGATCGAGCACCGCGCCCAAGGCGAGTTCGACGTTGGCGGAGTCGCTGAGAGTCGCCGTTCCAAGGCTGAGCGTCCCTTCGAGCACCTGCGTGACCCCGGTGTAGGTATTGATCCCGACGAGCGCCATGGTGCCCGGGCCGCTCTTGCTCAGGCCGCCGGCCGCGTTGCCGAAGTCGCCCGACTGGTTGAGCAGAGGCGTGCTGACAGTGAGATCCACACCGACACCGTCGTCCACATCCTCCACATCGAAGATCGTATTGTCAGAGAGGTGGTTCCCTCCGTTTCCGGTTCCGGTGATAGAGCTGGGACCAACTGTCAATGGCTCAACGACGTCCTTGACGACCTTGACGAGGCCCTTGAACTGATAGCCCTGATAGCTTGGCCAACCATTGCCTGTCGATTGGGTGAGCGTTGAGGCATTGAGTGTGATGTCGCCGATCAGGTTGTAGTTGGTGGCGCTCACGGTGGTCGCATCGACGATAAGCTCGGGCAACAGCGACGGATTGGCGTTCTGGTTGCCGAAGATATTGTTGTTGGTCAACGCGAGCGTTCCCGGGTTGCTGACGGTGATGGTGCGTCCGGGCACCTGCAGGTTGCCCAGACTGCTGGTGGTCGGAGCCCCACCGTAGATCGCATGGTTTGCAATGAACTGGCCGTTCTCGATGGTCACCGATCCGGTGAAGCCGCTTGTGCTGCCATTGCTGCTTGTCAGATTGAAGGAGCCTTTCTTGACCAGGGAAACCGGCTCACCTCCGGGGCCATCGTTGATCTTGCATGCGTAGGCGCTATCAGCCGCGGACACGTCCAGCGTGAGGGTACAAGCCGAGGCCGCGGAGTTGTGGATGGTACCGGCGCCTGAGAGGTTTCCGAAGGTAGGATTGAGGCCATTGATATCCAAGGTTCCATCCACGACCAGCGGGCCGGACCCGACGGCCGCGCCGTTGGCAATTTTCAGGGTTCCGCTTTGGACGGTGGTGCCACCCGTGTGGACGTTCGCGGCGGTGAGGAGCGTGGTGCCCCCGCCCGCGGTGGTGAGGCGATAATCACCGGCAATTTGCGAGTCCACCGTGAGGGCTTCGGCGGCGTTGTTGATCCAAGTTTGGTTCCAGTTGAGGATGACCTGTCCCGTGGTGTTGATCGTAAGCGGCCCGGTACCGGACTCTATGGAGATGCCCTCGAATTCAAGGCCGAGGTTATGGGTTCCTCCGATTTGCACGGCTCCCACGCCATTGGTTAGGGTGAGCTTCGTGATCGCTTGGTCAGCCCCGAGGACGGTGTTCAAGTTCGTCGCGCCGGTGGCCGCGAACGAGACGATCGGCGCAGGGTCCAGAACGGTGGATGGGATCGCGCCACCCGGATCGGTAGTCCAGTTCGCGTCCGCCCAACTGTTGCTCGCGTCGCCTTTCCAATAGAAGCCCTGCGGGATGACTTCGCCCGGATCCGCGACGATCTGAAAGCCAGTCAAGGCATCGCTGGCCCAGCCGTGCTGTTCGCCCCGGATCAGGAACTGGTCTGCCTCCAGGCCGGTGAAGACGATGAAATTGCCTCCGGTGGCACCCTCCAGCGCGGTGGACGTCGCTTGGGTATAGGTGCCTGAAAAATTTTCCACGTCCGTGGCAAAGATGTGCGCGGTGAGGTCGGCACCCTCGGTCATGCTGGAAGACGTCCCCGTCACCTCCTGCAGCCAGAACTCAGCCGTGCGCTCGCCATTGGAGGAATCCCCGTCGAAGTAGAGGACCACGCTGTAGGTGGTGGCGTTCACCGAGGCCAACCACGATTGGAGGCTGCCGACAAAGACGATGGGCTTGTTCTGGTTTCCGACTCCATAGACGCCGGAACCCGGCGTGATCGGTGTATTGGCTCCCGAACCCCAGCTCGCATCAAGATAGCCGCTCATGAGCTTCCCGTCGCTGGTGGCATTGGAAGCTCCGTTGGTCCAGGCACCCACCGAGTCCCAATGGACAGTCACCCCGGATGTTCCGGCGGTAGGGTTCAAGACCACATTCTCCCCCCAGCGGCCGAGGTTGTTCCAATTGATCTGGGCGAAGCCCGGCGCGCCCGCACTTTCCGCGGAGCCAAGGGAGTCAGCCGAGCCATTCTGGACGCCACCATCGCCATTGTTGACGAAATTGACGCCAATGGAGGGCGCGGCGGTTAGTTGCGGGGGAAGAGAGCACAGGCCCGCAAGCAGCGGGAAAATTCGGACGGGTTTCATGGGGCTGGAGGATCGGATGGATTTCATTGGGTTGGATCTAGGACTAAGGGAAAGTGTTCCGTTTCAAGGCCTTCAGAAGCGGCGGCGGCGGAAAGCGATCAGACCGGCGGACAACACGGCCACTGCCGAAGACGGCTCGGGAACCGTGGTGAGGTTATCGATGGCGAAGGTCTGGGTGCCGTTGTCGAGGCCGTCTCCTCCCCCTGCCCAAGTCCCGACGTGCCAGGCGATGCCGAGGATGGACCAGCCGAGCCCGGCATCCGTGATCGCCGCGGCATGAGGAGTCATGTCCCA
>CBKZPU010000168.1:0-11102 GCA_966696705.1 uncultured Verrucomicrobiaceae bacterium | reverse complement strand
CTCGCGCCCGGTGGCCGACACGGGGATCACCTTCCAGATGGCGACCTGCGACTTCACAACCACCGCCAGCCAAGGCGCCAGTCCGCTCGAGTTCGTGCTGACGCCGGTGCGCAACGGCAGCGGCGGCATCGAGTCCGATGGCGTGAAGGGCTACTTCTTCGGCGGCCACGGTGCCGACCGCGGCACCACCGGGGCGACGCTCTACGAAATCCCGCAGGCACCGCTGCAATCGATCGCGCAAATGCGCCACGCGAATGCCGCCAGCCTGGGCAGCGCCCCGTACTTCACCTACTCCGTCGGCGAGTCCCGTGCCCATCCGGCGCTGCCCGTCAATGTGGTGCAATTCAAGCCGGACGCCAGCCGGACGATGCTCGATCACTCGTGGCTGGCTAATGACGCGCTGTGGGACCGCTACTGGTTCTCGACCCTCGCCACGCTCCAAGGCACCGCCTACACCGGCGATGCGATGACCCAGTCCGCGCTCGCGAACGCGTTCTTCAACGGCGAGCGCAGCCTTCCGAATACCCGCAACGTGCCCTACCTGACCGCCGGCAAGTCGGTGGCGGATGCCGCCGCGGATGCGCTCAATCGCGCTGACGAATACGTCGGCATCAGGAGCGGTGCTTATGTGATGACCAAGGGCGGCTTCAACGTGAACAGCGTCTCGAAAGCCGCGTGGGTCTCGGTGCTGAGCGCCCTTTCCGATTCCTCCATCCCGCTCGCCGGGGGCACGCTGGAACAGACCGGCGACGATATCCCCGCCTTGCGCGTCCGCCGGCCCACCGGCGGCCTTAACGAAGGTCGCGAACTCAAGAACCGGATCTGGAACAGCTACCGCAAGCTCACGCCCGGCGAGATCGACGCGCTGGCCGAGCAGATCGTGGTGGAGGTTCGCGAGCGGGGCCCGTTCCTCTCCATGTCCGACTTCGTCAACCGCCGCTTGGACAATGGCGAGCTTGCCCAAAAGGGTGCCCTGCAAGCGGCGATCGACCGCACCAAGCTCAACGAGATCATGGAAGCCAACGCCGACATGCTCGCCACCAGCGATGTGGATTCCTACGGGTGGCGCAATCCCGCTGCCGTGAACGGCACCACTACCGGCGCGGGCTCCCCGGGGGAAATCTCCCAAGGCGACCTGCTCTCGGCGATCGGTTCCTTCGCCACAGTACGCTCGGACACCTTCCGCATCCGCGCCTTTGGCGATGCCCGCGACAAGGACGACAAGGTTTTGGCCCGCGCGTGGTGCGAAGCGACCGTCCAGCGCTTCCCGGAGTATGTCGATGGCACCGACAAGCCGGAGATGGTCGCGTCCACCGACGCGAACAAGGCCTTCGGCCGGCGCTTTTCCGTGGTTGCATTCCGCTGGCTTCACCCGGATGAAGTGTGAAGCGCGATGTGGAATCGCCAACCTGCCATGACGATGCGTCTTCTACCGCTCCTCGCTCTCGCCCTTTCCGCCGCTTCCGCCCTTGGCCAAAGCCGCAAGGTCGCCTTCCGCACCTTGTGCCTCGAGCATGCGAACAATCTCACCGAGCTGGCCTTGCCCGCCGCCAAGGCGGGTGAGACGGCGGTCTCGGTGCCACTCTACACCGCCTCCACCTCGGAGGTCATCGAGGCGGTTTTCCCGACCACCGAGGCGGTGCTCTACGTCAAGGGTGCCGCCGACAAGCCGGTGATCGCCGCCAAGGCCCCGCTCGCGAAGGGGGACCGCCAGCTCTTCGTCCTGATGCCCGGCCCGGCCGGCGAGGGCAAGCCGGCCTACATCATGCGGGCGTATGACGACGACCTGGCGACCTTCAAGCTCGGTTCCGTCCGCGCGATCAACCTCGCGCCCGTGCCCATCCGCTTTGTCCTTTCCGGTGCCACCACGCCGCAGATCCCGGCCGACAGGCACGCGATCTTCCCGCAATCCGCCAAGGTGGACGAATACAACATGTACCCCGTGGCCGTGGAATTCCTCAGCGGCAACGGGAGCTGGGTGAAGAGCTACTCGGCGAGTTGGAAGGCCAGCGATCGGCGGCGCGAGATCGTCGTCACGCTGGTCGATGGCAAGTTCAAGCAGCCCGTGGTGAAGATCTTCAGCGACATCCCGCCGTGGATCGAGCAACCGGTGCCGGCCACTCCTTGACCTAACGGTTCACCCGGCCTTTCGGCCACCAGCAGGCGCGCCACATGGCGCGCCTGACTTGTTTGCGGGTGACCTTCACCTTCTCCTCCGCCGCGGGAGCCGCCTGGAGCAGGGCCACGGTATCCTCGCCGATCAAGGCGGGCAGCACGGACGCCGCGCGCAGGCGCCAATGGTTCAGCCGGGAGGCATAGCGGCGGCCGGATTCCAACCACACCGCCGCGTGGTCGAGCCATTCCTTCCGCAGCGAGGCCATCCGCTCGCGGTCATCCGGAGCGGCCACCGGCAGATAGCAACGGCCTTGGGAAAGATCCTCCGGCAAGTCGCGCAGGATGTTCACGAGCTGGAGCCCCATCCCGTAGCGCACGCCGAGGTCGCGGAGATCGTCAGGCTTCGAATCGGAAAACCGGCTGCCCATCGTGAGCAGGCCGATGCGCGTCCAGAAGGCCCCCACGCAGCCGGCGACGCGGTAGCAGTAGTCCTCCAATTCCTCTTCGCTCT
Organism: uncultured Verrucomicrobiaceae bacterium; assembly: GCA_966696705.1. Classification (GTDB taxonomy): domain Bacteria; phylum Verrucomicrobiota; class Verrucomicrobiia; order Verrucomicrobiales; family Akkermansiaceae; genus Haloferula. The sequence continues at coordinate 8,476 of CBKZPU010000168.1, read as the reverse complement.
TCAGCGCCACTGGCCGGAGGCGGCTGGCCTCTTCAAACCGCACCAGATCGAGCCGCTGACCGCTGATGATGGTGGCCAGCGTTTCCCGCACGACATCCGCCTGGAGGCCGTCGAGTTCCGCGAGCCCGGCGAAGCACTCGTCCAGCCGTTCCAACAGCACGCGCTCCCCCGGATGAGTCTGCTTTTCGGCAAACGCCCGCAACTTGCGCGCCCGCCACTCGGCCCCCTTGCCGTGCAACTCGGCTGCGAAGCCATCGAGCAACTCCAGCCGGTCATCAACCGGGACCTCCGCGGTGTCCGCCAAGGTGTCGCTGGCCCTGGCTAACAGGTAGCCGGTCGCGGTGGCCGGGCGCATCGGCTGGGGAAGCAGCCGCAGGCTCAGGTAAAAGGAGCGCGAAACACTTCGCAAAACATGACGGTCGAGTCGTTCCACCGCCGTGAGAGAGACCCGCCAACGGCGCGCCATCAAGTCTCAAGTCGGCCTCGATCGCGCGTAAATTCCGTTAGAGGATACGCTCAAAGCCCCTTGAGCCGCGCCTGGCTCCAGGTGAGGCAGCTTTCGTATTCCTCGTTGTGCGGGCGATCCCGGTTCAACTGCGTCCACACCGCCACCGCCTCGCCGAAGGCCGCTTGGGCCAGTTCCGGATTCTTCGCGAGCTGGGCGGCGTGGCCGAGATCGCCCAACACATAGCCGAGCGTCCGCCGGAGTTGCTCGGCCCGCACCAGCCCGTATTCGTCCGCCGTCAGCAGCTTTCGCAGCAGTTCCGCGGACCTCATGCACAGGTCGATCTCCGTCGCGTGATCACCATCGGCCCCGGCCATCCGGGCTTTTTGTTTGAGCAGCAGGGCCAGCCGGTAGCGGGCGATCGGCTGCGCGGACTCGCCCAGCGTGATCGGCTCGACCAGGAGCAACGCCTGCTCGACGAGCTTGCGCGCCTGCTCGGTCTCGCCGCGGTCGCGCATGAGATCCGCCATCAGCCCGTATTGACCCGCCAGCATCGACTTGACCTCCACCCGCTCCGGTTGCTGGCCCATTAGCTCCTCCAGCAATTTCACCGCCGCCTTCGACATCGAGGTCGCCAAGGCCACGTCGCCGGAAAGGGCGGCCGCTTCGGAAATCCCGCCGTAGCAACCGGCCAGCTCGAGCCGCAGGTCGAGGTTCCGCGGATCTTTCTGTAGCAATTCCAGCAATTCCTCCGCCGCCAGTTCCCTCACCTCGCGCGCGCTGCCCATCTCGCCAATCCCGTCGAGGATGGTGGCGGAATCCAGGAAGCAGCTCGCCAGCTCCGAGCGCAGCACCGCCACATCCGGCCGCTGTTCCGAGAGTCGCGACAAGGTCTGGGTGGCCCGATGAAGCTGTTCCAGCGCGGCGCTGTCCTTCCCCGCCGCGGCGAGCAGCTTCGACTCGTGGAAATCCAGCACCGCGAGCAACTGCTGCACCCGATCCGCGTCCGCCGCCGCTTGCGGCACCGCTTCGAGCGACTTGCGCGCCGACACGAACGCGGCCTCCGCGCCATCGTCCCCGCGATCCTGCAAGAGCAGCGCCAACAGCAGCCGGTCGGTCGCCAGCCGCAGGTCGAGATCGGGGCCGGCCGGCAGGTCATCGGCGGACGCCAGCGCTTCCTCCAGGCGCTGCGCCGCCACCTTCGGTTCGCCGCGGGCGAGCGACACCTCGGCCAGTTGCAGACGCGCCCGCGCCCGTTCCTCCTTCAACGCCTCGACCTCGGCGGTGCGGATGATGAAATCCTGAAAGTAACTCTCCAAGCGTTTGAGCCGCTGTTCGCGACCATCGAGCGGCGGCAGCTTGCGATGACCCTTCTCCATCGCCCAGGCGAAGAGATGGTCGCCGGTCGCCCGAGACGCCTCGAGGCGCGCCAGCCAGAGATCCTTCTCGTATTGGAGTTCCTTGCGCTCGCGCTCCAGCACCGCCTCCGCCTCGGCCTTCCGGCTCTCGGCCACCTTTCGCTCCGCATCGAGGCGGGCGATGTCGTTGCGGCGTCCCTGTTCCTCCGACTCCAGCTCTTTGGTCTTCACGTTCCAGAGCATGGAAAACACCAGCGCCACCCCGGCCATCACGCCGCCGGCCACATTCGCCCGCCACGCGCCGCGGCGCGCCCGGCGCTGCTGGTCGAGCAAGGCATCGCGCGTCTGCTCGTCGGCCACGGTTCGCTCCGCTTGCTCGAAGCCACGCAACAATTCCCCCGCATTCGCCGGACGCACGGCGGGCTCCAGCGAAAGGCAGCGGTCGAGCAGCGCGCGGTAAGCCGCCTCCAAGGCATTCGCCGGCGCATCCGGCCAAGTGACTTCCGGCTGCGCCTCGATCATCCGGGCGATGCTCTTCAAATTCGCGGCGATCTCGTCGCGCCGCGTCGCACCCGGCTCGGGCGCGACTTCATCGAAGGTCGCCGTACAGCGCGGGAAGGCCCCGGTGGCCAGCCGGTAGGCCAGCACGCCGAAGGCGAAGACATCCCACCGGTAGCCCTTTTCCCGCAGGTAGCCGGCGGGGTCGCGGAGCTGCTCGGGCGGCTGATAGAGAATCGCATCCGTGTATTCGAGCGCCTCGACCCCCGGCATGTTGCCGAGCGCCCAATCGGTGAGCACCACCCTGCCGTCGTCATCGAAAAAGACGTTGCCCGGTTTCAGGTTGCCGTGCGCCACCTGGCGGTCGTGCATGGCCGCCAGCGCCCGGAGCATCTCCAGCACCACCGGCCATGACTCCTCGCCGGGAAAACGGGCCAACCGGTGTTGCAACGAACGCGGGATCCACGCGCCCTCCACCTCGTCGGCAAGGAATGGCGTGACCCGCAGGATTTGCTTGCCGCGATAGTCCTCGCTGAGTTCCTCCAGCACCCCCGCCGGCCAGCCGCCCTCCTCCAGCCGCAGCGCCGCTTCTTCCAGCAGGCCGGGATTGACCGCCGCCGGCAGGAAGACCTTCACCGCCACCTCCCGGCCGTCTTCATCGTGCGCCCGATACACCCGGCCGCAGGCTCCGGCTCCCACCGGGCCCACGACCTGCAATCGATTCACATCGGGGGGGTGCATGAACACACCATGCAAGACGTTGGCGGCTTCGCCAATCCCTCAGTTTTTGGGGATCCCCGTCAGATCGGCCGATCGATTCCCGATAAAACGCCGAATGGGTGAATCTCTTTGCCTTCAAGCCCCAACGGGGCGGAATCCCTCAGCCCCGGCCAACGGCCGGGGGATGCGTCGCAGATCGGCTGAAGGCCCGATAGAATAGGAGCGGATAGAAGCAGCATGGGGATCACATCCCCATGACACGAGCTCGCCGGAGACATCTCCGCGCAATAACGACGCGGGCTCGCCCCTTATCGCGGCCCTTCAGGCCGCCGTGGCCCGCACACGAAAAACCCCGGCCGGTGGCCGGGGCTGAGGAATTTCGCCCCCGTTGGGGCTGGAGAGGATATTCACCGAGGGACCAAAGCTCACGGCGTCACCAATTCCGGCTCCGGGCGCTTCTTCGGCGCGGGCTCCTTGCCCTTCTTGGTGCCGAGCCAGGCAACGATGTCGCGCAGTTCGGTCGGGCTCAGCAGCGCGCCCATCGGCGGCATCGCCGAGACCGGCGGGGTCATGCTCTCGATGTCGCCGCGGCGGACCCGCAGGACCTTGCCGTTGCTGTCGAGATCGACGTGGTCCTTCGCGTCCGCGAGCAGGATGCCGGCGACGGATTTGCCGCCCTTGAGGGTGACGCTGGAAATGCCGAAGCCGATGGCGACCTTCGCACCCGGATTGACGAGCGACTCGAGCAGGAACTTGGCATCGCCGCGCTTGCCGACGGCTTCCAGGTTCGGCCCGGCATCGCCGCCACCGTGGCCGCCGCCGGCGGAGTGGCAGCGCATGCACTGGCCGGCGGGCTGCGACTCGAAGAGATGTTCGCCCTTCTCCGCGTCGCCGCCCTGCAGCGAGCCGAGGTACGGCGCGAGCGGATCGGCGGACGAGGCGATGGCGGCCTTGTAACCCTCCAGGGCGGTCTTCACCGCCGGCTCGGTGCGCTTGGCGGCGGCATCGAGGAGTTCAAGCGCGGAGGGAGAGGCGCCGGACTTGCCCTTGAGCTGATCCAAGGCTGCCACGAAGAGCGTCTCGGTGCCGGGAGCGGCAAGATCGGCGGCGACCTTCCACGCCTCCTGCTGGCGATGCGCGCTCTTGTGCGAGGTGGCCGCCTTCAACGACTCCAGCGCGGCAGCCGGTTGGGAGGCGGCGAGCCGCTTGATCGCGCCGATCGCGAGGTCGTCGTTCTGGCCCTTGGCAAGTTCGCCCAACAGCTTGTCAAAGCCCGCCGGCTTGCGGGTCGCATACAGTTCAAGCGCCTCGGAGCGGGCGGCACCGGGCAGCTTCTGGTTCATGACGAGGCCCTTGAGCGTGGCGTCATCGACCGAGGAAAGATCGAGCTGGTACTTCGTCACCAAGCCCAGCGCGGGTTCGGCGAGCTTGCCTTGAAGCTGGAGCAGCTTGCTGAGTTCCGGGGTGAGCACCTTGCGGGGCAGCGCCGGGTCGCGCTCGCTGAGCGGAGCCATGCGGCCGAGCGATTGATCGACCTGATGCGGCTTGCTCCACAGGCCGGTGAGGCGCAGCGCCTCGGCACGCGCGGCTTCCGGAGCCTTGTCATTCAAGACCACCGCGATCACGCGGCGGAGGTTCTGCTCATCGCCAAGCCGCAGCGCGCTGTGTAGCAGCCGGCGCCAATCCATGGTGGTGAGCCAGGCGGGCGGCGCATCGAGCAGATCGGCGACCGCCGGGCGGGCCTTCTCGATGCCGACATCGTGGATCGCCTGCAGCGCTTCGCGGGCGACCTTCGCATCGGGGTCACGCAGGAACGCGACGACCGCCGGGTCCTTGAGCCGACGCAGGGCAACGACCGCGGCGAGCCGGACACGGGCCGACTCATGTTGGTTGAGCGCGGCGAGCTGGCGGGGATCGCAAAGCTTCGACAGCGCGAAGGCTCCGGCGTGGCGCAGGGCCGGGTCGTCGGATTGGCCGAGCATTTCCCAGACTTGGGAAAGCGTGGCGCTCTGCCCCAGCCGGCCGGCAGCGATGACGGCGAAGGCGCGCACCCGCGGCGATTCGTCGGCGATCAGCGCCATCAGCGGCAGGTTCGCGCCATTGAGGCCGGATTCGCCGAGCACCTTGATGGCCTGCGCCCGGACTTCCGCGTCCTTGTCGGTGAGCAGCGGCACCAGCTCGGCACGCGCCTTGTCACGCGCCGCCTTGTCAGGAAGCTTTCCGAAACCATCGCCCGCGCCGGCCGCCAGCGCCGCCGCACCACGGCGGGCCACGATGCCGAGGCCCCAGATGCCATGCAGGCGGGTGAGGCGGTCCTTGCCTTCCTTCGCGGCCTTCGCGAGCACGTCGAAGCCGCCATCCTTGCGGGTGAGTTCCATTTGCGCGCGCAGGCGGATCCGCATGTCGGGGTGGGAAAGCAGTTTCTCAAGCGCGGGCACCGGGCGCTTGTCGAGGCCGGCTTCGATGAGTTCGGCAGCGTGTTCGGCCTCGTCGGCACGGAACGTCCGGTCGGCCGTCAGAGAATATACGCGGCCGTTCTCATGCGAGGCCCAACCGGTGATGAAGTCGGTGACGACGAGCTTTCCGTCCCACGAGTATTCGACGTCGGTGACGGCCGCGCCCCAGTTGAACTGGCGCGAATCCACCAGCTTCATGCCACCGCCGGACGGCTCCACCTTGAAGGACCAGATGCCGGAATTCGCCGCGCCGCCGCGGTAGTCGCAAATGAGGAAACGACCGGCTTCCTCCTCCATGAATCCCGCGCCCGGATGGTAAGTCAGGCCCGATGGACCGGAGGTGAGGTTCGCCACCGGCGGCAGGATGTAGGCCGGTTGCTTGTCGTTCTGGGGTGCCCACATCTGCTCCTCCATCCACCGGTTCGGCGGGCGGTCTTCCATCCCGATCTGGCGGTGGAAACTGTGCAGCGCCTGATGCTCCATCGTCCAGCCCGAGTCCGCGCCATCCATCACATACACGACGCGCGCCTGGTCGCCTTGGTCGGAGTTGTTATCGACCGAGATGGCGTTGCCGGACTCGTCGAAGGCGATCTCCTTCGGGTTGCGCAGACCGGTGTGGACGACTTCGAAATTCGAGCCATCGGGATCGAAGCGGAACACGCAGCCCTGGTCGGGATACTCGTAGTGCACCCCTTCCCGCGTCGTCAGGTTCATGCCGCGGTCACCGAGCGTGCCGTAGAGCCGGCCATCGGGTCCGAGCGCGAAGCCATTCAGGTCGTGACCGGAAAAGGACACGCGCACCCCGAAGCCTTCGAAGAGCTTCTGCCGCTCGTCCGGCTTGTCGATCTTGCCGTTGCCGTCCTTGTCGCGCAGCGCCCAGATGTTCGGGATGCAGGCGACGTAAATGGTGCCGTCGTAGGAGAAAACACCGGCGATGGGGCCATCGAGCAGATCATTGAAGCCATCCGCGAAGAGTTCGCCGGTGGCGGACTTGCCGTCCGCGCCGGGCTTCGAAAGCACCCGCACCCGGTCGGCCTTTTCCGTCATGAACTTCAGCGAGGTAATCGCCTCCTTGTCCTGCCACTTCTCGTGGAGCTTGCGCCGGTCGTCGGTGGTGCGGGAAGAAATGTCATCGAGATACCAGTAGAGGTGGTCGCGGTTGTCCGGCACGCCGTGGCGGAAGCGCGTGGTCTCGGCGACGTAGATCTCGCCCTTCTCGCCGAAAGCCAGCGCGGTCGGCGAGGTCACGCCGCCGTTCTTGTAATCGGCCACGATCGACACCTTGGTGTCCTTCGGCACGGTCAGGCCGGGGATGACGTCGGTCGCGACCAATCCCGCCGCGTGGGCCTTGCCGTTCTTGGTGGTCGGCGGGAACTTGTAGTTCGCGTAGTCCGTCATCACGAACTGGTCGGCCGCGATGATGCCCCACTGGCCGCCTTCCTGATCCAGCAGGCGGATCCGCGCGTTCTGGCCCTTGAACTCGGTCACGTCCCAGACCTCGGTCCGGCATTGCAGGGTGTTCTGGCCGGTCGCCTCGCGGACCACCTTGCCGCCCACCAGCAATTGCACCGCGGTCTTTCCCGGATGCTTGCCGCCGGCGATGAGGAAGCACAGGTAGTTCTCCGAAATCTTGATCTCCGGCGAGGTCAGCGAACCCTTCGCGGCATCGCCACCGTGCGCCGAGCAGGCGAGCGAATCCTGCGAATACCCGGTCAACTCCGCGGTCAGCCCGTCCATCTTGCCGGGAATGGGGGCCAGCCCGAAGGCCGTGCCCTCGGTTTTCCAATCGCCGTAACCATCGCCCTCGAACGCTTGGAGCACTTTCGTGGCTCCCAGCGAGGAACCGGTGGCAAACAGCAGGCTGGAGGCCCAGAGCAAGCGAGCTTTCATCGCCGGGGACGCTAGCGACGAGCGGCGGATTGGCAATGGCCCAAAAGGGTGAACGAGAGGTCGAGGTCCCATGCCCCGCCGGGGACGATGGCGGAAGAGCGCATCTTTCAGGAATGCGCGACATGACAGGCCGGGCGGACGACCCGCCATGCACCGGTCCGCGACGACAAGGCCGGGTCCCGCGTGAGACAAACGCGACATTCAAGGAACCAAAAATGTCGCTTCCATCACGACGCCGATGGCCCGATTTCCCTGATTCCTGCCCAATTTGTGAATAACCCGGGAAATCGTCCGATTTTCCCCTCGGGCAAAAAGCAAACCTCGCCACCCGATTCGCCAGCATCAGGCCGTTGGCGGAAAAATGCCGATTCATGACGGACCGCCAGTTCCGCCGGCTTGTTCACCATCCCCCGTTTGAGGGGGGTATCGACAAATCACCTCAACTCCCTCACCTTCAATATTTTGAAAGGTTACAAATCCGTTTCACACGGGTTGTGCACAAGTTATTCACAAATCGCTCCCAACCTCCGAGGAAGACAAGCAAGCCGGGGCGGAGAAGGTGCATTCTGCGACCCAACCCGCTCCGCAAGCGGGGTTTTTCCCCATTCCGATTGTGAATAACTTGGGAATTTCCCCGCAAAGTTCCGTTAGTGCGGTCGCGAAAGCGAGGTCCCGGCCCGATTGCCACCGGCGCCGCCTGCTCCGATCAGGAAGCGAAACACTCCGCCCACGACCTTCAAGACGACCACCACCGCGGCGACCACCACCCCGACGGTCAACGCCAAGGCGAGAGCCACGATTCCGAGCAGCACCCACAGCGGCCACCAGCGGCGGTCGAGTTTGACCACCCGCCCGCGCATCGCCTGCCATGGGTCGGCCCGGCGCGGCGGTTCGGGTTCATGCGGAGGCGGCGGCGGGCTGCCGTCGATCTCCAGCACCTCGGCTTCGATGGTGTCAGGCACGGCCGGCAGTCTCGCCGGGAATCCCGGAGGGGCAATTCGAAGTTTTGGCGGGTGTTGGAACCGGCACCCAAGTCCGCACCGGTGGCCGGAGGCCCGGACTGCGGCAGCCTGCTGCCGCCCAAAGCCAGCAGCCCTGCTGCGGGGAAG
>CBKZPU010000167.1:0-11123 GCA_966696705.1 uncultured Verrucomicrobiaceae bacterium | reverse complement strand
CAGCACGAGCACTGGCGAAGCAGCTACCGGCAGTTCGACGAAACGCCACCCGCTGCAAGACCTTTCCCCATCCTGTGACCGGCGAGGAAGTGAAGGAGGTGCTCTCAACGAAGACGAGCGTGGAGCTTGCCACGCAGCGGTTTTGCCACTTCACGGACCTGGCTACGTCCCGAAATTGACGACAGATGGCCACCGCCGATGACAGTCGTCACGGATTCACCGGCATCGGAGTCGAGGGTGGGGTCGCGGTGGGCGGGCACCCCACAATTTTTCCTTCCGCTCATGGATTGAATGTTTAATTTGCCAGGAATCGGGCGGTTCGCCCCCTTTGCATGGTCTTGCCCTTCTTGATGTCGGCCGGGCCTGCCGAGGTGAAAGCAGGCTGTTCCGCGGGGGCAAATGGGCTCCTCAAATCCCCGTTTTCACTCCAATTGCCCGCATCCGTTCCAAACCAACTTTCCAGTAGTTCCGTCCATGATGAAATCCACCACCCGCGCAGTGATTGCCTTGGCGATCTTCGTTTCGACAGGTGCCACGAATCTGCCCGCCGAGCCGTCCAGGATCCCTCAAGCGCGAAGACTTTCGGACCGGCAAGCTCCGATAGCCGTGGATCCTTCCCGGAAACTGAAGAACCGGCCCGTCCTCAGCGCGGGTTCCGGCAAGGAGCTTGGGGATTTCAAAAGCGGCATCCACACGATGACGAGTGCGGGTCTGGAGCGAAAATACACCATCGATATCCCCGACAACTACAACAGCAAGAAGCCCTACCGGCTGATCTTCGCCATGCACATGATGGGCGGGCACATGGACACGATGGTGAACAACCAGTTCTACGGACTGAAGGCCTACGCGGAAAAGGAAAGGGTGCCCTGCATCTTCGTCGCGCCCGAGGGTTACACCGACCAGACGCCGTGGCGTAGCCGCGATGACAAGGATCACATTTTCTTCGCGGACATGCTCGCGCTGTTCAAGGACAAGCTGAGCATCGACACCTCCCGCGTGTTTTGCTGCGGCTTCAGCTTCGGCGCGATGGTCACCTACTCGCTCTCGCTGGACTTCCAAGAGGACCTGCGCGCCGTCGCCTGCTATTCTCCGGCGAACTGGAACATTTATCTTCCGCCCAACAAACGCCAGCCCATCGCGTTTTTCAGCACCACCGGCACGGAGGACGGACTCTGCAAATACGTCAACTCGGACGAACGCAAGGAAGGCGGGAAATACTGTGTTCTCACCCACCTCGAGGACAATGGCGTCAAGACGCTGCCCGAAATACCGATCGCGACCACGGCCAAGCATGTGACCACCGAGTTCGAAGGATGTCCGAAGGAGTTTCCCGTGCTCTTCGGCTCCTTCAAGGGCGGTCACACCGACAACATGCGGGATCCCGGGGCTGACGGGAACTGGATCGCCAAAGAGACCTGGGATTTCTTCATGCGGTTCTGAGTGGTTGCAGGTCGAGCGGAAGGCAAGCGTCACCGATAATAAGCCATCGAGCCGAAGGCGATTCGGTTTCGTTCCTGGGCCCGCCTAACACCTACCACGGCAAGCGCTCCGTCGGTCGCAGGATGAAGCGGAGGATGACTCCATGTACGGATGATTCGCCAGGGAGAAATCTGGCCGGACTATTGGAGCAGTGCTATTTCGATCGGCAACGGGAGGGTGCTGCACGACGACGGCGTCTGACGCCCACGCGGGTGGCGATATCGCGCAAGCTGACGCGGACGGACGGCATCAAACGAGCGCCGCGGAAATCACCCGTTTCTGTGGTCTGGCAAGGTGGTGCCATCCACCCAGCTTCCTTCCACCACGATCTGCCGGAAAATAGCCGGAATACCGCGGGCGTCGTCATTGATCAGCGAGTTCAGCAGCAACATCCCGACCCGGCCGATTTCCTCCGGGTGCTGGTCCATTCCGGAGTCCGCGCCGCCATCGAGGATGCTCGTCACCGCCACCGGGATGTCGTCCGGCACGCGGTAGCCGGCCTCGTGCAGGAGTTCCCGGTGATCCACGGCGCTGAGGAGGGCATCGGGATTCTCTTGGTCCATCCACTTGCGGAAACGGCTCACCAAGTCGCGGGTCACCGGTTTTTGGAAACGGAAGATCGGCGGGGACTTGGACTCGTGGAATTGTTCCCGCGCGCTGAGGAAGCCTCCGATGAAGTGGGTCCCCCGGGGATCGTGGCTGATTTCCGGAGCGATTAGGCCGACGCGCCGGTAGCCGCGCTCTCGCATTTTGCTCATGGCGAGCAGGGTGTTGTTGAATTGGTCCGAGGTGACCAAATGCGCCCGGGGCTCTTTCAGCGAGCGGCCGAAGCGGGCAACCGCGTAACACTCCCAAGGAAAATCCTGCCAGTCTGGTTGGACCGAGCCGTGCGGCGGGAGCAGGAGGCCGCGAATGCCTCGGGCGCGTAAGATTTGATGAAGCCGCCGGGATGTCATCTGACGGTCGAGACGGAATTCCTCGAGCCGGTAGCCAAGCTTCGTCGCGCCTTCGCTGGCACCTTTCCAGTAAAGATCGAACTCCTTGTGGCCGCGCAGATCCTCGGGTCGTGGCCAAGCGTTGATCCATGCCAACGCTGAATAGATCGGCGGCGTTGTCTTGCGGCTCCGGTAGGCGGCCAAGGCCCGGAGCAGCGGGTCCGGACGGTAGCCCATCTCGTTCGCCGCCTTCTTGATCCTCTCCCGCAGGGCGGTGGAGATTCGCGGCGCATCGCGAAGCGCGAGCGAGACGGTGACGTGGCTCACGCCCAAGCGGGTGGCGATGTCGCGCAAGCTGACACGGGTGGCGTTTGGATGCGGGTCCATGGTAAAGCGAGATCCCTCGCCTGCTTTCGCGCTGTGATCTCGATCGGCGGCGGAGTGGAATCGATTCATCGTTGGGCCGAGCGATCAGCGACGGAGGGTGGAAGCCGGCACCACGGCGACAAGAATCGGGATATTCTCACAAATGAATCCACCCTTTCGACCTGCTCGCCGCTTTTGCGGTAAAGCCGACAGAGCACTGTTTGCGCGCGAGCAGTCCCCGAGTTCCTGAGTGCCCACCGCCCGAGGAACTTTGCGGCACTTCGTTCCGCGCCAAACAGTGTGCCTTACCAGAAGCCTCGCGGACCCGAGGACGGCAGCACCGTGAGTTTTCATGACGACCCGCGGACTCTGATTCCCTGCGTGACAAGCCCGGGGACACGGCAATCCTATCGATCGGCAGGATCGTTGGTCACGGCTTCACAGGCCAAGCGATTGAGGCTTTCGGAGAATAAGTGCACCTTTCATGCACCGCTCTGTTAGGCTGAAGTGAAAAACAAAGGCCGCGATCTCTCGCGGCCTATTGTCTTTCAAAGAGTGGTGCTCGAGGGGGGACTCGAACCCCCACGGATTACTCCACTAGATCCTTAGTCTAGCGCGTCTACCAATTCCGCCACCCGAGCACTTTGGTGATTGGTGGGCCGCGGATTTATGGGGCTGGCCGCGGGTTGGCAAGCGAATCTTTAACCGAATTTCGATTTCCTTCCGGGCATGCTTGCCGCTTCCATGGGGCCGCCTCGCCAAACGCCCTTGCTGCCAGCCCCATGGATGCCATTCGAGCCGATTCGATCGTCAAAAAGTTCGGCAGCGTCACGGCCCTCGACGGGGTGACGGTGGAAGTCGCGGCGGGCGAGCTGTTCTTCCTGCTCGGTGCCTCGGGCTGCGGGAAAACCACGCTGCTGCGCTGCATCGCGGGGCTGGAGACGCCGACTTCGGGCACGATTTCCTTCGGCGACAAGGAGGTGACCAGGCTGCCGCCCCACAAGCGCGAGGCGGCGATGGTGTTCCAGAGCTACGCGCTGTGGCCGCACCTCAATGTCGAGAAGAACGTCGCCTTCGGGCTGGAGGAGCGGAAGATCGAAAGGGCGGAGATCAAGAAGCGCGTCGGCGAGGCGCTGGAACTGGTCCACCTCGCCGGAATGGGCGAGCGCGGGATCGACCAGCTTTCCGGCGGCCAGCAGCAGCGTGTCGCCCTCGCCCGCGCGCTGGTCGTGCGGCCGAAGTGCCTGTTGCTGGATGAACCGCTGTCGAACCTGGACGCCAAGCTCCGCATCGAGATGCGCCGCGAGATCCGGCGGATCGTGAAGGAGGGAGGCTTGACGGCGGTCTATGTGACCCACGACCAGGAGGAGGCGCTTTCCATGGCCGATCGCATGGCGGTGATGAACCGCGGCCGCATCGAGCAACTCGGCAAAGCGGAGGACGTCTATCGAAACCCGCATACCGCCTTTGTGTCGGGCTTCATCGGTGAGACGAATCTGCTCAAAGGCCGCGTGGTCGAAGTGCGCGGGGAATTCGCGATGGTCGAAACCGCCGCGGGTCCCTTGGTCGGCCGCGTGACGAGGCCCGATTGGCAGCCTGCGGGCGGCGAGGAGGTGATTCTTTCCATCCGGCCGGAGGCGTGGCGGGTCGAGGCGGGCAGCGGCGAAAACGGCGTGACCGGAAAAATCACCGAGCGCTCCTACCTGGGCCAGCGCATCCAGTACGTCGTCGAGACGCCGGCCGGTCCCCAGCAAGTGGTCGAACTCAATCCCCACCTGGTCCGCGATCCGGGCGAGACGCCCGTGAAGTTGTCGGCCCGCCATGGCGATGTCGCCGTGCTGCAAGCCTGAACGACCCGATCCGCATGCGCCGCTTCCTCCCCATCCTGGTGCTGTTAGTTGCGGTGATCGCCGCGCCGATCCTGCTGCGCCGGGAGACGGAGCTTGCGGAAGTGGGTCACGGCGACGACCGGCTGGTGATCATCACGCCGCACAACGAGACCATCCGCTCGGAGTTCGCCGAAGCCTTCGCGAAGCATTGGAAGGAAAAGACCGGCCGCTCGCTGAACATCGAGTGGGAAATTCCCGGCGGCACCTCGGACATCGTCCGCGTGCTCGACAGCCGCTTCAAGGCGGCGGAGGAAATCGGCAAGCCGGGCGTGGGCCTCGACCTCTTCTTCGGCGGCGGCGAGCCGGATTTCGTCGGCCAGTTGGGCAAGGGGCGCTTCATCGAGCTGACCGTTTTCAAGGATCATCCCGAGTGGTTCACCGACGATGTGATCCCGCAGCGCTTCACCGGGGAGACCTTCTACGAGGAACATCGTAGGTGGGTCGGCACCTGCCTTTCGCAGATGGGCATCTGCTACAACCGCGATGCGGTGAAGCGGCTCGGCATGCCACCGCTGCGAATGTGGGACGACCTGGGCGATCCCGCCTTGGCCGGTTACGTGGCCTTGGCGGATCCCACCAAGAGCGGCTCGGTCGGCCGGGCCTTCGAGATGATGATCCAGGAGAAGATGCAGCAGGTCATCCGCGAGAAGGGCGACACGCCGAAGGCCAGGGAGGAAGGCTGGAAGCGCGGGCTCAATCTCCTGCAAGCGATGGCCGCGAACGCGCGCTACTTCACCGACTCCGCGAGCAAGGTGCCGCATGACGTGGCGCAGGGCGATGCCGCGGCGGGCACCTGCATCGATTTCTACGGCCGGTCCTACGAGGAAAAGCTCGCCCGGCATGGACGCGAGTCGCGCTTGGTGTGGACCGCGCCCCTTGGGGGCACCTCGATCAGTGTCGATCCCATCGCGATCTTCCGCGGCGCACCGAATGAGGCGATCGCGCAGGAGTTCGTCACCTTCGTGCTGAGCCAGGAGGGGCAGCTCCTGTGGAACGTGAAGGCCGGCCAGCCCGGCGGCCCGCGCGAGACCTCGCCGCGGCGCTTGCCGGTGCGGCGCGACGTTTACACCATGGAGAACTTGGCGCGCTTCTCCGATCCTGACGCGCTGCCCTACGAGAGCAGCGGCGGCTTCGAATACAGGCGCGAGTTGACCGGCCCTGCCTTCAAGGCGCTGGCCCAGATCTTCCGCGCCATGGCGATCGACCCGCACCAGGAGATGAAGGGCGCGTGGCTGGCGATGCGGGATCACATGGGCGGTCAACCGATGGCGGAGACTCCGGCGGGCAAGGTGTTCTTCGACGCCTCCCATCTCTCCTATCGACGGCTGATGGATGAGATCGTGCCCCTGATGAACAAGAAGGACCCGCTGGCCACCATGCGCGAGATGACCCGCATTTCCGAGGCCTTCCGCGCGAACTACGAGAAGGCGGCCGTGCTCGCGGAGGAAGGAGGCGCGCCATGAACCGCGGTGCCGCCATCACCGTGACCGCCATCGTGACCGCGCTGTTCGCGGTGTTCTTCCTCTATCCGGCGTTCTCGGTCATCGGCGAGGCGTTCCGCACGCCGGGTGGCGGCTTCACCTTGGATTTCATCGGCGATATCTTTCGCAGCCCGATCTACCGCGAGGGACTGGGGAATGCGCTCGCGCTGGGCGTCGTCAGCACCCTCGCAACCTTCCTGATCGCCTTCCCGCTGGCGTTGCTGTCGTACCGCTACGAGTTTGCCGGGCGCGGGCTGTTAGGCATCCTCATTTTGATCCCGCTGGTGCTGCCGCCGTTCGTCGGGGCCATCGGCATCCGGCACATGCTTGGCGTGGAAGGTTCGCTGAATGCCCTTCTAACAGAGATCGGGCTGATGAACCCGCAGGCCCCGGTCGATTGGCTGGCGAAGGGGCGCTTCTGGGGAGTCGTGGCGATGAACGCGCTGCATCTCTATCCGATCCTCTACATGAACATCACCGCGGCGCTGTCGAACCTCGACCCCGCGATGGAGCAGGCGGCGGAAAACCTCGGCTGCCCGCCGGCGCGACGGCTGTGGCGAATCACGCTGCCGCTGGCGATGCCCGGCATCTTCGCCGGCTCCGCCATCGTCTTCGTGTGGGCGTTCACCGAACTCGGGGTGCCGCTGGTGTTCGACTACACCCGCGTTGCGTCCGTGCAGGTCTTCGATGGCATCAAGGACCTCTCCGGCAATCCCGCGCCGTATGCGCTGGTCGCCGTCATCCTCGTGATCTCGGCGCTGGTCTTCGGCATCACCAAGGCCTTGTTCGGGCGCCAGACCTCGAGTGCCCAGCCGCGGCCGAAGGGCAGGGCAGCGGAGGTGAAATTGACCGGCCTGAGATCGCTCGGCTGCGCCATGGTCTTCGCCGCGGTGTTCCTGGTCGCGTCGCTGCCGCACCTCGGGGTGATCCTGCTTTCGCTGTCGGACGATTGGTACAAGACGGTCTTCCCCGTGGCGTTGAAGTTCGACCACTACCTCGAAGCCCTCGGCGATCCCTTCGTGGTGCCCTCGATCAAGAACAGCTTGTTCTACGCCTCCTTCGCCACGCTCTTGGACCTCGTGCTCGGCATCGCCATCGCGTGGGTGATCGTGCGTAGCACCATCAAGGGAAGGGCTTTGCTCGATGCGCTCGTGATGCTGCCGCTGGCGGTGCCGGGGCTGGTGCTCGCCTTCGGCTTCTTGGCGCTGACACAGGAAGGCCGGCCGCTGCGGTTCCTCATCGGATCCGGCGGCAATCCCGCCCTGCTGTTGATCGTGGCGTATGCAGTACGACGCTTGCCGTACGTCGTGCGCTCGGCCGTCGCGGGTCTCCAACAAAGCAACCCGGCGCTGGAAGAAGCGGCGCGTTCGCTGGGGGCGGGTTGGTTCGACACGCTGCGCAAGGTTTCGCTCCCGCTGATCGGCGCCAATCTCGCCGCCGGCTGCATCCTCGCGTTTGCCTTCGCGATGCTGGAGGTGAGCGACAGCCTGATCCTCGCGCAGCAGGTCGAGTATTACCCGATCACCAAGACGATCTACTCGCTGCTCTCGTCGCTCGGCAATGGCCACGAACTGGCCGCGGCCCTGGGCACCTGGGCGATGGTGTTTTTGTCGATCGCCATCGCGGGTGCCGCGGCGCTGGGAGGGAAACGGGGTGGATTGTTCCGGGTGTAGCTCCACTGGGACCGCGGAATTCATTCCGCTTCACAAGCCCGGTGAACCTACCGCCCAAGCGGGATGAATCCCGCGCTCCCAGTGTCCTCCATTCGGGGTGGTTGACGCGGCCGACGGACCCTGAAAGAACGGATAGTGCCGTTAATTCCATTCCCGCGGCAGTTCCCGCCATGATCCGGTCCCTTTTCCTTTCGCTGCTCCTCGCCGCGCCGTCGTTGTCCCTGGGCCGCGACCCCGTGGTCCGCTTGCTGGCCGATCGTGCGCCGGAAGAGGCCGGAGAGATCGTGCTGGTCGCCGGTGGCAAGCGGTCGGCGGCACTGCCGCTGCCGGTGAATGCGCCCTCCGAGCCGCTGGCGGCTCCGGCCCGAACCTTCGAGGTGAAGGCGGCGGAAGGCGATGCCCCGCTGGCCAAGGTCGTGCTGCCGGAGGCCGGGGACTCGTTTCTGGTGCTGCTGCTTTCCACCGAAAAGACCTTCCAGCCGGTGGTGCTCGCCGCCGATGGCAAGACCTTCAAGGCTGGCGACGTGTACTTCCACAACAGCTCCGCCAAGACGGTCTTCGGCAAGGTCGGCACCTCCGGGTTCACCCTCGAACCTGGCAAGGGGAGCGCGGTGACTCCCGCGGGCGCGCTGCCGGAGAAACTCTACGAAGTGGTCTTCAAGGTCCGCGACGAGAAGCGCGAGCGGGTTCTCAGCGAGACCCGTTGGCCGGTCGATCCCCAACTGCGGACCTACGTATTCTTCTTCAACAAGCCGGGCACGGACCGGGTGGACTATCGCGCGGTCGAGGAATTCGTCGCGGCACCGGCGGGAGGGCGTTAGACAGGGCCCCCTCATTCTGGAACGCCGCACAAGTAGCCGGAGGCCCGGACTGCGTGCAGCCCTGCTGCCGCTCAATGCCAGCAGCCCTGCTGCGGGGAAGCACGGGAAGACTGAAAGCACAACGGAACGAGCGAAACCGACGAAATTCGAAGGAGTAGAGTCGGATCGTCCCTACCCACGCTGCCGCGCCGATCCTTGCCTTCAAGCTCTTCCAAAACGAGGCGGCCCTGGGGCGTTAGAGTTTCCAGATTGCCCTGCCAGCGTGGATTTGCCAGCGTCCGCGCCCGAATGAGGTGTTTGTCCCGACTTTTCCCGCTGCTTCCGGCCCTGTGGCTGGCGGCCTGCTCGGGCACCGGCGGCGAATCGGCCTCCGCCTCGGCACCGACTCCCGCGTCCGACCCGGCCGCGCAGGGCTTCCGCATGAAGAGCGGCGAGGGCAACGACCACGACGAAGCGAAGCTGCTCGAGAAGTTCGGCTCCCAAAGCCCCTTCATGACCGACAGCAAGGGCAAGCCGATGGGCGAGTACAAGACCGCCAGCGAGTTCGACCGGGCGAACACCCAGTTCAACCGCGGCTACGCGGGCAAGGAGTACCAAGCCGGCGAGTTCAAGAAGAAGTCGTTTTGGGGCGATCGCGATTACGCCAGGAAGGTGTACGGCGGCGACACCGACGCGAATGACCTGCGCAAGCCCTCCCGTCACGGCAGCGAAACTGCGAAGGAGAACGTCAAGGTCGCCCGCGACGCCGGCAAGACCTTCGATACCGGCGCCTATGACACCGGAGCGGCCCGCGAGGCCGGTCAGGATCGCATTGCCAAGACCCGCGATTCCGAGGCCGAGAGTCGCCGGAATGTGGGGACTGCCTTCACCGATCCCGAGATCATCCCGTGGCAACAGCAGAACGGAGTGACGATCGAGGAGACGAAGAGCAAGATGGGGCGGTGAGGCGAATCGGACCGGGTCCGGGTTGCTCACTGAGGCCGCAACCTTACCAATGAGGCTGGGCCGGGTTTCTCCGGGCTCTCCAACCTTCTACAGCCCCAACGGGGCGACATTCCTCAGCCCGGGGCAAGCGAAGCGTCGTCCCGGGTTAGCACGCCCAACCCGCGGCCTCCTGAAGGGAGGCGATAGGGGGCCGCTCGCACCTCACCCTTATAGCCCCCTTTCAGGGCGCCATGTTCCTTCCATCGCCAACCCAGGGCGGCGCTTCGCTTGCCCTGGGCTAAGTCATTTCGCCCCGTTGGGGCTTTAGGTTTCGCCGTCGCCACGTGCGGATCCAAAGCGTCACTCCACCGAGAATTCCCGCAAGGTAGGAAGCCGAGTGAGCCCAGCCGCAGGTGAGGAAGGCGACGTGACGATCCGCGGGGACTTTTGACGCAAAAGGTTCGATCAGAATAAAGGCCCCGGCTTTGCTGCTGAAGTAGCCGATGCCTCCAGCGATCGTGGCGACCGCGAACATGGCTACGAGCAACTTGCCCAGCGAAGGAAGCAGCTCCGTGGCAGTGAGCTTGCGACGCTTGCCCGTCCTAGCCGCGATGGCCAAGCCGGTGCCGAGCGGAAGGCCGACCCACCATGTCGCCACGATGCCCCAGAAGAGGCCGAGGACCGTAGGCGAGTCGCTGTCGATCAGGCGCGCGTGGCCGATGGTGAAATACTCCACGCAGATGCGCGCCGTGATCTGATCATGGATGATCCCGTAGGCGACGGCCGCCAGCACGGAGAGTCCGATGATCGCGAGCGCCTTCATGGGGCGGGAACTCACCCCGCGGTCGCGGCTTTCACCCGCTCCAGCACTTCGGCGTAGGCTTCCATTACGCCGCCGAGGTCGCGGCGGAAGCGGTCCTTGTCCATCTTCTCGCCGGTTTTGAGGTCCCACAGGCGGCAGCCGTCCGGGCTGATCTCATCGGCCAGCACGACCGTCTTCGGGTCGGTGGCCAAGCGGCCGAACTCCAGCTTGAAGTCCACCAGCTTGAGGCCGCAATCGGCGAAGAACTTGATCAGGATCTCGTTCACCTTGAGCGCCGACTTGCGCAGGAAGGCGAGCTCCTCCGGCATGGCCAGCTTGAGCTCGCGGATGTAGTCGTCATTGACCAGCGGGTCGCCGAGTTCGTCGCTCTTGATGCAGAACTCGATGATCGGCTGGGAAAACGGGGTGCCTTCGGCGACGCCGGTGCGCTTGCAAAAGCTGCCGGCGGCGAGGTTGCGGATGATCACCTCCACCATCAGGATGTCCACCTTGCGGACTTCCACGTTGGTGTCGTCGATCTGGCGGACGAAGTGCGTCGGCACGCCTTCCTTTTCGAGGAACCCGTAGATGAGGGTGCTGATGGCGTTGTTCAGGCGGCCCTTGTTCTCGAACTGCGCCTTCTTCTCGCCATTGAAGGCGGTGGCGTCATTCTTGAACTCCATGCGCAGGACGTTCGGGTCCGCGGTGGCCCAGAGACGCTTCGCCTTTCCCTCGTAGAGCGGTTCCATG
>CBKZPU010000166.1:0-11147 GCA_966696705.1 uncultured Verrucomicrobiaceae bacterium | reverse complement strand
TCGGTGATCTTCACCTTGCGCAGCATCTGGCGGATGATGATCTCGATGTGCTTGTCGTTGATTTCCACGCCTTGGACGCGATAGACGGACTGCACTTCGTTGACCAGGTGCTCCTGCAGCTCCTGAGCGCCGCAAGCCTCGAGGAGGTCTTCCGGGGAAACAGGACCTTCAGTGATCTGGTCGCCGCGCTTCACGCGGTCACCATCCGTCACGATGATGTGACGGCCCATCGGGACCAAGTGCTCGACCTGCTCGCCGGAGTCGGCGTCGGTGACGATGACCTTCTTCTTGCCGCGGACGGTGCCGCCGAAGGAGATCTCGCCGTCGATCTTGGCGATCACGCAGGCGTCCTTCGGCTTGCGGGCTTCGAAGAGCTCGGCAACGCGCGGCAGACCACCGGTGATGTCCTTGGTGCGGGCCACCTTGCGCGGGGTCTTGGCGAGCTGCGTGCCGCCCGTGACCACTTCGCCTTCCTTGACGGAAAGGTGAGCGCCGACCGGGATCGAGTAGGAGGCTTTCACTTCCTTGGTCTTCTCGTCCACGATCACCACCTGCGGGTGGAGGTCTTCCTTGTGCTCGGTGACCACCATGACCTTCTTGCCGGTTTCCTTGTCGGTCTCGTTGGTGACGGTGATGCCGGCGATCATGTCGCGGAATTCGACCTTACCCGGCTTCTCGGTGAGGATCGGCACGTTGTAGGGGTCCCAGGTCGCGACCGTGTCGCCCTTCTTGGTGTCGTCGCCATCCTTGATCTCGATGACCGAGCCGATGACGATCATGTGGCTTTCCAGCTCGAGGCCGTCCTTGTCGCGGATCGACACGGAGCCGTTCTTGTTGAGCACGACCCACTTGCCTTCGGCGCTTTCGACGGTGCGGAGGTCCTTGTAAACCACGCGACCGGTGTTCTTCGCCTTGATGATCGGCTGCTTGAACGTCGCGGCAGCCACACCACCGACGTGGAAGGTACGCATCGTGAGCTGCGTGCCGGGCTCACCGATCGACTGGGCGGCGATGATGCCGACGGCTTCGCCGATCTTCACCGGCTTGCCGGTGGCGAGATTCAGGCCGTAGCACTTGGCGCAGCAACCGCGCTTGGCTTCGCAGGTGAGCACCGAACGAATCTTGAGCTTTTCGTAGCCGATGCGCTCGACCGCCTTGGCCGAGTTTTCGTCCACGAGTTCGTCGTAATCGAGCACGATCTGGCCGGTGACCGGGTCCTTGACCTGCTCGCACGAGGTGCGGCCGTAGATGCGCAAGGCAAGCGAGGCGGCCTCTTCGTCGCCATCATAGATCGGGGCGACGACGATGCCGTTGGCAGTTCCGCAATCCTGCTGAGTGACGATGACGTCCTGCGCCACGTCCACGAGCTTGCGGGTCATGTAGCCCGAGTCCGCGGTCTTGAGCGCGGTGTCGGCCAGACCCTTGCGGGCACCGTGAGTGGAAATGAAGTATTCCAACACGGACAGACCTTCGCGGAAGTTCGAGGTGATCGGGCGCTCGATGATTTCACCGGACGGCTTGGCCATGAGGCCGCGCATGCCGGAGAGCTGCTTGATCTGCGACTTGTTACCACGGGCGCCGGAATCGACCATCATGAACAGCGGGCTGGCGCCCGGCTTGCCGTCGTTGAACTCGATCTTGCGATAGAGCGCGGAGGCGATGGTGTCGGTGGCGTGGGTCCAGATATCGACGACCTTCTGGTAGCGCTCGCCGTCGGTAATGACGCCGTTGCGGTACTGCTTGGTCACCTTGTCCACCTGGGCGTAAGCGTCGGCGATGATGGCCGGCTTTTCCTCCGGCACGACCATGTCAACGATACCGATCGAGGTGCCGGAGCGGGTGGCTTCGCGGAAGCCGAGGCTCTTGAGCGCGTCGAGCGTCTGGACCGTGGCCTTCTGGCCGGCCACCTGATAGGTGCGCCAGATGATGTCCGACATCTGCTTCTTGCCGACGGTGCGGTTGATGAAGCCGAGGCCGGCGGGCCAGATTTCATTGAAGCGGACGCGGCCCGGCGTGGTCTCGAGAATCTTGTTCTCGTGATCGCCGAAGACGGTGCCCGGCTTGCCGTAGTTGGGGTTACGGATGCGGATCCACTGGTGGTATCCGACCTTGCGGGACGCGATGGCGAACTCGACCTCGGAGGAGTTCTCGAACAGCGGGAGGTGCTCCTGCTTTTCGCGATCCTTCTGGGTGCGCACCGGCGCCCAGGTGAGGTAGTACGAGCCGAGAATGATGTCCTGCGACGGCGTCGTGATCGGGCGGCCGGACGCGGGCGAGAAGATGTTGTTCGGCGCCAGCATCAACTGGCGCGCTTCCATCTGGGCCTCGACCGAGAGCGGGACGTGCACGGCCATCTGGTCACCGTCGAAGTCGGCGTTGTACGCCGTGCAGACGAGCGGGTGGACGCGGATGGCCTCACCTTCGATCAGCTTCGGCTCGAAGGCCTGGATCGAGAGACGGTGCAGCGTGGGCGCGCGGTTCAGGAACACCGGGTGACCCTTGGTGACTTCCGCGAGGATGTCCCAGACTTCCGGGGTCTTGCGGTCGATCATCTTCTTCGCCGAGCGAACCGTGTGGCAGTAGCCGAGTTCCTTGAGGCGACGGATGATGAACGGCTCGAACAAGGTAAGAGCCATCTTCTTCGGCAGACCGCACTGGTTGAGCGTGAGGTCCGGACCGATGACGATAACGGAACGGCCCGAGTAGTCCACGCGCTTGCCGAGCAGGTTCTGACGGAAGCGGCCGCCCTTGCCCTTGAGCATGTCGGACAGCGACTTGAGCGGACGGTTGCCGGCGCCGGTGACGGCACGGCCATGGCGGCCGTTGTCGAAGAGCGCGTCAACGGCCTCTTGCAGCATCCGCTTTTCGTTGCGGATGATGACCTCCGGCGTCTTGAGCTGGAGGAGGTTCTTGAGACGGTTGTTGCGGTTGATGACGCGGCGATACAGGTCGTTGAGGTCGGAGGTCGCGAAACGACCGCCTTCCAGCGGGACCAGCGGACGAAGGTCCGGCGGAATCACCGGCAGCACGGTCTGGATCATCCATTCCGGGCGCGACTTCGACTGCGCGAAGCCCTGGGTGATCTTGAGGCGCTTCGAGAGCTTCTTCTTGTTCTGCTTCGAGCGGGTGGTTTCGAGCTCTTGCTCAAGCTGCTTGGCAAGGTCGGCGAGATCGACCTGAGCGAGCAGGTCTTGGATCGCTTCGGCACCCATGGAGGCGCGGAACGAAGACTCACCGTAGGCGTCCTCGGCATCGCGGAGTTCGTTCTCCGTGAGGAGCTGGCCGCGCTCAAGCGGGGTGTTGCCCGGCTCGGTGACGACGTAGTCCTCATAGTAAATGACCCGTTCCAGGTGGCGGGCGCTGATGTCCAGCACCAGGCCGATGCGGGACGGCATGCACTTGTAGAACCAGATGTGCGACACGGGCACGGCCAGTTCGATGTGGCCCATCCGCTCGCGGCGGACGCGGCTCAGGGTGACTTCCACGCCGCAACGGTCGCAGACGACGCCCTTGTGCTTGATGCGCTTGTATTTGCCGCAGGCGCACTCCCAGTCGCGGGTCGGTCCGAAGATGCGCTCGCAGAAAAGGCCGCCCTTTTCCGGCTTGAAGGTACGGTAGTTGATGGTTTCCGGGTTCTTCACCTCGCCCTTGGACCAAGAGCGGATGACGTCCGGGGATGCGACGGTGATGGAAACCTGGTCAAAGGCTTCCGGCCGCTCGTCCACGCCGAAAAGTTCGCGAAGGTTGGTGTCAACGTTCATGATATCTCTAGCTTGTTAGGTTATCGGTTCGTGGTTGGGGCCAATCAAAGGGTGAGGTCGTCGAGCGAGAAGTCGTCCACTCCACCGATGGACGGCGCGCCGGCCGGACCGGTGCCGCGGCGTCCCGGGCGGACGTCGAGGCCAAGGGATTGCATTTCCTTGATGAGTACGTTGAAGGATTCCGGCGTGCCGGCTTCCAGGTTGTTGTCGCCCTTGACGATGGCTTCGTAGATGCGCGTGCGGCCTTGCACGTCGTCGGACTTGACGGTGAGAAGCTCCTGCAGGGTGTAGGCGGCGCCATAGGCCTCGAGGGCCCAGACTTCCATTTCCCCGAAGCGCTGGCCACCGTATTGCGCCTTACCACCGAGCGGCTGCTGGGTGACGAGCGAGTAGGGCCCGACGGCACGGGCGTGGATCTTGTCCGCGACCAAGTGACCGAGCTTCAGCATGTAGATGATGCCGACAACGACCGGCTGGTGGAAGGCTTCGCCGGTGCGGCCGTCATACAGGGTGGACTTGCCGCCCGTGGTGCCGTCCTTGCCGTCGCCGATCCAGGTGTAGCCGTCCACTTGCTTCGCCTGGGACATGAATTCCCAGATCTTGGACTCGTGGATGCCGTCGAAAATCGGCGTGGCGATCTTGAAGCCGAGCGCCTTGGCGGCAACGCCGAGGTGGGTCTCAAGAACCTGGCCGACGTTCATACGGGAAGGCACGCCGAGCGGGTTGAGCACGATGTCCACCGGAGTTCCGTCCGCGAGGAAGGGCATGTCTTCTTCCGGAACGATGGTCGCGACAACGCCCTTGTTACCGTGGCGGCCGGCCATCTTGTCACCCACCGACAGCTTGCGCTTGGCGGCGATGAAGACCTTCACTTCCTTGATGACGCCGGGATCGACTTCGTCACCGGCTTCGAGTTGGTCGAGCTTGCGCTCGCGCTCGGTGTCGAGTTCCTGGAAGCGCTGCTCGAAGGAACCGATGATCTCGAGGATCTTGTTCCGGATCGGGGACGGATCGATTTCGATGTGATCGTGAACCGAGGCGAGCTTGCGCAGCAGGGTCTTGGTGATCTTGCGGTTGGCCGGAATGATGATTTCACCGGTCTGCGCGTTGACCACGTCGAGCGGGATCTTTTCGCCGAGCAGGATGTCGGAAAGCTTCTCCGTCAGGTCGTCGGTCAGCTTGTCGGCCTTCTTCTTGTGCTCGTCGTTGATCTTCTTGAGCTGCTTCTTGAGCTCGACCGGATCGACCTTCTCGGCGCGCTTGCGGGCGTTGCCGTGAGAGGAGACGCGGATGTCCTGGACGATGCCGGTGCAGCCGGAGGGAACACGCAGCGAGGTGTCCTTCACGTCCGCGGCCTTCTCACCGAAGATGGCGCGCAGCAGGCGCTCTTCCGGGGCGAGTTCGGTCTCGGACTTCGGCGTGATCTTGCCGACGAGGATGTCGCCCGGCTTCACCTCGGCACCGACGCGGATGATGCCGTCGTGGTCGAGGTTCTTGAGCGCTTCTTCACCGACGTTCGGAATGTCACGGGTGATTTCTTCCGGACCCAGCTTGGTGTCGCGGGCGGCCACGTCGAACTCGGCGATGTGGATGGAGGTGTAGATGTCCTCCTTCTTCACACGCTCCGAAATGACGATGGCGTCCTCGAAGTTGTAGCCGTTCCAAGGCATGAAGGCGACGAGCACGTTGCGGCCGAGCGCGAGCTCGCCCTTCTCGGTGTTCGGACCGTCCGCGAGGACATCGCCCTTCTTGATCTTCTGGCCCTTCTTGACGATCGGCTTCTGGTTGATGCAGGTGCCGGCGTTCGAGCGCATGAACTTGCGCAGCGGATAGGCCATGACGCCCTTGTCGATGTTGGTCTTCACCGACTCGGGGTCGGAGAGGAACTTCTCATCGGCGACGGGCAGCTTGCCGTCCGGAGTGGTGACGATCATTTCCGCGGTGGCCGCGGCAACGACGCCATCCAACTCGGCCACGACCACGGCGCGCGAGTCGCGGGCGGTCTTGCCTTCGAGACCGGTGCCGACGTACGGCGAGTCGGAAACGAGGAGCGGCACGCCTTGGCGCTGCATGTTCGAGCCCATCAGCGCGCGGTTGGCGTCGTCGTGCTCGAGGAACGGGATCAGACCGGCAGCCACGGAGACGAGTTGCTTCGGCGACACGTCCATGTAGTTGACCGTGGACGGATCGACTTCGATGAACTCGCCGCCGGCTTCACGCGCGGTGACCTTCTCGTTGAGGAACTTGCCGCTCTTGTCGATCGGGTTGTTGGCCTGCGCGATCAGGAACTTCTCTTCCTGGTCGGCGGTGAGGTACTCGATGTCGTTGGTGACCTTGCCGCTCTTGACCTTGCGGTACGGCGTTTCGATGAAGCCGAACTCGTTGATGCGCGCGTAGGTGCACATCGAGTTGATCAGACCGATGTTCGGACCTTCCGGGGTCTCGATCGGGCAGATACGGCCGTAGTGCGAAGGATGAACGTCGCGAACTTCGAAGCCGGCGCGGTCGCGGTTGAGACCGCCGGGTCCGAGGGCGGACAGACGGCGCTTGTGGGTCAGCTCGGCCAGCGGGTTCGTCTGGTCCATGAACTGCGAGAGCTGGGACCGGCCGAAGAAGTCACGCACGACGGCCGAGAGGGCCTTCGGGTTGATCAGCTTCTGCGGGGTCATGCCCTCGATGTTCACGTCGAACAGGGTCATGCGCTCCTTCACCAGACGCTCGGTGCGGGCGAGGCCCACGCGGCACTGGTTGGAAAGAAGTTCACCCACGGCACGCACGCGGCGGGAGCCAAGGTGGTCGATGTCGTCGATCACGCCTTCGCCCTTCTTGAGCTTGAGCAGGTACTTCACGGCGGCGAGGAAGTCCTCTGGCACCATGATGCGCTCGTCGGGATCGACCTTGCTCTCGAGCTTGCTGTTGATCTTGTAACGGCCGACGCGGGTCAGGTCGTACTTCTTCGGGTCGAAGAAGAGGCGCTTGAGCAGGGCGCGGGCGTTCGCGGCGGTCGGCGGATCGCCGGGGCGCAGCTTGCGGTAGATGTCCTTGAGCGCGCTGTCCTCGTCCTTCGCGGGATCCTTGCGCAGGGACTTGAGAAGGATTTCATCCTCGCGGCCGTCGATGACCTCGATCGACTTGTTGCCGAGGGCGATGAGCTGGCGGACGATGCCGATGGTGAGCGGCTCGTAGGCCTTCGCCACGACGAGTTCGCCGTCCATGACGTCCTCGAAAGGCACTTTGTGGCCGAGCTCCTGCTCGTCCATCTCGTCCTTCAGCTTGAGGTTCTCGACGGTGTAGAAATTGGTGACGATGTCGCGGTCGGTCGGGTAGCCCAGCGCGCGCAGGAAGGTGGTCGCGAGGAACTTCCGGCGGCGGCGGCGGCGGTCGAGGTAAACGTAAAGCAGGTCGTTCGTGTCGAACTGCACTTCCAGCCAGGAACCGCGGTCAGGAATGATGCGGAAGCTGTGGAGGATCTTGCCGTTGAGGTGCTGCGAGGTTTCGAAGCAGATACCCGGCGAGCGGTGGAGCTGGGAAACGATGACACGCTCGGCACCGTTGATGATGAAGG
The DNA here is from genome assembly GCA_966696705.1 of uncultured Verrucomicrobiaceae bacterium. GTDB lineage: Bacteria > Verrucomicrobiota > Verrucomicrobiia > Verrucomicrobiales > Akkermansiaceae > Haloferula. Next base: position 3,821 of record CBKZPU010000166.1, on the reverse strand, counting down.
TGCCGCGGCGGGTCATCATCGGCAGTTCGCCCATGTACACGCGCTCCTTCTTGGTGCCGGTCTCGTCCTTCAGCTTGAAGGTCACGTAGAGGGCGGCGGAGAAGCTCTCACCGGTGCGCAGGGCATCCAGCGAGGTGATTTTGGGGTCCTCGATGTCGTAGGCAACGAAGTCGAGCTCGATGGCTTCATCGTAGCTCTTGATGGGGAAGACCTCGCGGAAGACGGCCTGCAGGCCGGCGTCGGTGCGCTCGCTGGCGGACACGTCCTTCTGCATGAACTCCTCATAGGAGCGGCTCTGAACCTCGATCAGGTTCGGTGGTTCGATGACTTCCTCGATTTTCCCGAAGTGGAGACGGTCGGCCATGGCTGGTAGTGGTGCTTCTTGCGAGTTGAGCCCGGACCGCGAGCGGCACCGGGCGAATGAGGTTCAGAGAATGGAAAGGGAGTCCGGGATCGGCGGAAACGGTCGCTGGTTGGGAGGGGCTTCGTGACGGCTTCCGCCGGTTCCGGAGAAGACTTCGCGACCCCGCATCGAGCGGGGCCGCGAAGCAAATCCGGTAACTGGATTACTTGAGATCGACCTTGGCGCCGGCTTCTTCGAGCTTCTTCTTGGCAGCTTCGGCGGCGTCCTTGGAGACACCTTCGAGCACCTTGGCAGGAGCGCTTTCGACGACCTTCTTGGCGTCGGCAAGACCGAGGCCCGGCGACACTTCGCGGACGGCCTTGATGACGGCGATCTTGTTCGCACCACCGTCGGTGATGACGACGTCGAATTCGGTCTTTTCTTCAGGAGCTTCGGCAGGGCCGGCAGCAGCGACAGCAACGCCGACAGGAGCTGCGGCGGAAACGCCCCAGGTCTCTTCCAGCTTCTTCACGAGGTCGGCAGCTTCCAGAACGGTGAGCTTGCCGAGTTCTTCAACGAGTTGTTCGATATTGGCCATTGTATTTCTCCTTTGCGGTATCGTCGCACCCGGAGGCTTCCGGGCATTTCAGAGTGGCGCCGCCACCCCGACGAGGAACCATTGTGGGTTCAGGCCGCGGCGGGAGACGCCGCGACCATCGGGTCAGATTGTTGTCAGGCTTCGGCGGCGGGTTCCGCGGCGGCTTCGGCAGCCGGAGCTTCTTCGGCCGGGGCTTCGTCCTTCTTGGAGTCGGCGTCCGGGTTGAACTTCTTCTGGATGACACGGGCGATCCGGGTGGACGGCTCGAGGATCGTGGCAAGCAGTTGGGAAAGAACGGCTTCGCGGGACGGGATGTCGGCGATGGCCTTCAGCTTGTCGGCATCGAGGACGGCGTCACCGAGGATGCCGACCTTCATTTCCGGCTTCTTGAACTCCTTCTCGAAGTTCTTGATGGCCTTGGCGGCGGCGAAGACTTCGCTCTCACCGGTGACGAAAGCGGTCTGGCCGACCAGCGATTCACCGATGTCCGGGCGACCGGCTTCGGCGAGGGCCTTTTTCACGTAGGTGTTCTTGGCGACGTGGCACTCGGCACCGGCCGCGCCGAGGCGGTTGCGGAGCTCGGAGAACTGCGGGACCGTCATGCCGGTGTAATCCACCACGAGCACGTACGGTGAGGCGTTCACCTTTTCGAGCAGACCGTCGATAATGACTTTCTTGTCGGGATTCATGGTCGTGGGAAAAGTTAGACGGACTTGGTGTAAACGCCGGACTCGAGCGCGATGCCCGGGCACATGGAAGCGGCGAGCGTCACGCTGCGGACGAAGTTGCCCTTGGCGGAAGCGGGCTTGGCGCGGACCACGCTGTCGATGAAAGCGCGGGCGTTTTCAACAAGGGCTTCTTCGGAGAAGGAGGCCTTGCCGACAGCGCCGGAAACATTGCCATTCTTGTCGAGCTTGTAGTCGATACGGCCGGCCTTGACTTCCTTGACCGCCTTGGCGGTGTCGTCGGTCACGGTGCCGGTCTTCGGGTTCGGCATGAGGCCGCGGGGACCGAGGACACGCGCGATCTTGCGGACTTCGGTCATCGCGTCCGGCGTGGCGATCGCCACGTCGAAGTCGGTGAAGCCGCCCTGGACCTTCTTGATGAGTTCTTCGAAGCCGACGAACTCGGCACCGGCGGCGGTGGCAGCCTCAGCGGCGGCACCGGCGGCGAAGACGGCGACGCGGACGTTCTTGCCGGTGCCGTGCGGCAGGGCGACAGAGCCACGGACCATCTGGTCGCTCTTGCGGGGATCCACGCCGAGGTGGAAGGAAACGGTGACGGTCGGGTCGAACTTCGGTGCCGGGAACTTCTTCACGGTGCCGACAGCTTCTTCCAAGCCGTAGGACTTGCCGGCCGGCACGAGGGCGGCGGCTTTTTCGTAGCGCTTGCTGCGGTTCTTCATGTTTCGTTTTTGCAGTGCTGGCGGACTTGAAGCAGCCCTCCTGCGGTTTGTTGCGGCACTCCGGAGAGCGCCGCGGAAAGGATTACATGCCTTCGATTTCCAGACCCATCTGGCGGGCGGTGCCGGCCAGGATGCGGGCGGCGGCCTCCGGGTCCTTGGTGTTCATGTCGGGCATCTTGATGGCCACGACTTCCATGAGCTTGGCCTTGGTGATCTTGCCGACCTTGACCTTGTTCGGCTCCTTCGAACCGGAGGCGAGACCAGCGGCCTTCTTCAGCAGGTTGCCCGCCGGGGGCTTCTTGGTGATGAAGGTGAAGCTCTTGTCCTTATAGACCGAGATCACGACCGGCAGCACGTCGCCGGCTTGGCTCTGGGTCTGGGCGTTGAACTCCTTGCAGAAGCCCATGATGTTCACACCGGCCTGGCCGAGAGCGGGACCGACGGGCGGGGACGGGTTGGCGGCTCCGGCGGGAATCTGGAGCTTGATGACTTTAACGACTTCCTTGGCCATGGTGGTAAAGGGATTGCGGGATGTGGTGCGGTTCTAAGTTCAGGCGCGTTCGACCTGCCAGTATTCGAGTTCCACGGGCGTCGAGCGGCCGAAGATGGTGACCGCCACGCGCAGCTTGCCGCGCTCGGGGTCGATTTCCTCGACGATGCCATTCTGGCTCTGGAACGGGCCGTCGGCCACCTTCACGGTGTCGCCGACTTCGAAACTGATGGCGGGGCGCGCGTGCTCCTCGCGCTCCTTGATTTGGGAAAGCATGGCGTCCACCTCGCTCTGGCGCATCGGGATCGGACGGTCCTTGGTTCCGGCGAAGCCGATCACGCCTTCCATCTCCTTGATGAAATACCAGGTCTTCTCGACGAGCTGGTTGTCGGGCGTGAGCAGGTTCATGTTCACGATGATGTAACCGGGGAAGAACTTCCGCTTGGTGGAGGTCTTCTTGCCGCGGCGGATCTCGGACACCATCTCGGTGGGAACCAGCACTTCGTAGATGTATTCACCCATCTCCTCGGCTTCGCGCTGGCGCAGGATGCGCTCCTTCACGCGGCCTTCCTGTCCGGACAGGACATGGACGACGTACCACTGGTTCTCTGGAGACGGGGCAGGCATGACGGGATGGAAAGAGGCGGGCGGGGAAAAACGAAAGGCATCAGCGCCCGAAGGACGTGATGAAGTTGATGACGTAGGTGCAGATGAAGTCCCACAGCGACACGAACCCCGCGAGCAGGATGGTGGCGATCAGCACGACCACGGTGGAGTCGGTGAGTTCCTTGTATTTCTTGAAACCCTTGACCTTCGGGTCGGACTCCCAAGGCCAATTGGCCTTGCGGAGCTCGCCTTTCACTTCGCCGACGAAACGTGAGACTTTTGCGAACATGCCGGAGGAAACGTGGAAAACTTGCAGGGAAAGGGTGGCACGGAAGGTGGGACTCGAACCCACAACCAACGGTTTTGGAGACCGCTACTC
>CBKZPU010000165.1:0-11225 GCA_966696705.1 uncultured Verrucomicrobiaceae bacterium | reverse complement strand
GATCTCGTCGATCACCTGCAAGCCTCGCTCGCGGAAGAACCACCGGCCAACCTCAAGGACGGCGGCATGATCCGCGATGGTCATTCGCCGGAACTCGACGAGCTCCGCTCGCTGTCGCGCGATGGCAAGTCGTGGATCGCCAAGCTCCAGGAAGACGAACGCAAGCGCACCGGCATCGACTCGCTGAAGGTGAAGTTCAACAACGTCTTCGGCTACTTCATCGAGATCACCTCATCGAAGCTCGCCAAGGTCCCCGACGACTACACTCGCAAGCAGACGATGGCGAACTGCGAGCGCTACATCACCCCGGCGCTCAAGGAGATGGAGAACAAGGTGCTCGGTGCCGAGGAACGCGCCAAGCAGCTCGAATACGAGCTGTTCCTCCAGCTTCGCGCTGAAGTCTGCAAGGAACTCGAAGCACTCCAACAGGCCGCCGCAGCCATCGCGGAGATCGACGTCCTCTGTGGCCTCGCGGAAACCGCCCAGACCCACGGCCACGTCCGCCCGGTCCTGGAGGACTCGCGCCATCTCGTCATCGCCAACGGCCGCCATCCGGTGCTGGAGCAGACCTTGGTCGAGGAGAAGTTCGTTCCGAATGACAGCGCCTTCGATCCCGCCGACTCGTTGCTGCAGATTCTAACAGGGCCTAACATGGCGGGCAAATCGACCTACATCCGCCAGGTCGCGTTGATCACCCTGATGGCCCAGACCGGCGCCTTCGTCCCCGCGGAGAACGCGCTGGTTGGCATGGTGGACCGGATCTTTTGCCGTGTCGGCGCGTCTGACGATTTGTCGCGCGGTCAATCGACCTTCATGGTCGAGATGAACGAGACCGCCCTGATTTTGAACCACGCCACCGATCGCTCTCTGGTCATTCTCGATGAGATCGGGCGTGGCACCGCGACCTTCGACGGTCTTTCCATCGCGTGGGCCGTGGCCGAGCACCTGCACGATGTCGTGGGCTGCCGCACCTTGTTCGCGACGCACTACCACGAACTTACCGATCTCGCGAACACCCGCCCCGCGGTGGCGAACTTCAACGTCGCCGTGCGCGAGTGGAACGACGAGATCATCTTCCTGCGCAAGATCCTCCCCGGTGCCGCGGACAAGAGCTACGGCATCCAGGTCGCGCGTCTGGCCGGTTTGCCAAAGCCGATCATCGAGCGCGCCAAGTCGATCCTCTCGCACCTCGAACTTCACTCGGCCAAGCCCGACGCGAAGAAGCAAGGACCGAAGGCGAAGAACACAAAGCAGGACTCGATGCCGGCTGCCAACGCGCCGCAGCTCGATCTCTTCGGCGATTTCTAACCGTGGAAGCCTCCACCGGGCGTTGGATTCGGGGGTTGCTTCATGAGACGGAGTTCTGCTAGAAGGAGGGTGCTATGAAGAAATCCATCATTGCGCTCATGTTCGTCGCCGGCACCGCAATGGCCGGAACCACTTCGAAGGAGGTGATTACTCCTTCTCCAGCACCCGAACCCAGCCTTTGGCAGTGGTTCGCCGGTGGCAGTGTCGGCTACCTCTTCGACTACGAGGAGGAAATGTATCACCTGCACGTGGGAGTCGATACCCCGTGGAATTGGGGTGGCTGGCGTTCCGCGTTCTTCCTGGAAGCGGGCTACACCGAGAACGACGAGTCGGTCGTGATCATCGATCCCACGGCTCCGCCGACCGCGGTGTTCACCACCAGCCTGAACTCGGAATTCTCCATGATTCCGGTCACGCTCAACTTCAAGCTGGAGCGGGAGATCGTGAACAACCTGAACTTCTACTTCGGTGTGGGTGCGGGCGTGGCATTCACCGATTTCGATGCCAACGTGAATTTTTTCTCGGGTCCGGTGGCATTCTCGGAGGACGACGAGGTCTTCTACGCCCAGGTCTTCACGGGCCTGAATTACGACGTGTCCGACTCCTTCGAGATCTACGGAGGCGCCCGTTGGATCTACCTGGATGACTCGGATGTCACCGGTCTTCCGGCCGGGGGAGTTGCCGGGTTCGAAGACGACTTCCTCGGCGAACTCGGGTTGCGCTTCAACTTCTGATCCTCCGACCGTCTGGTTTCAAAACCGGCGCTCCACTTACGGGGTGCCGGTTTTTTCATGGCCGTGTGCCGGCGCGCCACGCCTACGGGGCCGCCGGGGGATGTGGAGGCGGGAGTTTCTTGCGGAGCCGGTCGAGTTCGACCGGGCTAAGACGATCGGGGTTCTTGAGGTTCCACCCGGTTCCGGCGCAGTAGTCGCAGGAACTGCCCGCGATCTTGCCCAGCATATTGCAGGAGGGGCAAGGAACGGCGATCCGGAGGTCAGTGCTGGAGCGGGGAAGTTCGAGCATGGGGGATGACGAAAGGCGGGATCATTCAAGACGCAAGTCCCGCGCAGGGAAAGCCCGGACGTTCGCGCTCTTTCCGGGCTTCACCACTACTCCCACCAATCCGCGATCCAGTTCGTCAGCAAACGGGCGAGCGCCAGCAGCGCGACGATCGCGATGATGCTGATGACCGTGGCTCCGACGCCTCCCAACATGGCAGGGGGGAATCTACGGCCGGATGCCGCGCGATCAATTCAACACGTGCCACTGGCGTCCGCACGGCCGGCCCAGTGGGGCGGGGGAGAGACCGCAGGCTTGGCGCAGCGTCCATTCCAGCGACGCCCGGTCCATGGCAAACGAGTGTTCCCAGCGGACCGGGAAAAAGGCCAGGACGTAGCGGTGGCTGCCATGGATCCTGGCATGAACGAGATGCTTGCCGTGCTCACGCCTCACGGCGGTCACCAGCACTTTGCTGCCGTCCGGAGTGGGGTAAGTCTGGCCAACGGCGGCGTAGTCGGGATTCCGGGGCAGTTCCACGACCACCTCATGCCAGCCTTCGGATCGGAGGCCGACTTGGGTGGAAACGTAGATGCTGGAGCCGACAAGCGCGGCAGCACCTACAACTGCAAGAATCGGTTTGAGCATGACAACAGGAACTTCGCCTCCGGACTAGCAGGCGGAGTTCCAATTATGCCGATTCTTCAGTTAGATCGTTGATGAAAAGCGTGACGATTCTGCGATTCTGCGATGCTCAGGGCTTCTCGATGTAGTTCCAGATCGCGTCGAATTGCTTGGCGGCATCGCCATCCAGCTCCGGCCGCTGGGATTTTCCGTCCTCGCTGTATCGCGGCATCTTGGTGCCTGGCGTGACCGCGGCTGGATTGTCCATCCAGCGCATGAACCATTCCTTCCGCAGTCGATCGTGGGCGAGGGCGAAATTGATGCCCTCCACCTCGAAGGCCGCGGTGGGCTTGGCGGTGCCGATGCCGTGGCAGGTGGTGCAGCCGAAACCATCGGCTCCGACGATTTTCTTGCCGATCTCCGCAAGCGAAGCGTCCACCTGCGGGGCTTCCGGCTTGCCGGGCTCGACGCCGTGGAGACGGGCGAGGCCGGTGGCGAGGCCGTTCGCGTATGCGTGGAAGGCCGGCATGCGCATGTCGAGCCACGGCCGCGGGCGACCGCCGGGCGGGTTGCCGTTGATGATGCCCTCCATGAACGAGGCGTGCAGCATCTCGCCGATGTAGGTCAGGTGCGGGCGCGATTGTTCAAGCTTCTCGTTCTCGCCTTTGACGTGCTCGACCAGTGACTTCGACTCGACGTGGGTGGTGTCGAGCCGCGACGGCTGACCGTCCATGCCGTGGCAACTCGTGCAACGCAGCGCCTGAAGCTTGGCGGCGGCATACTCGGCGGGGACGTTGCGGGTCAGCGGGGCGGTGCCTTTCTTCGAGAATGCGACCAGTGCGGCGCGTTCGTCATCGGTCAGCGCGAGCTTGGGAGTCTTGGGGCCGGGATGGGCGGAGACGCAACCGGTGGCAGCCCAGTCTTTGGAAAATATGGCATCCGTGCTGGCCAAGGTCGTGTTCATGGCCCCGGTGCCAGCGTGGCAGTTGCCGCAATTCAGGGCGCTGGCGATCTCCATGCCCTTGGCGGCATCGCCTTTCGGGAAGGACGGGCGGTCGTGGTCGATCTTGCCGGCCGCATCGAGCAGGTAGGCAGCGATCTCATTCGCTTCGGCATCGCTCAGCGCGAAGTCCGGCATGCCGATGTGGGCATACCACGCGTCCGGTTTTTTCAGGAAGCCGGCGAGCGCCCCGGGTTGGAACTTGAAGGCGACATTGCCCAGCGAAACCCGCGTGGGGTCCGCCTCGGCACCGGCTTGAGTGTGACAGGCGACGCAGCCGAGCCGGTGGAAATGCTCGCCGCCCTTTTGCGCGAGAGCCTTGTCCGGAGCGGGCGGCGCTTCACCCTGCTTCATCGTCATCAGCCACGCCGCGAGGTCGGCGGCCTGTTGTTTCCCTTCCGGGGTTGTTTCGTCGATCAGGTCCGGCATCCGGGTGTCCGGCCGGAAAGCCGACGGATTGGCGAGCCACTGGGCGATCCATTCCTCGTTCAGCCGTGATCCGGTGGCGAGCAGCAGCGGGCCGAATTCGGTCAGCTCGGGCATGCCCGCCGCGCCCATGTGGCACTTGCCGCAATGGTTTTCCGCGAAGAGCAGCCGGCCGTGGCGCGCTGGATCGACCGTGACCTCCGCCTTGAAGACGGTCGGCGGCACGCTTTGTTTTGGAAACGAGCGCTCTTCCCAAAACAACCGGAAGCGGCCGGAACCATCGGGCTTGGAGCGGTAGGCGATGGAGATGTCATGCTCGCCCTTGTTGAGGCGGGTGCTTTTCGAGGCGGTCGAGCCGAGCGTCCCCTCCTCGGCATGCACTTCCTCCCCGTCGATGGTCAATGTCGCCTTGCCCTCGCCTTCGAAGGAAAAGGACAGCCGCTGGCGCTCGGCCAGCACCAGCTTGCCAGTCCACGTCGCGCCGAACTCGCCCGCGGGCAGGAACGGCGTGGGCGACTCGCCCGCCTTGACCAGCAAGGCGGGCAGGCGGTCGGCGCGGGTGTCTTTCGCGCCGCCGGACTCGAAGGTCGCGGCAAGCTCGGCACGGGCGGCCCCCGCTGTTAGGGCGGCGGACAGGGCGGATGCGACAAATGGGACCAATCTCATGGCAGCAAAGGGGAGAAGGTTCGGACGATATAGCCCGACCTGACTCGAATCTCCAATTCTCAATTGTCCGGGCTTACTTGCCCATGGCGCGGACGGTGCAGTGGACATCGCCCTGCAACTCGTCGTGATCGGTATTCTCAAGATCCCAACTCACCTTGAGCGACATCGATGGCTTGTGGCCTTCCAAGTCGATCTCGACGGTCTTGCCGTCCTTCAGCAGGCGAGCGGCGCTGACCTTGACGGTGTCGCGCTTGTGATGCTCCTTGGATTCCTTTTCGAGGGCGATCTTGCGGGCTTCGGCATCGACGTTATCGACCGAAAACTCGCCGGAGCCGTACTGCGGGCCGCGGACGTAGTCCCAGCGTTGGGCGGTGTAGCTCTCCGGATCGGTCGCGAGTTCTTCATCGAGCTCGGTTTCGAAGCGCAGGCGCACGCCCTTCTCGGTGATCTCCAGCTTGTCCGGGATGGTGACGGTGGCACCGGTGTAGCGGACGCGCTGGAAAGCGCTCTCGCTGGCGGCATTGGTCTGCCAGCCACGGAAGCCGGCGACATACATCGAGCCGTCCTTGTGGAAACGGGCACGCATCGCCGAGGAGCCGAGCTTCACTGGCAGCTTCACCACGCCGCCTTGCAGGGTGTCGCCGACGTTCGCGAACAGCACGCGGAAGATCGAGGAGGTGCCGTAGGAAAGGTGGATCAGCTCGCCTTCCTTGAGACCGAACTTCGCGCCCTTCGGCACCCAGACCTGGGATCCGCCGGAGTTGTCCACGTCCATCGGGAGGTAGCAGAGCGGCTCGGTGTAGGGGGCATCTTTCAGGCCCTGACGGCTCGGCTCGGTGCCGAAGAACATCGGGCGCTGGTCCTTGGCCATGAAGTTGATCTTGCAGCAGGGCTGCCACGACCCCTCGTTCTCGCCGGTGGTGATCTCACCGTTCGGGCCGAGGCCGAGGCCGCCGGGAGCGCGCAGGCCGCTGGCGATCACCTCGAAGCTCGAGGCGTCCTTCGACACCCGCATCACGGTGCCGTGGTGGGGGAAGATGGTGTCGAATCCGCGACCGCCGGGGCGCACGGGCGCGGCCTTCGAGAAGTAGAAGTCGCCATTCGAGTCGGTTTGCAGGTCGAAGGCGAACTCGTGGAAGTTCGGCGACACCGCCACGCCATTGAAGAAGCACTCGAAGCGGTCCGCTTCGCCGTCCTTGTTGAGGTCGTGCAGCTTGGTGATCTGGTCGCGGCCATGGACGTGGATCGTGCCGTCCACCACCTTGATGCCGAGCGGTTCGAAGAGACCGGAGGCGAAGCGCTTCCACGAAAGCTTGCTCCAGTCGCCCTTGAGGCCCTTCACCACCCAGACGTCGCCATTCCACGAGGAAATCGCGGCGGTGTCCTCATCGACGAAGTCGAAGCCGGCGAAGCGGATGTTCGACTTCCATGGGTTGTCGGTGGGCAAGGTCACGGTGTCGGTGACCCAAGGTGCCTTTTTGTCGTTGGAAACCTGGCCCTTGGTGGTGACCACGTCCTTCCAGAGTCCTTCGCCGCCCTTGGTGGCGCCGGTCACGTTGAAGGGAGGCACGGGCTTGGCCGCGCCGCCGCGGGCATAGGAAATCGTGAAGGTGGCCGGCTTGTCCGAGGGGGCGAGGGTCGCGATCAGGCGGGTCGCCTTGTCGGCGGCCGGTGCCAGCACGGCACCGCTGCCGCCGGTGGCGACGGAGAGGCCGGTGCCGGACTTCGCGCCGCCTTTTTCGGCGGTAAAGGCGGAGCTGTCATCCGCGGCAAGCAGCGCCAGCGGTTGGGAGTGGGCGGCTACCTCGAAGTGGCGGACGAAGCCGTCCGGGCCGGATTGCAGGTGCTCCAGCACGCGGGTGCCATTGACGGTGTATTCGAAGACGATGCGGCTGCCGTGGCGGTAGAAGCCTTTGTACTGGGCGTGCGGGATATTGCCGCAGGCGGCGGTCACCTGGCTCGCGTCGCGCTTCGCGGTGTAGAGGGTGAACGACATGCTGGTGCGCTTGTCGTCGAAGCTGCCGGCGTCGTTGGCCCAGCCGGGACCGGGGATGGTGTTGAAAATGAAGTCCTTCTCGTTGGCGGTCTTCACCAGCTGGCCGTGGGCACCGGTCCACGGCGTGCCGCCCCAGTGGATGCCGCCCTTGTAAACGGTCACCACGCGCAGGGTCTCGGTGTCGAACAGGGCGCGGGTGCCGTCGCCGAGGTCCACAAGCACGCCTTTCACGGCGGCGACTTGCTCCTGGCCGTCGAAGGTACCGGCGAAGGAATTGGCCCAAGCCGGACCGATTTGCATCTCCTCATACCAGTTGGCGGCATGGGCGGGCACGGTGGCGGCGGCGGCAAGGACGATTGGTGCGAGGTGATACGGGCGCATGAGAGTGTGGATTAACGTCGTGGGTACGGCTCGGGTTTACGGGTATGGCGCGGAAACCATGCAAAGAAAGTGCATACAAAGGTCGAGCAAGGCTATGGAAAGAACGTGCAGGACGTTGAAAACAAAGTGCTGGGCGTTGGGTCGCCTGCCGAGGTCACTACGTCATTTTTCAAACGCGTTTGACAAGAAAACCCTGCGTCCACGGCTTTGCCTCGACCGGGCGAGTTTCCGGATTATTCTCCGCCCGCGATGTGGGAAGCAATTATGCAATGGCCAGGCTGGGGCACCGCCGGAACCGGGCTGGCTTGGGTCGTCACGTCCTGCCTGCTGGTGGCGGGTCTGGTCGGCTGCATCATTCCGATCCTGCCGGGCCACCTGATCCTGCTGTTTGCGGCCATCGCCCACCGCCTGATGTTGGGACGGGAGGCCTCCGGCATGGAGTGGTGGACGTTTGTCATTCTGACGCTGCTGATGGCGCTTTCCCAAGCCTTTGAATTCGCGGCCGGTGCGGCGGGCACCAAGTGGTTCGGCGGCACCAAGTGGGGGGCGTGGGGCGCGCTGATCGGCGGCATTGTCGGGATGTTCTTTTTCCCGCTCGGCCTCATCCTCGGCCCCTTGGTCGGGGCCTTCGCCCTCGAAAAGTGGGGTGCGAAACAGGAACTCAAGCCCGCCGCCGTCTCCGGCGTCGGCTCGGTGGTGGGCACCGTGGCTGGCATGGGGATGAAAATGGCGATCGGCATCGTGATGATCGCCTGGTTCTTCATCGACTGCTTCTGGCTCGGGTGACCGAGTGCGTGAAAATTGGAACTTTTCACGCCGGCCATTCCGCGGCACTTTCCCGTCGCCGCTCTCCGGGCGGTCGCGGTCCTGCTTGCAGGGTCGAGGAAAGTCCGGACACCGCAGGGCAACGCGCCTCTCGAAAGAGGGGGACGGCCGTTTCAAGACGGCTGGACGGAAAGTGCAGCAGAGAGCAAACCGCCGATGGCCCGCAAGGGATCAGGCAAGGGTGAAAGGGTGGAGTAAGAGCCCACCGCGCGTCCGGGCAACCGGCGCGGCACGGCAAACCCCGCGTGGTGCAAGACAGAACAGGGGAAGGGTCGCCCGCCCGTCGTATCCCCGGGTATTAGTCGCATCCCGCGCAAGCGGGAAAGCCCTTGTTTTCAAGGGTTTAGAGAAATGACCGTTAGCTCGGGCACAGGGTCCGAGGGAACAGAATCCGGCTTACAGGAGAGCGGCCCTCTTTCTTCTCCGGGGTGAATGCTAGGGAAATCGGCATTGTTCTAAAGAACATGAAAGGCTCCGATTTCTACCCATTTTCCGGGTGCAAAGGGGTGCAAAATGGGGTAGGTCGAGGCCGTGGAAACGGTGACATTTGGGACGGCGACGGTCCGCATTTACGAGCGAGGCGACGGGAAGTGGCTCGTGAAGTGGCGGGAGGGAGGCCGGGGCCGAAGCACGACGAAAAACAGAGAAGGAAGCTGCGCTGACGGTGGCGAAAGAGCAGGCCCGGAAGCTGGATGGCAGATCGGGCAAGCAAACGGTTGGCGCTGGGGAGGCCGACGTCATTAAAAGGGTCAAGGAGCTGGCAGGAACCAGCTCGCCATTCTTGTGGCTGGACAAAATCGGAGACGCGATGGCCACGGCGGGTGGCGTGGATCAACTGCGGACGGCGGCGAAGGACTACGCGGCGGCCCAAGCAAGGGCGCACACGAGCCATAATTTCGCCGAGCTGTATGACCGGCTTGAGGACGAATACCGGGCGCACCGTCGGGCCCAGACGTGGAAGATGATGCGGACCCATTTGAAGCCATTCCGCGCGCAAATCGGAGCACTGTCGCTCGAGTCGATCACGCCCGAAAACGTGACGGAATGGTGCAGCCGCGGAACTCCTTCCGCCCGGACCTATAATAACCGCCGTGCGATTTGGGCGACAGCCCTCGGCCGGGCTCGGGAGCTTGGATGGATCGATGTCCATGCCCGCACCGCGGCGGAGATCGCACTGAAGCGCCGCGAGGAGCGGAAATCGCCGACGGTGTGGACGCCCGACGAGGGGCGCAAAATCCTAGCGCTGCTGCGGGAGAAGTCTCCGGATCTTATCGCCTACTTCGCGCTTCAGTGTTGGGGAGGCCTCAGGCCTTCGGAAGCGCAGGACATCGAATGGCGGGATCTCGGGGCTCCGAAGGGATATATTCACGTCCGGCACGAGGTAGCCGGCAAGCTCAGCTCCGAGCGGTTCGCGCCGATCCAGCCGAACTTACAGACGATCTTGGATAGCTTGCCGGGGATCGAGAATCTGATTCCAGAGGAAAGGTCCGTCTTTCACCGCAAGAGGGATCTGGCGAGACTCAAGGAATTTCCGGCGCCGCTCAATGCCGCCGTCCGCTTGGCGGAAGTGGTTTGCGAGGCTGGCATTGCGAAGACCTGGCCAAAGGACGTGTGCCGGCATTCCTTCTGCACCTACCGGCTGGCGGCGACCAAGGCGATCGGGACGGTCGCGGAAGAAGCGGGGAATAGCGAGGCGGTGATCCGGAGCAGCTATCGCAAGCCCGTGCCGAAAGAGATGGGAGAAGAGTGGTTTGAAGTGCGGTAACAAGCGGATCCCTATCACCCCGCGCGTTCGGTAGTTATCGAGGGACCTTTTCGACTTGGGGGCGCAGGGCATCGAGTTCCAAGCGAGCTTTGCGCAGTTCGTCCATGATTTGATCGCGGTCGGTTTTGGCCGCGAGATCTGCTGTTAGGCCCTCGATCTTTCTGCGGATTTCCATCCTTTTGAAAAAAGCGGTCGATTCCCTGCTCTCGGGCTGGGCTCGGAGCTTTTCTGCCAATGCGCCCGAAAGTTCATTCACCTTCAGCCTGGCATCCTCGGCCATCTTGTTCTCCCTCTCCGCCTTCAACAAGGGAGGTTGGGTCATGGTGGGCTGGGTCGATAGGGCATGCAAGTCTGCCGCGACATCCGCCATCTTGGCCTCGGTCCAAAGGCGATCGAACTCGTCCGCCGCGACTTCCACGTCATGGATCAAAGGCTTGAGGTCCTCGGCGGGAACATCCGCGACTTGCTTTTGCTCGCAGGCGGTAAGCAGGAGGGAAAGAGCCGCGCAAAGGAGAGAAAGTGCGCGCGTCCACGTGGGTGCGGGTGACTTCATGATCGCGAGTTCAGCTCAGTTGTCCTTCTTGTCCAACCACCCGATCCACTGGACGTCGTCCGTCACGCGGATGTCATCGAAAGCAGGATTGAGCGCCTTCAGCACGCGAACCTTCTCCTTGCCGTCGGCCTTCGACACGTAGGAGAGACCGAGAGCGATTTCTCGTTTGGTCGCCGGACGCGAGGAGAAGACCTTCAGCGTTTTGTTGCCGCCGATGTCGAAGAGGTAGATTTCGCCTCTCTTGAGCACAGGTTTCCGCAGGCTTTCCCTTTCTCGCAGGATGACCACCGACCCGTCCGGATATTTCGGCCACATGCTGTCGCCATGGAGCTGGACAGCGAATCTGCCTCGTCCTGGATCGCTGGCGGGCTGATAGGTTTCCGAGTGGGCATCGATCGCTTCACCGGCCGCGGCGTGGAGGAGCGGAATCTCGGTGAATGCAACGATACGACCCTTGGCCGAGCTGTGCTCTTTGATCGCCGACAGTGCAGGGTTGGATTTGTTAGAAGCCATCTCCCTCCTCAACGCCAACTCCACGAGGGCCGACAGCGAGCCAATGTTCTTCCCCACGCGATAGGACTCAGCCTCAGCCACCAGATCAGGGTTCAACGTGAGGTTGATGCGCTGCTTCTTAGCGCCCTCATCCATCGGCGGTCGGCCCTTCTTGCGCGGAACGGTCATGCCG
>CBKZPU010000164.1:0-11257 GCA_966696705.1 uncultured Verrucomicrobiaceae bacterium | reverse complement strand
ACCCGCTCGGCGCAGATGGTCAGACCATAGGACAAGTTCTCGACGTTGCAGCCGGTGATGATCTTTCCCTCCGCCAGCAGGGCCGCTCCCACGTGGAACTTCGAGTAGGGCGCGTAGGCCCGCTCGCGGACCTGCCAGGCGGCTTCGATGAGGGGTTCCCAGTCCATATGCGATTAGGAGAAACCGGCGACCGGGAGGGTGGCAAGCTTGCGCATTTTCGACTCGCCCGAGACCCCCGGATGAGGCAGGGAAAAGGCATGCAACGTCCTTGGATTCCAGCCGTCGTGCTGCTGGCGCTCTTGGTCGGCTTCCGTTGCTTGGGGGCCGCCTTCTCTCATGAAATGCCAAACTTCCAGCCGCTGCCGGCGCTGTTCCTGTGCAGCATCGTGTTCCTCCGCGGAACGAAGGCTTGGGCCCTGCCGGTCGCCGCTTGGCTGGTGAGCAATCCGCTCGCGAGTATGCTCCAAGGTTACGCGCCCTTCGCCCACGGCGGCGTGACCGTGGCCTTCCTCACGCTGCTGCTGACCGGCGCGCTGGCCCTACCGCTGCGCAAGTCCCCCTCCCCCGCCCTGGTGCTCGGCGGCGGAGTCGTGGCCGCCCTGCTCTTCCACCTCGTGACCAACACCGCCGTGTGGCTCGCCGATCCGACTTACGCGAGGTCCGGCGAGGGCCTCTGGCAGGCTCTTTGGAGCGGCCGCCCCACCGACCCGATGCCGACCTGGATTTTCCTCCGCAATCTGGTCATCGCCAACGGTGTCTTTACGGCCCTGTTCCTGCTTGCCCGCCGTACGTGGTCCACCGCCGATGGCATGACTCCGGCGGCCGTGCAGACCCGATAAGTTCTTGCTCCAAACCGGCTTCCGCCCCTATTTCCGCCCCGCCCATGTCCTTTGCCACCGCCGACACGCCTCGTCTCGATTTCGCCGGCTCGCCGATCAACAAGGCGCTCACCGCCGAGCAAAAGATCGAGCTCTTCCGCAAGATGGTCCGCATCCGCCGCTTCGAGCAGACCGCCCTGAAGTATTACAATGCGGGCCGGATCGGCGGCTTCCT
Source organism: uncultured Verrucomicrobiaceae bacterium (assembly GCA_966696705.1). Classification (GTDB taxonomy): domain Bacteria; phylum Verrucomicrobiota; class Verrucomicrobiia; order Verrucomicrobiales; family Akkermansiaceae; genus Haloferula. The sequence goes on along the minus strand of CBKZPU010000164.1, from coordinate 10,204 downwards.
CCACCTCTACATCGGCCAGGAATCGGTGGCGGTCGGCACCCTGTCGCTCTGCGGTGAAAACGACCACAACGTCACCGCCTACCGTTGCCACGGCCACGCGCTGTCGGTGGGCATGGAGATGAACCCGCTGATGGCCGAGCTTTTCGGCAAGGCCACCGGCTGCTCGAAGGGCAAGGGCGGCTCGATGCACTTCTTCGCGCCGGACAAGAATTACTGGGGCGGCCACGGCATCGTCGGCGGCCAGACCCCGCTCGGCCTCGGCCTCGGCTACGGCCTGAAGTATCTCGGCAAGGAAGGCTGCGCGCTCTGCTACCTCGGCGACGGTGCCGTCAACCAAGGTGCCTTCCACGAGTCGCTCAACATCGCCGCCCTCTTCGAGATTCCGGTCGTCTATATCATCGAGAACAACGGTTACTCGATGGGCACCTCGCAGAAGCGCTCGTCCTCCTACCGCGGGTGCCTCGCCCAGCGCGCCGAGGGCTACGACATGGAGTGGGACGTGATTGACGGATCCGACCTCTACGAAGTCCGGGCCAAGACCCACATCGCGATGGAACGGGCCCGCAAGGAGCACAAGCCGGCCATCCTCGAGATCTCGACCTACCGCTACTACGGCCACAGCGTCGCCGACGCCAACGCCAAGAAGTACCGCACGCCGGAGGAAATCGAGAACTACAAGACCCACCACGACCCGATCCGCCTGTGGCGCAAGCGTCTGGTGGAAGAAGGGATCATCACCGAGGAGCAGCTCGACGCGATCGACAAGGAAGCCGCCAACGAAGCCGCCGCCGCGGTGAAGTTCGCCGAGGCCTCCCCCGCCCCGACGATCGAGGACATCATGACCGACGTTTACTGGGAGACCGACAACAACACCCCCGCCTCCAAGCTCGGCCAGCACTTCTTCACCGACTGAGCTCAACTACGGTAACTCTAGTACTTTTCCCGGATCCCGATTCCCCGACACGCATCATTTCCATGTCCCGCACGCTCACCTACCGCGAAGCTCTCCGTGAAGGCCTCGACGAGGAACTCGCCCGCGACCCGAACGTCGTCATCATGGGCGAGGAAGTCGCCCAGTACAACGGTGCCTACAAGGTCACCGAAGGCCTTTGGAAGAAGTGGGGCGACAAGCGCATCGTTGATACCCCGATCTCCGAAGCCGGCTTCATCGGCATGGGCATCGGTGCCTCGATGCTCGGCGTCCGCCCGGTGATGGAGCTGATGTTCTGGTCCTTCCACTCGGTGGCCTTCGACCAGCTCGTCAACAACGCCGCCTGCGTCCGCTACATGTCCGGCGGCCTGATCAACTGCCCGATCGTGATGCGCGGCCCGGCCAATGGCGGCACCAATGTCGGCGCCACCCACTCCCACATTCCCGAAGGTCTCTTCGCCGCGTTCCCTGGTCTGAAAGTCGTCGCCCCCGCCACCCCGGCCGATGCCAAGGGCCTGATCAAGGCCGCCATCCGCGACAACGACCCGGTCTATGTGATGGAGAACACCCGCCTCTACGGCATGACCGGCGAGGTGCCGGATCCGGCAGATGGTGACTTCGTCATCCCGCTCGGCGTGGCCGACCTGAAACGCGAGGGCAAGGACGTCTCGATCATCGCCCACGGCCGCTCGGTCATCCACGCGCTCGCCGCCGCCGAAACGCTGAAGGAAGAGCACGGGATCGAAGCCGATGTGCTCGACCTCCGCTCCATCCGCCCGCTCGACGTGGACGCCATCCTCAAGACGGTGATGAAGACGAACCGCGTGGTGTTGGTCGACGAGTCGAAGGGCTTCGGCGGCGTCTCCGCCATGGTCTCGCACCTGATCCAGGACAACGCCTTCGATTACCTCGACGCGCCGATCAAGCGTGTCACTACCATGGATGCACCGGCGATATACTCCCAACATATCGAGGACGAGCAGCTTCCGAATCCGCGGCGGATCGTCGAAAAAGTCCTGTCTTTGCGCTGATCGCGACCGTCTTTTTCATTGCCACGAAAGGTTCCCGTCCTAGCATTTTGACACCATGATCAAAGCCCTTGCTGCTGTCGGCCTCGTGGCCCTTTGCCTCGCCTCCAGCTCCTGCTGCTGCCTCTTCTAACCACTCCGACCCCATGAAAAACCTGCTCGTGATTCTGCCCCTCGTCGCCCTGTCGATGGGTCTGTCTTCCTGCTGCTCGATGTTCGGCCTCAAAAGCTGGAGCGTCGGCTACACCGAAGAAACCTATCAGCGCAAACTTTGCGGCTACGACATCGTCCGTGAGGAAGTCGTCGTGGATGCGAAGAGCGGCATGACCGAGGTGAAGGAAACCAAGGTGCCGCGCTACAAGACCGTGACCCGCAAGGTCCGCATCGCGTGCCCGGATTGCGTCCGCTACTACTGCCCGGATGACGGCTGCTGCGGTTCCGGCAACGGCGCCATCAAGTATGCCTCCATGCAAGGTGGCAGCGGCAGCCCGCACCTCGGCCTGATCCCGACCATGAAGGATCTCGCTCCCGAGTAGTCCTTGATCGATCGCGATTCCTGCTTTCATTTCGAGACGGAGGCCCGCAACGGCCTCCGTTTTTCTTTTCCCCTTGCCCCACCGCGCCTGCCGCCGGATCCATGGCGGATGAAAATCACAGTCCCGCTCGCTTGTCTCGCCGCCGCGCTTTCAGTCGCCGCCTGCAAACCGGAGTCGAAGCCCGACCTCGACGCTTCCGCCGCTCCGCCCGCTAAAGCCCCGGCTCCCGCCCCCGCTCCCGATCCCAAGAAGCCGGAGAGCTACCTCGGCCTCGATGAAAAGGCGGCCGGTGCCATGGCCGACAAGGCTGGCGTGAAGTGGCGGATCATCGAGGTGGATGGCGAGTCGCGCCCCGTCACTATGGATCATCGCCCCGACCGGATGAACTTCGCCATCAAGGACGGCAAGGTGATCCGTGTCACGCAGGGCTGAGTGCCGGGAAAAGACTGGAAATGCCCTTGTGAATTCGCAATCTCCCTGCGCCTCACTCCCTTTTCATCAGATCCATGGCCATCCAAATCGAAATGCCCAAGCTCTCGGACACCATGACCGAGGGCACTCTCATCAAGTGGCACAAAAAAGTCGGCGACAGCATCGAGATCGGCGACATCCTCGCGGAAGTCGAGACCGACAAGGCCACCATGGAAATGGAAGCCTTCGATGAAGGCACCTTGACCGAAATCCTGATCCAGGAAGGTGAAAAGGCCGCCATCGGTGCCGTCCTTGCCGTGCTCGATGGCGATGAGGCCGCTGCCGCACCCGCCCCTGCCGCCGCCAGTACTCCGGCCGCTGCCGCGGCTCCGGCTGCCAGCACCGCGTCCGCCCCGGCCCCGGCTACCGGAACTTCCGCTCCCGCGACCACAGGCGATGGCACCCGCATCAAGGCATCCCCGCTCGCCCGCAAGGTGGCCGGCGAACTTGGCGTCGATCTCGCCGCTCTCAGTGGCACGGGACCGGCCGGCCGGATTGTCCGTTCTGACGTGGTCTCTGCCGGTTCCTCCACCAAGCCTGGCGCGAAGTCGGCCGACGCCAGCGCCGCCGCAGGCCTCGCCGCCGCCGCCAAGGCCCGCACGGCTCCGGCTCCCGCTGCTGCCCCCGCCCCGGCCGCTGCGATGTCCGCCGCCATCCTTCCCACCGCCAAGGAGGGCGACGAGCGCATCGAGCTCTCCTCCATGCGCAAGGTAATCGCCTCGCGCCTGCTCACCTCGAAGCAGACGATCCCGCACTTCTACCTGCACGTCGAAGTCGATGCCGCTCCCCTGATGGCCCTCCGCCAGCAGATCAATGCGCAGGCCGAGAAGACCCACGGCAACAAGTATTCGGTGAACGACTTCGTGCTGAAGGCCGTCATCAACGCCACCGTCGCGGTGCCCGCGGTCAATGCCTCCTTCGCCGGCGACCACATCCTCAGCTTCAAGCACGTCGGCCTCTCCGTCGCCATCGCGGTGGAAGACGGCCTCGTCACCCCGGTCATCCAACAGGCGGAAACCAAGTCCGTGCTGCAGATCTCGAAGGAAGTGAAGGACATGGCCGGCCGCGCCAAGGAGAAGAAGCTCAAGCCGAGCGAATTCGACGGCGGCACCATCACCGTTTCGAACCTCGGTGCGTGGGGCATTGAAAGCTTCGACGCCATCGTCAACCCGCCACAGGCCCTCATCGTCTCGGTCGGCGCGGCCATCGAGAAGCCGGTCGTCAAGAACGGCCAGATCGTCCCCGGCCTGCGCATGAACCTCGGCGTGAGCTGCGACCACCGCGTCGTGGACGGCGCCGTGGCAGCCAGCTTCCTGGCGGAAGTGAAGAAGCTCATCGAGCAGCCGGCCCTGATGCTGGTCTGAGCGAGAGCCCAGCCCCTTTCCAAGGCGTGCCGCCCTCACGGGTCGCACGCCTTTTTTGCGGCACGTGGAGGCAGCAGAGCGATTTCCGTAGGCGCGGTGGTGACACCGTGGAAGTCGCCATACAGGCGGACCTCACCCATGCCTCCGCGTTCTCACGAACGCGCCTACGGTTTGCCCATGCAGCCCGCCCTCGTTATCCGTAGGTGCCGGTGGTGACACCGCGGAAGCCGCCAAACAAGCGGACCTCACCCATGCCCTCCAGGTTCTCACGAACGCGCCTGCGTTGCGGAATGACGACCCTTCAGGAGGAAGAGAGACCGGAACTTCTTCACACGCTCTAAGAAGAGATCTTTTTGTAACTAAAGAATCTCATCGTCTTAGTGGTGTGAACAAGCGGGAGAAACTCCTGTTCCACCGCTCTGCCATGCGGATTCCACGGCCATCGAAGCTTGGGGAAAACCACCGGGCAATTGCGGGCAAGCTTCCGGCCCAGGGTGCATTGCGCGGATTTGTCCCGGCTCATTCGCGAGCTGTTCACAATCCCTTCCCAAGGGACTGTTAGGCCGCCGCTCATTCAATTCGCCGGCAGCTTCTCGCGGCACCAGGAAAGCGCCATCAGGGCGTAGCCCGTGCCGTAGGGCTGGTGGTAGTCGTAGAGCGGGTAGTCCCACCACGAGCCGTCCTTTTCCTGGCGGTGCAGGATGACCTTGCCGAGTTTCGCGGCGTGGGCCGTTTGCTGGGCGGCGGGCAGGAACTCGACCGACTCGGTGAAGTAGAAGACGCCGTAGTAGTAAAAGTAGCCGGAGATCTGGAAGTGTGTCTCGTGCGGAACGGGACGCTTGCGGCCGATGCTGAGAAAGCCCTCGCGCTCGATGAAGCGGTTTGCCCATTCGTCGATCACGGCGTCGGTCACCTTCGTTTCTCCGAACGCGCGCAATGTCGCGTTGCACGCCTGGCTGCGCGCGAGCGAACCGGCCGGGCGGTTGATCGGCACACGGGGCCGGTAAATGTGGCCGTGCGAGTAAACGTAGGAGAAGTCCGGCGTGCGCTGGCGCTCGATGCTGGCGAGAGAGGTCTTCACCACCTTGTCGTCGAGCTTGATGCCCATCACGTCGCGGGCCTCGCGCATGGCAAGAAGTACGGTGGCCGTAGTAAAACAGGTGGTGATGCCGGTCGGCTTCTGCGTGGTGAGGCCGTCGTAGATATCGAGGTAGCCCCAGCCGCCATTGAGGTCCATGTAGCGGTTGGCGAGGTCGGACTGCTCCTGTGCGAGCCGCTTCCACTTCTCCTTCGCGCCGTCGTCCTTCGCGGTTTGATAGAGCCGGGTCAAGGCGCGCAAGCCGTAGGCGTGGCCCCAGGCATTGTACGTCGTGGTCTGGTCAGCGCGGCGGAGCTTGGGCAGCTCGGCCTCCATCCAGGCCGCGCCCTTGGCGATTGCCGCCAGCGTCTCGGGCCGGGTGTCGCCGCTGTCGATGAGACCGGAAAGCGCGAGCCCGCTGGACCCGGCGCGGAACGCGTGATGGGCGCCGGGCAGCGGAGCGTAGATATTCAGCCCCTTGGTTCTCGTCGGGCCGCCCCACGAACCGTTGTCATTCTGGTCGGCGATCAGGAAATCGACCCCGCGCCGGATCGACGCCGCGATGGTCGATGGATTCACCTCCGCCTCCGGCTTTTCCTGGGCGATGACCGCCGAGGCGGTGGCAACAAGAGCGAAGAGGATCCGTTTCACGGCGTTAATCGGGTACGACGATCACTTGTCCATTCTCGAGGCCACTGGTGATCTCCACCTTGTCGCCGGAGATCCGGCCGCGGGTCACCGGGCGTGCCGCAGCTTTGCCATCGGCCGTCTTCACTTGGACACTCCAGGTACCGCCCTCGCCGGGCTGCAGGGCTTTGGCAGGCAGCGTGATCGCCTGGTCGTCCTGATGAACGATGAAGCGGCACTCGAAGTTCATGCCGGCGGCCACGTCGAGGTCGGCGGGAAACTCAAGCTTCTCGTCCTCCGGCCATTCGGGCGTGAGGTCGACGCGATACTTGCCATCGGCGGCGGGCAGCGTGGCCACGTCTTCCAAGGTCGCGGTGAGCGCGATGTCCTCGCGACCGGTCGCGGTCAGGCTGCCCTTCAGCGGCTTGCGCAGCGTGCGCGCGGTCGCCTCGTCGATGTGCGCGACGAGGCGCAGGCCGGGCTCCGTCGGCACGATCGAGGCGAAGGGACGGATGAACGGCACCTTGCCACCTTTCACCAGCGACTTGGCGAGTTCGCCGAGCGTCCACCGGCCTTCATCCAGCGAGCCATGATAGAAAATCCCATCGGCGGGAGCCTTGAGTTCGAGCAAGGCACCATCCTTCTCGATCTCGGCGAGGTCCTGCTTGCCGCGGGCGGCGGCAATGCGGGCGGCCTCGAGATCGAGGCGCGCGCTCTCCAGTGCGCGAGGCAGATTCTTCTCGGCTTTCTCCAGCTCGATGGCGGTACTCTTCGCGTCGGACTCGAGGCTCTCGGCCTTGCGCGGCAGCAAAACGTCGAGTGTGCGCTTGGTGAAAAGCTCGCTGTGCTTGAGATCGAGCTCCGAGGATTTCACGGCGAATTCCTGGCGCTTGAGGATGATCTCTTCGGTCTGCTCGGTGAGATCATCCGCATCGTACATCATGCGGAGTTGCTTGAGCTCCTCTTGCGCGGCTTCCAGACGGCGCTTGGCGGACTCGAGATTGTCCGCCGCTTCTTCCTCCTGCGTCTTGCGGCCGGTGGCGGTGAAGTAGGCGAGTTCTTCCGACGCGACGCGTTGCGCCCGCTTCGCGCTCGCGAGTTTCAGCGCGGTTTCCTCTTCCAGCTTCTGGAAGGCGAGCTCCTGGCTGGCAAGCGTGAGGGCCTGCGCCTGCACCGCGCGCCGCGTGTCCTCGAGCTTCCGGTCATACGACTTGCGGTCGAACTTCACGAGCACGTCGCCTTTTTTCACCGCGGTGCCGTGGGGCAAGATGCTCTCGATGGTGAAGTCCGCCCAGCCCTCCGGATCGAGGGCGATCAGGTGTGGCTTGGCCGGCAGCAGCATCGCGCTGAAATTCCGCTCGATGCGGAACGGCTTGGTCTCGACCGTGATCTCGGCGGCGGGGGCAGCGGCGAGCGAGGCCGCAAGGAGGCACAGGTATTTCATCGGGGTGCGGGAATTAGCGGATTCAATCGTCGGATTTGCCTTTCCGCGCAAGCCAAAGGAAATGGCGGCGTGGCCGGCGGGCATTCGGCGTGGCGTCGATCTCGTGACGTACGGTCTCGAAGCCGGCGCGGCTTAGTTTCCGTTCGATGTCCGGAACCGGCCGCGACGAGGCGATGCCTAACAAGCCGCCGGGTTGCAGTGCGCCGTGGGCAGCGGCGAGCCAGCGGGTGTCCTCGTGAAGGCCGCGCTCCTTGCCGGCAAGCGGCGCGGTGTCGGCATGGATGAGGATGGCGTGGAGCTCGCCATCGAAGCCGTGCAAACCCGCCGGGCCGGGATCGGGAAGGATCTCGACACGCGAGTCGGTGAGCGCCGGGCTGTCGGGAAAAAACTCGCGGTGCCACTGGACGACCACCGGCCAAGCCTCCGCGACGTGAAAGGTGGCGCGCTTCTGCAGCAGGCTTTCCATCGCGCCGGCGAGCACTTCACCGAGGCCGAGCCCGACGATCCACACCTTCGGCTGGCGGACGGGCTTGAACGGCGCGCAGCCGATGCGGCCGAGTTCGCGTTCGCTGGCGCGGGTCGAGGGACCAGCGAGTTGGGTGGCCCCGTGCTGGAGATAGCGCCGGCCGTCGTGCTCGTGGAGGCCGAGCACGGTGCCGTCCGGCAAGGTGGTTTCGGCAAGGGTGATGCGCGGTTTCATGATCCGGGTTGATTGGAAGCGGTTCTTTGAAAAACAACAACCCCGGCGGATCGGCCGGGGTCGTTGTTTTTGGATTTTGGGTGGAGTGGCGCCGGTTCCTCTTGGGAAGCGGCGCCCCGAACGAAGCCAATCAGAGGCCGGACTTCAGCGTCGAGGAAGCCTTGAAGCCCACCGACTTGGACGCCGCGATCTTCATCGCTTCGCCGGTCTTCGGGTTGCGGCCCTGGCGGGCGGCGCGCTTCTTCACTTCAAAGGTGCCGAAGCCGATGATCTGGACCTTCTTGTCCTTCTTGATGCCCTTTTCGATGGATCCGAGGACGGCGGCAAGAGCGTCTTCGGCAGCGCGCTTGGTGGCGTCTTTGCCGAGGGCTTTCTGGATGGCTTCAACAAGTTCAGCTTTGTTCATGGCGACGACGGTATTGCGTGCGACTCCGTGTTTTGGCAAGCTAAAATACAACAGTGAAATTCCTTGCCGCGCCTAGAGCCACGGGGGCTGGCGGCTGCCAGATACCCCCCGGATGGCGGCTCTTTACGATGGACATCGTACATGGAATGCTGTGCGCGAGATGAATGAAGCCGGTCAACCGAGCCGCGACTCCCGCGTCCGCGAGGGAGCACGCACGGTTGCCGGTGCCGCGGCGATGGCACGTGCCGGGCTTGAGCTGCCATTCCTCGAGTCCGCTTCGGCGCGTGGCTACTTCACGCCGGATGAAGACGAGGCGGTGCGAGTACGATACGCGCAGTACTTGGGCGTGCGTGGCGCGCTGCTTTCCACGCTCGCGGAGCTGGAGAAGGCGTGTGCTCCGGCCAACGGCGGCTGGGAGAAACAACTGCCCGCCTTCGCCGTGGCCTTCGCCGCGGCGTGCCTGTTGCTGCGCCAAGCGCGCGGCCTGGCTGGCCTGGCCGGCGTGCAATCGCTGCTGGCCAAGAAGCTCGATGAACCTTCCTCGGTTCACGGCATCCCGCGGAAGACCTTCACCTTCCTGTTCCGCGCCACCACGGATCCGGTGCGGCTGATGCAATTCCGCGAGGCGGCCGCGTTCTACGATAAACATCGTAGTTCAATCATGGAGCTCGCCGGGGATCCGGAACTCGCGGAAGCGCTCGATTTGTTAGAGAAGGAGAGGGAATGGATCGAGTGTCGCAAGCGTGACATTCTCCGCCGCCGCCTGGCGTACGGGTGGCATTCCTTCCTGCGCCGCCACCGCTCCGCATGGAAGCGGTCGGTCTTCGGGGTTTTCGAATGGTCCGGCCGCGCGATCTCGGAATTGCGGCAGCCGGGGGTGAAGCCGCCCGGCGCGCCGAAGCGGGTGACGCCGGAGCTGCGGGAAAAAATCCTGCGGCTGGCCAGACCGGGCGATGTGTTCATCACCCGCCACGACGACGCGATGAGCAATCTCTTCCTGCCGGGCCACTGGCCGCACGCCGCGTTTTTCATCGGCAGCGAATCCCAGCGGGCGGCGATCGGCTTGGAGACTCCGGAAGGTGCAGGCGGGCCGGTGGTGTTCCTCGAGGCGAAAAAAGACGGCGTCCGCTTCCGGCCGGCGACCGACACGTTAGAAGTGGACGCCTTCGTCGTGCTGCGCCCGCCCCTCCCGGAGGGTGAAATCGTGGCGTCGGTGGCACGCGGGATGCGACATGTGGGCAAGCCCTACGACTTCGCCTTCGACTTCCGGAACTCGGACCGGCTGGCCTGCACCGAAGTCATCTACCGCGCCTATCATGGCGCGGGTGAGCTTGCCTTTTCCCTGGTGGAAACCGGCGGCCGCCTTTGTCTGCCCGCGGAGGAACTGATCTCCCAAGCGCTGGCCCAAGGATTCCGCGTGGTGGCGGCCTGTGGCGTCGGGAAGGACGAAATCGTTTCGGGCGCTCGCGCGGAGCTGATTTTGCACGCCAGCCGGAGCGCCCTTTGAAGCGGTCGTAACTTGCACGAAACCAAAGTTTCAGAGAGCTTGTGAAATTTTTCACAAATAGCTCTTGCGCCGTTACAAAACCCTTTGTTACAGCCCGCGCGCGTTTCCGCCA
>CBKZPU010000163.1:0-11363 GCA_966696705.1 uncultured Verrucomicrobiaceae bacterium | reverse complement strand
ATCTCCAGCAGCAGGTGGTCGCAGTCGCTGTCCCACTTGTCGGTGCCGCGCAGGAGCTGGGCGCTCTCGCGCAGTCCGGTGAAGCGGATCTCCTCGGCGCCGGCGGCGCGCAGGTCGGCGAGCTCGTCGCGCAGCGCGCCGAAGAAGGCGAGCTCGAAGCCGTTGCCGGCGTCCTTGGCGAATCGCGGCAGCGAGAGCGTCACCGGGGGGGCCAGCGGCTCCAGTTTGTCGGCGATGGTTTCACAGCCGATGCGCACCAGCATGTGGCGCATCCGGTCGTACAAGTCGCCCAGCGGCAGCAGTCGCAGCGGACACTTGGTTTCGAGGTATTGTTCGATGCCGAGGCGGATCTCGTCCACGAAGGGGAAATCCTGGCGGTCGGCGGCAGTGGCGGCGCGGCGCAGCGCGGTGCCCAGCCACGACGTGTCGTAGTGGATCACTTGATGACGACCGACTTGGATGGCCGGACGATTACCGATGAGCGAAATCACGGTTGGTGCGAATCAAGGGTGGGACGGGTGTGCGCGGGGTTGAGGGTTGGAACAGCAGGACGGGAAAACGATTAGTCTTTGAAGAGGCGGCGTTGCATGGGATCGCGTGAGGGGCGGCGTTCCAAGGCTTGGATTTCTCGGATGAATTCGCCCACGTCCTCAAACTGGCGATACACGGAGACGTAGCGGACGTAGGCGACGGGGTCTATCTGATGGAGTTTGTCCATCACCTTGGCACCGATCACGGAGGATGGCACCTCCGAAACGTGATCCTGGTGAAGTTCGGTGAGGATTTCGTCCACGGCGCGGTCGAGGCGGTCCATCGAGACCGGGCGCTTCTCGCAGGCCTTGACCAAGCCGCTCATGATCTTTTCGCGATTGACCGCCTCGCGGGCGCCGTCGCGCTTCACCACGCGCAGCTCGGTGCGCTCGATCTGCTCGTAGGTGGTGTAGCGGTAGTTGCAGCCGAGGCATTCGCGGCGGCGGCGGATCGTGGTGCCATCCTTCGACATCCGCGAGTCGAGCACCTTGTCCTTGAATGAGCCGCATTGCACACACCGCATAGGGTCGAAAAACGATAGCGCCGACCGTAGGTTCCACCGGTGGGTGGATCAATCGAAAAACTACGCTATATTTAGTAGATTGGCCGGATGATCGCGAGATGTGAAGGGAGTTTTTTAGGAAAGGCGGCCGGTCGGGCCACGAGGGATTCCGGGATTGAAAAATCGCAGCCCGGCAGCTTGGGGCGGCGCACCCGCGGCGTCAGAACGCCTATGGTGGGCGCGTGGGGTTCACCTCAAAGACTGCCCAAAAAGCCGGAAGGTTTTCTCCGTAATCGAACTCACCACCGGCACTCGATGCCGGCGAAGACGCCGCGCCCGTCGCCGGGGAGGAACTGGCGTTGGTCGGTGCCGTTCGCGTTTTCGATCACGCCGGTGGTGGCGGCGTGGCGTTCGTCGGTGAGGTTCTTGCCCTCGATGAACCACGAGATCCCCTCCTCCACCCGTCGGCCGAGCTTGAAGCCCAGCAGCGCGTAAGGATCGGCGGAGAAGGTGTTGCGGTGGTCGATCCACGATTTCACCGGCACCCACTCGAAGGTCGGGCCGGCATACCAGCCGCTTTCATTCTCCCACATCAGCTCGCCGCGGATCAGGTGTTCCGGGAGGCCGGCGATGTGGTTGTCGCCGTAGGTCGGGTCGTTGTCGAAACGGTAATCGCCGTAAGTCCACGCGCCGCGGAAAACCAGGCGATGCGCCGGGTTCTCGTCCCGCTCACAGGCTAACAGATCGAGCTCGCCCGCGAGTTCGACGCCCTGGTGAATGGTCCGGTCGGCATTGATGGTGCCGGTCGCGCCGATGGCCGCGGGCGGCGGAAGTTGGACGGTGAGCAACTCATCATCGATCTTCGCGCGATAAACGGACAGGTCCCATCGCACGAAGCGATGGTTGCCGCGGGTGCCGAGTTCGAAGGTGGTCGCATCTTGCGCTTCATTCGCGACCACGGTGCCACCTGACTCGCTGAAGGACGGCGGTTCGTAGCTGCCGCTGACGTTGGCATAGACCTGCGTGGTCTTCTCCTCGTCGGCGTCCCAACGCAGGCCGACCTTCGGCGAGAGGTTGTCGTAGGTCCGGTCGTAGCTGCTGTTGGCAGGTGTCGGGCCGAAGACGCGGCGGGTTTCGCGCTCGTTATGTGAAGCAGCGGCGCCGAGCACGCCGGTGACGCCTGCGCCGAGCTCGAGCTGGCTTTCGACAAACGCTTCCAAGTTGGTCGCCGTCTGCTCGTCCTTCTGGACCAGCGCACCGCGATGACCGGCGACGTTCGCGTAGTTCGCGGCATCCGTTTCGCCGCGCAGGAAAAGCAGGCCCGCGCGGAAGCGTTGCTCGCGGTCGAAGATGTCGTCGGAGTTCGTGAAGATCCCACCTAACAGACCGTCGTTCGACTCTTGGTCGATCACCTGGAAGATCGGGTGATCGAGATCCTTGTAAGTCCACGCGGCGATGAACTCGATGGAGTTGTTGCCGTTCTCCACCGTGGTCTTGCTCGCGACGCGGAAGAGCTCGAAGTCGCGCTTCTGATCCTGGGCGATATTTGCCGGAGCGGCTTGGCGGGGATCGAGTTCCAGTTCGGCTTTCGTCAGATTCCCCGGCAGTTCGGAATCGGTGACGACCGACGTGAGATAAACACGGGTCTCCACGTTGTCGGCGACCTGCCAGCCGAAGTTGGCGAAGAGCCGCTGGTTGTTCTGGTCGGCGTGATGGCGGAAGCCTTCCTGAGACTGCTGGGAGAGGCTGAAGTAGAGATCCTTCGAGCCCTCGCTGAAGCCGCCGGCAAAGCGCGCCCGCAGGTAGCCGAAGGAGCCCGCTTCGAGACGCGCGGAGTATCCCGGCGAGGTCAGTCCGGTGTGCGAAACATAGTCGATCGCCCCGCCAAGCGTGGAGGAACCGTAGGCGAGCGCGTTTCCACCGCGCCAGACATTGATGTACGACGCGGATAGTGGATCAAGCGCCTGGAAATCGAAGCCGCCGTCGGCGAGGTTCAGCGGCACGCCATCTTGTAGCACGCGGATGCCGCGGCCGTGGAAGGTCCGCTGCAAGCCGGAGCCGCGGATCGAGAGGCGGGCCTCGTCCGAGCCGAAGCGCGGCTGGGCGACGACTCCGGCGGACAGGGCGAAGGTATCGGCCAACGTGCTGGCGCGGCCGGTGAGGTAGCGCTCGCCATCGATGACCTCGACACCGCCGGGGGTTTTCTCCAGATCGGCGCGGCTGATCTCCGGTGCCGGAACGGTGAGAGAAGGTTTCTTCGTGGCCGTGGCCTCGACGACCAGGGCGTCGAGATGGTCAGGCGACTGGGCGTGTAGAAGCGAGACGAGCGAGCCGCCGATGCCGGCGACGGTGAGGATGGAAGTTCTCAAAATGGATCATGAGTGAAGGTGGAAGGTGCGGCGGGACCGGCATGGCGCGCGGGCACGAGGGTGCTTGAAGGCAATCGTGGTGCAGCGAGCAGGCCGCCTTGGGATGGAACGTCGGGGACGACACGAAGCACTACGAGGCGCGGTCCGGCTGAAGCCGGGACTACGAACGGCACGACGCGACGTCCTATCAGGCGACGCACCTTGGCGGCGGCACCGGTGGCGCCGACGCACTCGTTTCAACGGGCAAGCTCTTGCCCGGAAACATCACCTTCGGGGCTTCCGTGGATCGCGGTGACGAAAGCGCCAGCGGCGACGACGGAAGCATCTCCTTGAGCAGCTTCACCGTCGGTGAAACCGGCAGCTCCTTCGACTTGCCGTCGGACTTCTTCGCCTCGGCGATCTTGCAGCAGAGCGCGCACGGCTTCTCGCCGCTGAAGGTCTCCCTGGCGCCCTTGAGCAGGCCGTCTTCCTTCGAGTAGCTGACCAACATCCCTGCCCACGCGTAAGTCTGCACCAAGGCATAAGGTCCACCCGCCAAGTGGATGCTGGCGAACACGGCGAACAAAAGCTGGAAGAGCTTTTTCAGGGGACGGGAAGAGAGCTAGGGAGGCCAAGCTATCCCATCAAGGGAAAAGCGGGTTCTCTCACTCGGCGTTGGCGCTACACACATCCGAACTTGAAAGCCCCACGCCGGCCGTGTCGTTTGGTAGAGACCTCATGAACCGCACCCTGCTCCTCGCCGTCGCCGCCATCGCCTTTCCCGCATTCGCCAAGGAAGCCCCGCCGCTGCCGGCCGAGCTAGCCGCCTATCAGCTCGACCCCGCCCCGGAACCGGCCGGGCTGCTTTTGAAGAAAGGCGACCGCGTGGCGATCTGCGGCGACTCGATCACCGAGCAGAAGCGCTACTCGGTCATCATCGAAAGCTACCTCACCGCCTGCCTGCCCGAGCTGGAAATCACCTGCCGCCAGTATGGTTGGAGTGGCGAGCAGGCCGGCGGCTTCCTGCGGCGGTTGGAGAGCGACGTCCTGCGCTTCAAGCCGACCTTCGCGACCTCCTGCTACGGCATGAATGACTTCCGCTACGTGCCCTACGACGAGGCGATCGCGGCGGAGTATCGGAAGAACGTGACCGCGATGGTGCAGTCGTTCAAGGAAGCGGGGGCGCGCGTTCTGTTAGGCTCGCCCGGCATCATCGACACCGTGCCGCACTGGGTGAAGTCGGCCAAGGGAACCAAGGAGGACCTCAACCTTGCGCTCTCGAAGTTCCGCAACATCGGCATCCAGGTCGCCGCCGCGGAGCAGGTCGCCTTCGCCGATGTCTATCGCCCGATGCTGCTCGCAGACCATCACGCCGAGAAGCTCCATGGCCCGGGGTTCATGGTGGCCGGCAAGGATGGCGTGCATCCCGGCTGGGCCGGTCAGGTCGTGATGGCCTACGCCTTTCTCAAGGGCATGGGCATCGATGGCGATCTCGGCACCATCACGATCGATGCCTCCGGCAAGGCCACGGCCACCGCGGGCCACGAGGTCGTTTCGTCCGACGGCGGCAAGTTCACGATCAAGAGCACCAAGCTGCCCTTCAGCCCCGGCCCCGGCGACTTGAAGAACGACGACTCGATCCGTGCCGGTCTCGCGCTGGTGCCCTTCAATGACGAATTGAACCGCTTCATCCTGAAGATCGATTCACCCACCGCTGCGAATTACGACGTGACCTGGGGTGAAGCGACCAAGACCTACACGGCGGCCCAGCTCAAGCAGGGCGTGAACCTCGCCAAGGAATTCGAAAACCATCCGCTGCTGCCCGCGTTCAAAAAGGTCTGGGATGCGGTCGCGGCGAAGCAGGATTACGAGACCCGCCAGATCAAGTCGTTGGTTCACGGTCCCGAAGGTGCGGCGGATGTCGATGCGACCTTTGCCCTGACCGAGAAGGTCCGAGCCAAGCTCGCCAAAGCCATCGACGACGCGAAGCAACCGGCCGCGCACGTGATCACCGTGACGGCGAAGTGAGCCGTTCATCGACAGACGGCGGATCCGTGCCATCGTGCCCGGCATGACCCGGCGTGACACCTTCCGATTGATGGCCGGCGGCTTGGCGATGAGTCATGTCTCCGCCCAGGAAACCTCTGCCGCCGCGATGCACACCCGCGCCATTCCTTCGTCCGGCGAGAAGCTGCCCGTCATCGGCATGGGCACGTGGCAGACCTTCGACGTCGCCGATCCCGCGCCTATGGAGGAAGTGCTGAAGGTCTTTTGCGAACTTGGCGGCAAGCTGCTCGATTCCTCGCCGATGTATGGCAAATCCGAGCAAGTCGCGGGCGACCTGACCGCCAAGCTCGGCCTACGCGACAAGCTCTTCATCGCCACCAAGGTGTGGATCAAGGGCAAGGCGGAAGGCATCGCGCAGATGGAGTCCTCGATGAAGAAGCTCCGCGCCAAGCCGATCGACCTGATGCAGGTTCACAACCTCGTCGATGTCGGCACCCATCTCGACACCCTCCGCGGGTGGAAGAAGGACGGCATCGTCCGCTATCTCGGCATCACCCACTACACGGCCAGCCAGCACGAGGCGGTGGCGAAGCTGGTCGCATCCGAGACGCTCGATTTCCTGCAGATCAATTACTCGGTCGGCGAGCGCGAGGCGCAGGACAAGCTGCTGCCCTTGGCGAAGGACCGCGGGGTCGCTGTCATCGCGAACCGGCCTTTCGCGGGTGGTGAGGTGTTCAAGAAGCTTCGCGAGAAGCCCCTGCCCGGCTGGGCGAAGGAGATCGATTGCGAGAGCTGGGCGCAGGTGATGTTGAAGTTCGTGGTGTCGCATCCGGCGATCACCTGCGCGATCCCGGCGACCTCGAAGGTGACGCACTTGCGCGACAACATGAAGGCCGGTCTCGGCGCGATGCCGGACGAGGCGATGAGGAAGCGGATCGTGGCGGAGGTCTCCTGAGTGCTCCGCCGAATGACAGCCGAAGGCCCTCGGACTGCTACGATTCTTCGCAGCTTTCGAGTGAGTCGAACGGTCGTCTTTCTATAAAGGATTGAGGCGACCCCGGAGGATCGCCTCATTCCACCATCACAGCCAGCCGCCTCCTGCACTCCAAAGCTGCAAAGAATCGTAGCAGTCCAAGGGCGGCTGCGCCGCGGTCATGACTTCACGCCGCATCATGCGGTCACCCCATCGCCTTCTCCATCAGCGCGTTCATCCGCTTCACCGTTTCGCGGGCATCGTCGAGCAGGCCGGCGGCGATGAGAGCGTTGTCGAAGAGCTGACCGGCGACAAGTTTCGCCAACTCGGGATTCGTCTCGCTCGTCTCGGCGAGCTTCTTCACCAGCGGGTGGCGCGGGTTAATCTCCAGCTCGACCTTCACGTCGTCCTGGAAGTTCTCGTCCATTGCCTTCATCATCCGGCGCATCTGCGGGGTCATGCCGTCCTGAGGAACGAGCGCGATCACCGGGCTATCGACGAGGCGCTTGCCGCTGGCAACCGCGGTGACCTTGTCGCCGAGTTCTTCTTTGAGGAACGTGCAAAGCTTCTCGGTCGCCTCCGAGCCGAGGGCATCGCCTTCGGTCGCGCTGTCATCGAGTTCGACACCGGCGTGGCTGATGGAAACGAGCTTCTTGCCCTCGACCTCGCCGAGCGACTCGACGACGTACTCATCGACCGGATCGGTGAAGTACACGACCTCCAAACCGCGGGCCTTGAAGGCCTCGATGTAGGGGCTCGTCTCAAGCTGCGCGCGGCTGGCTCCGACGATGTAGTAGATCTTGTCCTGACCATCCTTCGCGCGGGCGGCGTAGTCGGCGAAGCTGGAGAGCTTGCCTTCTTCGGTCATCGAGGAATCGAAGCGCAGCAGCTTCGCGAGGCCGTCCTTGTTCGCATAGTCGGTTGCCACGCCTTCCTTGAAGAAGCGATCGAACTTTTTGTAGAATGCCTGGAACTTCTCCGGATCCGCCTCGGCTTCCTTCTCGAACATCTTCACCATGCGCTTGGCGATCACGCTGCCGAGCTTCCTCACCAGCGCGCTGTCCTGCATCGTTTCGCGGGAGATGTTCAGCGGCAGGTCGGCGCTGTCGATCACCCCCTTGAGGAAACGCATCCACTCCGGCAGCAGGCCCTTCGGCGAGGGATCGATGAGCACCTTCTTGCAATAGAGCGCGACGGCCGGCTCGGTCTTCTGCATGCCCCAACGCTCCATGTTTTCATCGGGGACAAAGATCAGCGCGTTGATCGCCAGCGGCGCATCCGCGCTGAAGTGCAGGCGATACGCGGGATCGTTGTAGGCGTGGCAGGCGAACTGGTAGAACTCCTTGTACTCCTCCTCGGTGATGTCGGACTTGTTCTTCAGCCACAGGGCCTCGACCTTGTTGATGCGCTCGCCATTGAGGTGGATCGGGAAGCCGACGAAATTGCTGTAGCGCTCGATGAGGTGCTTCACCCGCGACTCCTCCGCGTATTCGGCATGCTCCTCCTTGAGTTGCAGCACGAGCTTCACGCCACGCTCGAGGCCGCTCGCTTCCTCGATCGAGTAGCCGCTGACGCCATCGCTGGTCCACAGCAGGTCCTCGCCATTCTCGCGCCACGAGCGGGTGAAGACCTCCACCTTCTCCGCGACCATGAAGGCCGAGTAAAAGCCGACGCCGAACTGGCCGATCATGTTCGCCGGCGAGTTGCCACTTTCCTTCATCGCGTTGAGGAAAGCCTTCGTGCCCGAGTGCGCGATGGTGCCGAGATTCTCCACCAGCTCGCCGCGGGTCATGCCGATGCCGCGGTCGGCGATGGTCACGGTGCGGGCCTCCTTGTCGGTGGTGATGTGGATCTCCAGCGGCAGCGCGGCGTCGTGGATGTCCTTCTCCGTGCCCTGCAGGTGGCGCAGCTTTTCCATCGAGTCGGAGGCGTTCGACACCAGCTCGCGCAGGAAAATCTCGCGGTCGGTGTAGAGGGAGTGGACGACGAGATCGAGGAGCTGCTTGATTTCAGCCTGGAAGGAGTGCGTTTCGAGGGTGGCTTCGCTCATAGGGAGTTGAGTGGTTTGGGGCCGCGAAAATAGCGGGCAATTCCCGGCTGTCAAAGGGCGAGCGGCACCGCCGGCAGGGACGATCCGTCCCTCCCCTTCGCTGAAAGCTACGGAGGACAGGCGCGGTCGGCCGAGGGCGTCCGACCCTACCTCCCCCGCAAATTCTTTCGCGGTGCCATTACGCATCCTTGCTTTGGCGAAGGCAAAAAGCCTAAAAAATCGGGAAACCCGGA
The DNA here is from genome assembly GCA_966696705.1 of uncultured Verrucomicrobiaceae bacterium. Classification (GTDB taxonomy): domain Bacteria; phylum Verrucomicrobiota; class Verrucomicrobiia; order Verrucomicrobiales; family Akkermansiaceae; genus Haloferula. The sequence continues at coordinate 2,719 of CBKZPU010000163.1, read as the reverse complement.
ATAGCCATGTCAGACAACCCTCCACGTCGCCCGCGCATCCTCGTCGTCACCCCGGAAATCACCTACCTGCCGGAGGGGATGGGCAACCTCGCCCAGCGCATGTGCGCCAAAGCCGGCGGCCTCGCCGATGTCTCCGCGTCGCTCGTCAAGGCCCTCTACGACCAGGGTGCCGACGTCCACGTCGCGCTGCCGAATTACCGCCGGATGTTCCATCTCGATGTGGCCAGCGTCTTCGACAACGAGTTCGAGAAAGTCAGCCGCGCCCTGCCGGAGCAGCGCATCCACCTCGCCCAGGACCGCGTCTTCTACCACCGCTCCAGCGTCTATGGCGCGGAGAACCACCTCATCGCTCTGGCCTTCCAGCGCGAGGTGATCAACCACACCCTCCCGCAGGTGCGGCCGGACTTGATCCACTGCAACGACTGGATGACCGGCCTGATCCCCGCGGTGGCCAAGCGCCACGGCATCAAATCGCTCTTCACCGTCCACAACATCCACTCCGAGCACCTCACGCTCGCGCAGATCGAGGACCGCGGGATCGACGCCGCCGATTTCTGGCAGCACTGCTACTTCCGCCGCGCGCCATGGAACTACGAGGAAAGCCGTGGCAACAACCCGGTGGACCTTCTCACCACCGGCATCCTCTCCGCCGACCACGTCAACACGGTCAGCCCGACCTTCCTCGAGGAAATCGTCCACGGCCACCATCACTTCATCCCGGACGCGATCCGCAACCAACTCCGCGAAAAGCATCGCGACGGCCGCGCCACCGGGATCCTCAATGCCCCTGACCCGGCCTTCGACCCGGCCAGCGATCCTTACCTCAAGCACCACTTCAAGGCTGAAAATCACTCGGAAGGAAAGCGCAAGAACAAGCTGGAGCTCCAGGAGCGGCTCGGCCTGATGGGCGATCCCGATGTGCCGCTGTTCTTCTGGCCCTCGCGCCTCGATCCCGTGCAGAAGGGCTGCCAACTCCTCGGGGAAATCCTCCATGGCATCGTCAGCCAGAACAACCTGCAGGTCGCCATCATCGCCAGTGGCGCTTACAAAAACCACTTCCACGACATCGTGAACCGCCACCGCTTCCACGACCGCGTGGCAGTGCGCGACTTCGATGAAGGGCTCTCGCACCTCGGCTACGCCGGAAGCGATTTCATCTTCATGCCCTCGTCCTTTGAGCCCTGCGGCTTGCCGCAGATGATCGCGCCGAAGTATGGCAGCATGACGCTCGCCCACGACACCGGCGGCCTGCACGATACCGTCGAGCCCTTCGACCCCGAGGCCGACCGCGGCAATGGCTTCCTCTTCAAGCATTTCAATGGCGACGGCCTGCGCTGGGCGGTCAACGAGGCACTGAGCTTCCACAACGGCGGCGAGAAGCACCGCACGCATCACCGGGCGCGCATCATGAAGGAAGCAGTAGCGAGGTTCAACCACGAGGCGACAGCGGCGGCGTATATCAAGCAGTACGAGCAGATGCTGGAGACCGAGGTGACCGCGTGAGGGGGGCTGTGGCTCAACGGAAGGTCTTTTCTTCGTCGCGACGCGACGGCTTATAAAAGCCCGACACGCAGGGTGGGTGTGCTCAGGGCACCGCGTCACAACGTGACGACTCATGCTTCTGGCGATAGGATGCGAACCGGGCCTCGAAGCGATGGGACAAAAGCTCTCTTCATCGGGTGGGTGCTTGCCGATGCCCTGGCCACTCCCCGCATGACTTCTCACGTTGTGACGAGAACATCTCGCCCGTGTGACCCCGGTACTTCGTACTCGGCATTCATTAGCACGGCTCTGACAGCCCCCCAAGCTTCGTTCGCGACCATCTTCGCGAAAACCGATGATGCCCGCAAAAGTCACGATGAGGGCCTAGCCGGGATTCATGCCACACTCCGTGGTGACGCTTATGAACCTCAGCTTCACGATGCCGCTGGAATGGGTTAGAGAACCGGTTGACAGCAGACCTCCGCCACCGTCGGCCGGGGTTGCGGCCGAGATTCCGCTCCCCCACCCGACCATGACTCCGAGCACGAGCACCCGCCTTCAATTCACTGCCGATGACGGCGCTTGCCTGCACTACAAGACCTGGAACGTCCAGGGGGCCACGCGGGCGCTGGTGCTGATCCATCGCGGCCATGAGCATGCGGACCGCTGGGACCCGGTGATCCCGTCGCTGGCGATGCCGGACACGGCGATCTATGCGTGGGAGGCGCGGGGACACGGGCAATCGGAGGGCCGGCGCGGCCACGCGACGGGCTTCATGCAGTATGTCCGGGATCTCGATGCGTTCTTCCGTCACCTGAACGCGACGCACGGGCTGACGCCGGAGCGCACGGTGGTGGTGGCGCACAGCGTGGGGGCGGTGATCGCCGCGGCGTGGGTGCATGATTTCGCGCCGCGCATCGCAGGACTGGTCCTGGCGACGCCGGCCTTTCATGTGAACCTGATCGTGCCCGGCGCGCTGACGAACATCCGCCTGCTGCAGAAGCTGAAGCCGGACGCGACGATCAAGAGCTACGTGCGCGGGCCATGGCTGACGCGGGACACGCAGGCGGCCGCGACGTATGATGCCGACACGGCGATCTCGAAGGACATCTCGGCCAAGATTTTGGTCGAGCTCTTCGACACCGGGAAGCGCGTGATTAGCGATGCCGCGGTGATGGACCGGCCGCTGCTCCTCTTCTCCGCCGGGGCGGACCGGGTGGTGAAGCGCGAGGCGATC
>CBKZPU010000162.1:0-11434 GCA_966696705.1 uncultured Verrucomicrobiaceae bacterium | reverse complement strand
TCGGGCTGGCGGGATTCGAACCCACGACCCCTTGCCCCCCAGGCAAGTGCGCTACCAGACTGCGCTACAGCCCGTTTACCTCGTCGGCGACGGGGCGGGCAGACAATCAGGGCAAATCCCGGTTGGCAAGCCTTGAAAATCATGCATTTTCCGCCCGCGATGCAACGGATCAAAACCGCGATTGTCGGAGCCAGCGGCTACACGGGGCAGGAACTCCTGCGCCTGTTGCTGGTTCATCCGCAGGTCGAATTGGTCGCCGCGACCTCCCGCCAGGAGGCCGGCAAGCCGCTGTCCGCCGTTTTTCCGCGCTTCCGCAAGCTGCCGGGGGCGGAGCTGCCATTCATGGAGCCCGATCCGGATGCCATCGCCGCCACCGGCGCGCAGGCGGCCTTCCTTGCCCTGCCCCACGGGGTGGCGGCGGAAATCGCGACCGCCCTGCTAGAGCGCGGGCTGAAGGTCATCGACCTCAGCGCTGATTTCCGGCTGAGCGACGCCGCCGTGTACGAGGAATTCTACGGCCACGCCCATCCCGCGCCCGCGTTGCTCGATGAAGCGGTCTATGGCCTGCCGGAAGTCCGGGCGGACGCGATCCGTGACGCGCGGCTGGTCGCCTCGCCGGGTTGCTACCCGACCAGCATCCTTCTGCCGCTGATTCCCCTGCTGAAAGCCGGGCTGATCGATCCGGCCACCATCGTCGCGAATTCGATGAGCGGGGTGAGTGGCGCCGGCAAGAAGGCGGACGTCTCGCTGCTCTTCTGCGAGTGCAATGAAAGCGTCCGCGCCTACGGCATCCCGAAGCACCGCCACCTTTCCGAGATCGAGCAAGAGCTCTCGCTCGCGGCCGGCGAGTCCGTGGTGATCACTTTCATCCCGCACCTCATTCCGGTGAACTCCGGCATCGCCACCACCACCACGGCGAAGCTGAGGGAAGGGATCAATCCCGCCGCCATCGGCGAGGCGTTGGAAAAGGCCTATCAGGACGCGGCATTCGTGCGCCTGCTCGGCAAGGGCACCTGCGCGGATACAAAAAATGTCACCCGCACCAACTTCATCGACATCGGCTGGTCGCATGATGCCCGGACCGGACGTGTGATTCTGACCAGTGCCGAGGATAACTTGGGCAAAGGCGCAGGATCGCAGGCGGTACAGTCATTCAACCTCATCTTCGGGTTACCCGAGACCGCCGGGTTGCAAACGGCGTGAGATTGGTTCAGCGTCCCCAACCCACACCCTTGCAAACCCACCCCATGGACTTCCCCGTCACCCGGATCAAAGGCGGCGTCGGCGCGCCGCGCGGTTTCCAATGCTCCGCCATTTCGTGCGGTATCAAGAACCCCGCCGCCGAGCGACTCGATCTCGCGCTGATCTACTCGGAGAGCCCCTGCACGTCCGCCGGGACCTTCACCATCAACCGCGTCAAAGCCGCGCCGGTGAAGCTGTCCCAGGCCCACCTGCGCAAGGGCGACATCCGCGCCATCATCGCCAACAGCGGCAATGCCAACGCCTGCACCGGCGTGCAGGGCATCCAGGATGCCAAGACCATGTGCGAGGGCGTCGCCATCCCGCTCGGCCTGAACCGCAGCGAGGTCGGCGTGTGTTCCACCGGAGTGATCGGCCTGCCGATGCCGATGGTGCGCGTCGAGCCGCGCTTCGACGACCTCGTCCAAGGTCTTGGTAGCGGCCGCGGCACCGACGTGGCCCGCGCCATCATCACCAGCGACACCCATCACAAGGAGATCGCCATCTCCTTCGACCTCGGCGGTCACCGCGTCCGCATCGGTGGCTGCGTGAAGGGCGCCGGCATGATTTCCCCGAGCATGGCCACCATGCTGTGCTTCATCACCACCGATGCCAATGTCCCGCGCGACACGCTGCGCAAGGGCGTGCTTGAGGCGGTCGATGAAAGCTTCAACCGCATCACCATCGACGGCGACATGAGCACCAACGACACCGTGCTGGTGCTCGCCAACGGTCGCTCCGGCATGCCGCCGATCCGCCGCAATAGCGCGCTGTGCAAGCAGTTCCGCGAGGCGCTGCGCCACGTGATGCTCGAACTCGCCCAAGCCGTCGTCCGTGATGGCGAGCGGGTGACGAAATTCGTCACCGTCGAAGTGAAGGGTGCCCGCACCTATCTCGATGCCAAGCTCGTCGCCGAAGCCGTCTGCAAGTCGGCGCTGGTGAAGTCGTCGTGGAATGGCGGCGATCCGAACTGGGGCCGCGTGCTCCACGCCGTCGGTTACTCGCGCGCCCGCATCCGCGAGGAACTCGTGGACATTTTCTACGACGGCAAGCCAGCCTGCCTCGGCGGGCTGCAAGCGACCACGCCGATGGACGAACTGCGCGAGATCGCCGCCAAGCCGGAGTTCAAGATCGAGATCCACTTGAACCAAGGCGACGCGGACTACTGCATGTATAGTAGCGATCTCTCGCCGGAGTACATCGACTTCAACCGCTCCGAATACGCCTACTGGAAGCAGGCGCGGAAGGACGGGCTGGTGTGAGGGCTCCCCACGGAGGGCCTGGCGCCACACGGGACCCGTCCGCGAGTGCGGCCTGCCGGCGCTCGAGTCACCTCTGCTTCACCACCGGCAGCAGCTCATCTTCGGCAGCAAGCCGGTGCCTTCCATCAGGATCGCCACGGGGAACACCCCGATCTTCCGCCTCATGAAAAATCCGCTCCGAAGCTACGGCGGTGACCGGCGCAGGATTGCCTTCCGGACTTCGTCGTCCGCACGCCTGCGGAGAGAACCCGGGGGAAAGGTCTTGGCCCATCCCGAGGCTGCGTCGATGTCGCTGAGAAGCCATTCGCCGAGCACGGCAAGGATTGCCTCGTCTTGCGTCATCCCGGGCGGGATGCTTTCGAGGACAACCTCCGCGGCGCGCGAGGGATTCTGTCGTGCGACCACTGCCGCGGCCTGCTTCACCAAGCGATCACGAATTTCACTTTGCGGTTGAAGTTCGAGCCACCCCTGCGCGGCCGTGAGGTCGAGAATGGCCCAACGGGTCGTGAGTTCCTCAATCAGGTCCGGCAGCGCTTCTTCCAGGCCATCGTTGACGACCATGCGGATAGCCCCGGATGGATCGTCGGTAGCGAGCTGTCGGACGACCTGTTCCAAGGCGCGGACCCGCTCGTGGAAATCCGGCAGCGCTACGGCGCTGGCGTGAGCGGCGGCAGGATCGATCTGAGCCCATCGTTGGTAGAGCGCCATGAGTGCTTGCCCGCGGGCGGTGCCGGGCGGGAGGTGGGAGGCGAGGATTTCCGCCGCAGCGGCGGGATCGTGGTCAGCGAGATGAACCACCGCAACGGAGCAGAGTTCGTCGCGAAGCACGGGATCGGCGATTGCCCATATCCAGCGGAAGGCCGCCTCGCCGTTCCGAACGCTCCATTCGGCGACAGCACGCCGGAGGATTTCGTCCCGCTGCGGAGAAGCTTCGAGCTGGATCGCGATGCAGAGCGCTTCGACCGGTTGGGTTCGAACCAACTCACCGACATCGCCGTCAGGATGTGGCGGCCGATGCGAGTCCGGTCGGGCGAGCGACGATCGTGGCGGAGATGACGGGATGGGAAAGTTTGATTCGGGAGGCGTGGCGTGCCGCATCGCCGCGCAGAGGATTGCCATCACGGAGACGCCAGCAAGCGACGTGAAGGCAATGAGGATGGCCCTCCGTGGCGTTTGGAGTTCTTGAAGCATGCTGCTTTCCCTCGGGTGGTCGACGGCAGGACGGGGAGGCGCGGATCGATGTCCGCGCCTCCCTGAGGATTCACGGCGTGGCGGTGACGCTGTCCATGGTGGACGTGCACAGCGTGCCATCGAGGTGGCTGGTCACGCACAGGCCGAGCTGCACCGCCGTGGTCATGGTGATCGCCGTGGTCGAACCGATCTGCGTCCAGCTTGTGCCGTTGGACGAGTAGTAGGCGGCGAAGTTGTTGCCGGTGCGCACGATGCGGACCCAACGCGGCGCGGTGATGCCGGACACCACCGTCGAGGCCGTGCCTCCGCCGGTGCTGATGCGGCGCTGGAAGACCACGCCGACGCCCGGGGTGACATAGACGGCAGCGAAGCGCGAGTTCGCGGCGCTGGACTCGCGATACATCACGCCGGCCTTCGCATCGGGAGCGGTGTTCTGCACCGATGCCACGCGGGCGACGATCGAGCCGTCACCAGTGCCCGCCTGATAGACGTAGCGGAATTCGTCGGCCGTTCCGGCGATGTCGGCTCCCGAGCCGACCACCGTGAACGTGCCCGAGTTGTAGCTCGAGGATCCTGTCGTCCCCACGGCACCGATATCCGCGGCGAGCCACGGGCTGGGCAGTACGCCCGCGATCGCGGCGATCTGGGCGTCGGTCAACGCGGTGGAGTGGAAGCGCAGGTCGTCGAGGCGGCCGTTGAACAACGGGTCGGCGGCGAACTGGCTCTTGCCGATGTAGTTCAGCCGCGTTCCGACATCCACCGGATTGGCCGACATGGAGGTGTTGGTCGCGACCAGCGCGCCATTGACGAAGAGCTTGCCGGTGTTGCCGCTGATGGTGACGGCCACGTGGCTCCACGTGCCGGTGGGCAAGGCGGTGGCACTGAGTTGTTGCTCGCCGCCGCCGGTATTGATGGCGAAGCGGAGCTGTCCGCCGCTGGAGCGGGGCGAGAGGAACAGGTAGCGTAGCGTGCCGTCGCCGAAGTCGAAGACGCGCTGCCAGCCCGCGGTGCTGTTGGGATAGACCCAGCCGGCGAAAGTGAAGTCGGTGCTGTCGCCGAGCTTGCTGGAAGCCACGAGATGGTCGCTGGTGCCATCGAAGCTCAAGGCGTTGCCGACTTGGCCCGTGACCGACGATGGGTTGCCGACGACCATGGTGTCGTGGCCGTTGCCCGACGAGTCGCGGGCATTGCTGTCGAAGGCATACAACGCGTCCGCCGTCGTGCCGGGGTCCGGCATTTCCTGCAAGTAGCCGATTTTCGAAACACGGTCGCGGTAGGTGACTCCCGCCGGCGTGAGGCCACCGGCATTGTAGTGGAGCTGGCGGACCTCCTCGACCCAACTGTAGATCGCGTAGCGTTCGACGAAGTGCGCGTTCTCCAGCATCGTGAGCATCGCCGCGATGGTGGCTTGTTGCTGGGCGAAGGTCGGATCGGGTTCGGCGACCCAGTTGGCGCCGTTGTTCCACTCGGTGATCCAGATCGGCTTCTTCGTCGTGTTGTAGATGCCGAGCAGGAAATTGTAGAACTGGTTGGCCGCGCCGTTCGGGTCGGCGGGGTTCGAGAAGCCCCGGTAATAGTGCACGGCGACGAAGTCGACGCGTTTGTTTTCTGCGGCGGTCTGCGTCATGAACGGATAGAGCCAACTGCTCAGTCCGCCGTCGGTGGGCGCGGGGGAACCGACGCGCAGGCCGGTGCCGAGCAGGTCGGGCCATGACCACACGGCATCGCCGACGGCGATGTTCGATTGGTCCGCGCTGTTGGGTTCGTTGTAGCCGAGGAGTTGGTTGGAACCGCGGGTCTGCCAATTCTGGCCGAGGCCGGGCCACCAGCGTTGCTGGCGGATCGGCACGTATTCGAGGTCGGCCGTCGAGTTCTGGTCGATGTTCCAGTTGTAGAACCACCAGGCGTTGACGTCGTTGGCAATGTTGCCGGCGACACCCTTTTTCACCGTCCACACCCACGGGAAGATCCGCACGAAGCTCACCGCATTGTCGAGGGCGGTGGGCAGCAGCGTGATCTCGAGGTCACCGTCGGCGGCGACGTAATTGCGGCTGTGGCCGGTGCCGTTGGCCTCGGTGGCGATGGTGGCCGTGTATCCGCGCTTGAGCCGGAACGAGCGGATCGCGTTGGCGAACGACCCGAGGGCTGCGTCGTCATAAGCCGTGTAGGGCGTGAGCGAAGTCGACGAACCGGTGAGGTTCTGGCCGTTGTAAACCTGCAGCGCGCCGAAAGCCGGTGCGTGCGGGATGACGACCGCGCCATTGCCGTACTGGGCGACGCGCACGTTGGTGCCGTTGACGGCGTTGGCTCCGCTCACCCGCACGCGGCTGAGGTGCGTGGAGATGACCGTTCCCGGCCGGATGCTGTCCATGAAGAACCATGCGTCCGCGGAGTTGAGGTGGATTACGGTGCTGCCGCTGAGCGGCGAGCCTGCCCCAGTGACATGGAGTTCCGCCTTGCCCGTGAGGGTGGCGGTCGTGTTGTCGAGGGTGGCGACGCTCTGGACATCGTTGTCGATGTTCATCGTTTGCCCGAAGGTGACCAACGGCGCGAAGCACGCCGCCGCGACGAAACACCGGACCATCGTCCGCAAAGGTACGAAGTGCATATTCTCTGACTTGGGTTTCAGGTTGGGTTTCGCGTCCCGGGAAAGGGGGACGCTCGAGGGATCGAGGTGCCGGTCAATCCGTTAGAATACACCCATCCAGCGTCGATTCATCCGCGTCAACTTGGAAACGGCGATGAAGGCGGACCGGCGATCGCGCTACGCTCCGAATCGCCATAACAGCGCGGATTGGGATTTATGGATCCCACGAAAAGGGGAGCCGCGAAAACGGTCCGCCGCTCCTCAAGAATCCTCAGGCGATTTCCGGTAAGCCCGGCAGACTTGAGAAAGAAAAGCGGGCCGCGGCATCAGCGCCACGACCCGCATTGCTAAAAGTCCATCACTCGCCTGCCACGATGCGGACGAAGACCCGTTGCTGTGGCAGCGGCGAGGTGATCGAGGCGGTGACGCGGACGATGCCGTTGACTGCCGGACCGGGCGTCATCACGACGCCGGTGGTGGTCCAGTTCGTGGCGTCGGTGGACCACTCGACCGCCACTTCCCCGGCAGGGAATTGCTCGCTTTGCGGGAAGCTCAGGGTAAACTCCGTGGCGCTGATCCGCGTGAAGACGAGCTGCGGTTGGTCCTGTTCGGTGGCGCTGAGGCCGAAGAGCATCTCAAGCACGTTCGCGCGGCCGTCGCGATCCGGGTCCGCATCCTCGCCCCAGACGCTCGCTTCCAGCGAGGCGTTGGCAAGGACGGAGGGCTCGAATTCTCCCGATGCCCAGCCGTTATAGGCGGCAAGCAAGGAGTTCGAGCTACGATTCTGATAGATCCGGAAGACGTTCGACACGACCTGCGTGCCAAGCGGATTGGTCGCGACGAGCTGCAGGCTGTAGTCGCGGCCTTCCGTCGCGGTCGGCGTGCCGGAGAAGACTCCGGTGGCGGGATTGAACGAGAGCCAACCGGCGGCCGGCAGCGGACTGCCGTCGGTCAACTGGACCGCAAGCGTGAGCTGGCCCGGATAGATCGGGTCACCGAAGGTCGCCGGGTTCACCGTGAAGCTGAAGGGCGAGCCCTCCACCGCGAGCTGATCCGGCACCGGCACCGCGAGGCGCGGCCCGAGGTCATACTGGAGTTGCAGGACTCGCGCGCATCCGGCATCGGCGGCGCTGGTCGCATTCACGCGGTCGCCGCTGGCACCGGCGACGCCGGAGAAACCATCGAGGGCCACCGAGTAGCCGTAGCGATCGGTGGCGGTCGTCGTGCCCTGGACGATGCGATCGATGGAAAGCCAGTCGGCCGTTCCCGGACTGCGGCGGAGGATCTCCACGGAGCCGCGGGTTTCCAGCCCGCTCTCATTGCCGGCGGGCGCGCCGACGAGCAGCAGGTTTCCGGAGAGTGCCACCGAGCAACCGAAGTGGCGCGACGCCACGCCGTCCGCCGGGAACGCATCGCGGACGAGCCCCCACTGATTCGCGCCACCGGCGTCGCGCTCGTAGATACGGACGTGACCGGGCTTGAGGCCACCGAAGGGCGGGTTGGGCGCGTAAATGCCTACCGCGATCCGGTCGCCGGAAACATCGACCGAGTAGCCGAAGCCGCTGTAAGCTTTGGCCTCCGTGCCATCGAACTGATCCAGTCGCTTGAGTTCGGTGAAGCTGCCAGCTGCCGACGGACGGGTGTAGATATAGGCGGCGCCGAAGTTCCACTGGGAGCTGTTGCCGGAGTAGTTCGCACCGTGGGCGCCGATAATCACCGTGTTGCCATCGATCGCCACGGCGGCCCCGTAGTACTCGAAGTCGTTAATGAGGCCGCTGACGCGGTTGTCAGCGGCAACGAGGGTCTGCGACAAGGCCCAGGCTCCCGGAGTGGCGCCACGCTTGAAGACGAACACCCGGCCGGAACGCGGCGCACCGCTGAGGTTCCCGTTCGGAGCTCCGATGAGCAGCGTGTCGCCCTGCAGCGCGACCCCGCTACCAAAGGCGTCACCGCCCGATCCGTTGACGACAGGCGGATTGATCTTCGCCACCTGAATCCAAGCGTTGTGATTCACCGGATTCCGCTGGAAGACGTAAGCGGCACCGGCGTTGTTCGCGCCGGGCTGATCGTAGCCGGGAGCACCGACCACCATGTAATCGCCATCGATGGCCACCGCTTGGCCGAAGAGATCGCCTGCAACCGAGTCGGAGCCGCCGAATTCCGTCACCTGCCCCCATGGGGCCCCGAAGCCGGAGCTGCGCTCATAGATATGGACGCGGCCGGCATCGACCGCTGGCGTGTCGCGCAGCGGCGAGCCGATGACCAGCGTGTCCTTGCTGATCGCGGAGCTGGTGCCGAAGCCGGCACTGGTCTGGCTGGCATCGAGGCCGGTTGCGCCAAGGGCGAGCAGGCGATCGACTTCCGCGTGCAGGATCTCGATGGTGGTGACGTCATCCACCACTGGCGCGGCGAAGCCGTCCTGAATCGTGATGGTCAGGCGGGCGACTTCCGGAGACACCGGCGTGACGCGGGTTCCCGGCGTGGGCGTGAAGACGATATCGCGCAGCGCCGCGGAGACGGCCGCGGGCGTGCCGGTCATGCGGTAGGTACCGCTGCCTTCCGAGAGCAGGGCGAAGCCACCGAGGTTCGACAGCGTGCCCTTGATCGCATTGTCGATCTGGATGGTCACCGTCAGCGGCTGGAGGCCGAGGTCGTCGATGTCGGTGATGTTCACCCCGACGAACGGCCGCAGGGACGAACGCTGATAAAGCTCCTGATCGCCTACGGTTCCGGTGATGACCGGCACGTCATTGATCGGCGTGACCGTGACCACCGCGGTGTCCACGAGCACCGGCGGTTCCACCACGTCATCATCCAAGGTGACCGTGAAGCGAGTGTCCTCCGTGGTGCCGACGATGATGCGGTCGAGGAATGGCGTGAACACCAGTCCGCGGATGGCGATGGTGGCATTCGCAGCGGTGCCGTAGAACTCAAGCACACCCGGTGCGATCAACGTGAAGCCGGGACCGGATAGGATGCCGCGGTCGGCCGGGAAGGTGATGCGGATGCGCACCAGTTGCCCCGCGAGGTTGTCCACCTCGATCACCGTGGCGGTGGCGAAGGGATTCATCGCGGTCTTGTCGTTGGTCGCTCCCGGGACGGCACCGAGCAATTGCGGCGCATCGTTGACCGGAGTGACCGTGATCACGGTTTCGTCATCGGTGACCAGTGCGGGCGTGAACCCGTCATCGATATCCACGGTGAAATGCGTGTCCTCCGTAGTGCCAATGAAGATGCGGTCGATGAAGGGCGTGTAAACCAAGCCGCGCAGCGCGGTGGTGGCCTCGGCGGCCGTGCCATTGAAGACCAGCGTGCCGGGCGCGCTTTCGGTGAAGCCGGTCCCGGCCAAGGTGCCGTGGTCGCCTTCGAAGCTGACGGTCACTTCCAGCGGCTGGATCGTCAGGTCGTCCACTTCCGTGAGCGTCACGTTCGGGAACGGACTCACCGGCGTCTTGTCATTGGTCGCGCCAGGCTCGGTGCCAGCAAGGACCGGTGCGTCATTGACCGGAGTCACCGTCATGATGGCGGTGTCCACGACCACCGGCACGGTGGTGAAGTCGTCGTCAATGCTGACGGTGAACAGGGTGTCCTCCGTGGTGCCCACCGTGATGCGGTTCTCCACTGGCGTGTAAACCAAGCCGCGGATCGCGGTCGTGGCCTGGGCCGCGGTGCCATTGAACTTCAGCACGCCGGGCGAAACCTCGATGAACGCGCCAGCCAAGGTGCCGCGGTCGGCGGGATAGGTGACGATCACTTCCAGCGGCTGCAGCGTGAGGTCATCGATCTCGACAAAGGTCGAAGCCGGGAACGGCTTGGCCGGAGTCTTGTCGTTGGTCGCGGTCGCCACCGCGTTCAGCAGCGAGGGCGCGTCGTTGATCGGCGTGACCGTGGTGACAGTCGAGTCCTCGATCACCGGCGTGGTGACCTGGCCGTCATCCATGCTCACGGTGAAGCGGGTGTCTTCGGTGGTGCCGACGGTGATGCGATCGGTGGTCGGCGTGAAGACCAGCGAGCGCAACGCGACGGTCGCTTCCGCCGCGGTGCCGGTGAACTCGATCACGCCCGGCGAAACCAAGGTAAAGCCGCCACCAGCAAGGATGCCGCGCTCGGCCGCGAAGGAAACCCGGATGGTCACCGGTTCTTGGCGCTGGCTGTCGTATTCGATCACCGTGACGTTCGGGAACGGATGCAGGTTGCTCTTGTCCGTCACGCCGTTGGTTTCCGCATCCACCATGCGCGGGGCGTCGTTCACGCCGGTCACGGTGATGGAGACGGTGGCGGTGTCGCGGTCTTCACCCGCGGCACGCTGGTCGAGGTGGGCGACGCCCGGATACTCGTTGCCGCTGTCGTCCTGGACCCAGTAGGTCAGGGTGGCACGACCGGTGAAGGAGGCATCCGGCGTGTAGTTGACCTTGCCGTCGGCGACGACCGCCGTTCCGGCATTCAGCGGATCCAGCGTGACCGGGCGCGCGGTCGTGAGCGTGAAGTCGGCCTGCGAAGGCAGCGGCGTCTCGGGGAACGAGGTGCGGAGGATGCCGTCATTCGCGGTGACATCCAGTGCCACCACGCCGTCACCGGCGATCACGGTGAAGTGGTCGTCGCTCACGCTGATGTCGCCGACTTTCACGGTTACATCCGCTTGGCCGGTGCCGCCGAAGCCATCGGAGACCTTGTAGGTGAAGACCTCGGTGCCCACGAAGCCGGGCTGCGGCGCATAGAGCAGATTGCTGCCGACGATTTGCACCGCGCCGTTCGCCGGCGTGGTCACTTCGGTGATGATCCACTCGCTGGCGCTGGCGGGCAGCACGCTGTCGTTGGCCAACACCGGTAACAAGGTGCCGGAGGAATCGCTGCGGACCGAGAAGCGGTCGTGATTAGTTTCGAGATCGCGGGCACCGGCTCGGTTCAGCACCTCGATGCTGATGACGGCCTCGCGGCGCTCGGTGGTGCCGGCGGAGATTTCATACGTGAAGGTCTCGACGAAATTGCCTGCCGGGTTCAGCTCGTTCGGGGTGTAGCGCAGCGCCGCGCCATCCTCGATGATCTCAAGCGTGCCGCGATGGACCGGATTCGATGCGTTCGACGGATCGTCGCCCACGGCGGTGATGAAAAGCTGCTGGCCGCCGTCCGGAATCACGCGGTCATTCGCGAGCAC
>CBKZPU010000161.1:0-11484 GCA_966696705.1 uncultured Verrucomicrobiaceae bacterium | reverse complement strand
GTCCACACGAGGCTTTCGCCGCTGGCAAGCGTCGTGACTCCTGCTGTGACCGCGCTGCCGTTCTTCGTCAGCGAGCCGCTGCTCACGCCTTCCACGCGGAAGGAGACCGCCTCGCCTTCCTCGTCCGCCTCATCCGCGGCAGCCGCCAAGGTCGCGTAGGAGATCGTGAAGGGCATGTCCTCTGCCGCACCGGTCAAATTGCCGATGGTCGTCAGCGTCGGCGGGTCATTCACCACGGCGACCTGGACATTCACCGTCACCGCGCTGCTGGAGGCGAGCGTGCCGTCATAGGCCTTCACCGTGAAGGCGGCCACGGTCCCGGTAGCATTCGTCGCGGGGGTCCACACCACACTTTCGCCGGAAGCGAGCGTCGTGCTGCCCGCGGTCACGGCGGTGCCGTTTTTCGTCAAGGTGCCACTGCTCACGCCCTCGATCCGGAACGACGGCGTGCCGCCATCCGGGTCCGCCTCATCCGCTGCCGCGGCGAGGGTCTCGTAGCTGATCGTGAATGCGGTGTCCTCGCTGGCCCCGGTGAGCGAGTTGACGGTGGTGAGCGTCGGCGCGGTGTTGGCGCCGGTCAGGTAACTGGTGGTCGCCGTCTGCGACACCGTCGCCGAGCCTACGCCGGTCGTGTCATAGGTCGCGAGCGCGGTGCGCTGGACGCGACCATACTCCGTGCCGCCTGAGCTCAACGCCGGGTAGGTCGTGCTCTTGGTGATATCCGACGCGACCAAGCCGGTGGCCTTGCTGGTCCAGTTGGTGTTGTCGGTCGAGGCATCGACGGAGTAGGTGCCGCCCTCGACGCTGTTCCAGGTCATCGACACCGTGCCTGAGTCCACGGTGGGCGTGCCGGTGAAAGTCAGCGGAGTGTTCGGCCCGCCGGTGAACTGCGTGGTCACGCTTTCCGAGATGTTCGCCACCGAGCCGCCGCTGGCATCGCCATAAAACTCGAAGCCGAAGACATACGGGTAGGTCGAGGCGTTGCTCGAATCGAGCGTGATGAAATACGCCCAGGTGCCGCTCGGAAACTCCGGCGTCACGCAATAGCGGACATTCTGCTCGTTCAGGTCGAAGTCGGTCCCCTGCGTGTAGTAGTTGCTGCCAGTCTTGATCAGGTCGCCAAGGTAGGCCCAGTCCTGCGCGAAGGTGCCGATCGGATAGGTGCCGGTATTGGTCGAGCGCGCCGGTGGCGTGCCATTGGTGAGGTTGTGATTCGTGCGGTAGCGGGTGTACCACGCCGGCATCGTCGTCGTGTTCGTGGTCACGTTGTCCACGCCGGTGGTCGAGCCATTGCGCTTCACGTAGCCGCTGATCATGCGGCGGACGCCGCTGCCCGCGTCCAGCGCGGTGCTGTAGCCGTAGGGACCGTAAATTGGATAGCCGTCGTGCGCCCATCCGATCAGCGGCGAGTGCTCGGTCGGCGTGCCGGAAGTGACCGAGTAGTTCTTGGTCGAGCTGTTGTAGGTCACGTGGTCGCCGAGTTGGTAGCGCAGGGCGATCGGGTCCTGGTGATTGTGATAAAGCCCGGCCGGGAGCTGGTGGCCGAGCGTGTAGTCGAAATTGTAGCTCTCCGCGACCGGCGCGTTCCGATGCCAATAGTAGGTGCCATTCGTGTGCTGGGCCTGACCCTGGATCGCCGAGCCGTCCCATGCCTGGCCATCGAGCGCGTTGAAGGCGGCCACGCCGTTGACGAAGATCCCGGAAGTGCCAGCGGCCGTGCTGTCCTTCACGCCTGCCTGCACCGCCGGATTGCGCGGGAAGCGCCGGAGTCCCGCCTGCGTGCCCGGCCAGAAATTGCCCACCGCGCCCTGTGGATTCAGCCACGGCCCGATGACGTAGCTCGGGATGCCGCTGTACTTCACATACACCCAGTTCGTCGAATACGAGACGCCATAGACGTCAGCATACGACGGCGAGGTGTGCGGCAGCGTGCCGCCGGATGTATTCCACGTCGTCGCGGAGACGCCACTGGTGCGATTCGCGGTGGTAGTATAGACCCGCGAGTATTTTCCCGAGTTCTGTGTGAACCACGAGGTGAGCAGCGGATCGGCCTGGGCGGCAGCGGTGAGGAGCAAGGGCAGCAAGACGAGTGGGCGCGTCATGCCCCCGTCCTAACAAATCGATCATGAACCCAACGTGAATGACGGCATTTCCAGAATAAAATCACTGCCTCTGCCCTCCTGGCTCTTGGCCACCAGCGTGCCACCGTGCGCGTCGGCGATGCGCTTGCAGATGGCCAAGCCTAGCCCCGTCCCGCCGGTGGCGCTGCTACGCGACTTGTCGGTGCGGTAGAAGCGCTCGAACAGATGCGGCAGGTGTTCCGCGGCGATGCCGGGACCATTGTCGATCACGGAAAGGAAGGCTCGGCCGTCGCGGACACCGGTGGCGACGCGGATCTCTGAACCGGCCGGCGAGAACTTGACCGCGTTGGCGACGAGGTTGATGAGGATCTGGCCGATTTGATCCGCATTCATGCGACAATTTGCCGGCTGCAGGTCGGCGAGGAGCCTGGTGTCCCTTTCGTCGGCAAGCACCCGGAGCGCGGGAAGGTGCTCCTGGCAGACGACTGCCAAGTCGCCAGGCTTGAGGCCGGGTACGCCCGTCGTGGCATCGAGCACGGCGAGCTGTAGCAGTGACTCGATCATTGCCTGCATCCGCTTGGCGGCGCGTTGCGAGGTCTCGATCGTTTCGCGGTAATAGGAGGCGTCCCGTTCGCGCGACAGGGCGAGCTGCGATTGGGCGAGGATGATCGAAACCGGCGTCCGGAGTTCGTGGGCGGCGTCGGAGGTGAAGCGGGCTTGTTCCTCGAAAGCGGCGTCGAGGCGCTGGAACGTCTCGTCTAACAAGGTCGCCAGTTTCCCGAGCTCACTGTCCGTCTCGGGCGTGTGGATACGCTCCTTGAGGTGGCCTTCCGAAATGCGGGTGGCCGCCGCGCTGATCGCGGAAATCGGTCGCAGTGCCCGCGACGAAATCCACCAACCAACGGCGAGTCCGATGGCCAACAACCCGCCGCCGATCCCCGCGGTCTTCAAAGCGAAGTCGCGCATCGCCTTGTCCACCGACGCCGTCGAGCGACCGACCAGCAAGCACTCCCCGGGCGGGGTGAAGAGATAGCACTCGCGATAGCCGTCGCGCAGGCGCGATTTGGGGTCCAAGACCGCGGTTGCGGGCAATGGAATCCCCTCGGGAGCGGCCGCCGAACTCGCCAGAGGATCGCCGTCGCGGGTCCAAACGTGAAAATAGTACGGATCGGGCTCCTTCGGAGAAAACGCGGCCTTGATCTCCGGTGCCTGAAACCCCGGCGGCGGTCCGTGGCGCTGGCCTCGCGGCGGAGGTGGCGGTCGTTCGCCGCCTTCTGCACCGGGCGGCTTGCCGCGCTCCAATGCGACGGTCAACACGCCCAGACGGCCTTTCAAATCGTCATCCATCCGCCGATGGGCATTTGTCTTCTCCAACCGGTAGGCCGTGACGCCGAAGGCACCGGTCATCGCCAGCAGCAGCAGGCCGTGCCACGCCTGGATGCGCCAGCGGATGGACTTGCGGAAGGGCATTAAAGGGACATTGGGAATTGGATGATGGGATATTGGCGCGGGGAAAACCAGTGGGGGAAACGCTCCGTCATGGAGCCCCATCTCGAATCGCTAATCTCCAATCTCCTTTCCGTCGATACTGTAGCCTTGGCCGCGGTGGGTGGTGATGAAGGACGAGCCGAATTTCTTGCGGAGGCTGGAGACTTGCACGTCGATGATGTTGGAGAGCGGCGTGTCGTTCTCGTCGTAGAGGTGGTCGTAGATCTCCGTGCGCGTGACGGTCTTCCCACGGCGACGGGCGAGGAACTCGAGCAAGGGATACTCGCCCCCGGTAAGCGCGACCGCTTCACCGCTCCTAGTGGCACGCCGGGCTGCGGTGTCGATGGCCACGTCGCCGATCGTGATGATGGAACTGGCATCGCCTTGCGAGCGGCGAATGATCGCGCGGACGCGGGCCGCCAGCTCGACGAGATCGACCGGCTTGGAAACGTAGTCGTCCGCGCCGGCATCGAGGCCGTGAACGCGGTCATTCACCTTCGTCCGCGCGGTGAGCATGAGGACGGGTGTCTTTTTGATCTCCCGCAGGCGGCGGAGGACCTCGAAGCCATCGAGGCCGGGCATCATGACGTCGAGAATGATGGCATCGTAGTCCCACTCGGTCGCCTTGTAGAGGGCCTCGGTGCCATCGATGGCCTCGTCCACGGCGTGACCTTCCTCGCGCATCGCCTGGCACAGGGCGCGGAGCAGGTCGGTTTCGTCATCGGCAATCAGCAGTCGCATCGGCGGCCAGCAAACTAACATCCGCTTCATGAATCCACGATGAATTGCGGGGTAGGGACGATCCGTCCCGGTCGTCCTCGAGGCACGGGAGCTGACTGCTGCCGGGTACCGTTCCCTCCTTCGCCAAAGCTACGGAGGGGAGGCAGGCCGGCCGAGGGCGTCCGAGCCTACCTTTTGCGACATTCACGGGACATTCATGATCCTTCTGGCAGGATGCGCCCGATGACCGCCCGCCTCGCCGCCCTCCTGCTGGCTTTCGCGTCCGTGCTGCACGCCGGGCAACGGCTGGATGTGGAGGTCCGGCCGACCTTCGGCACGAAGCCCCTGGCCTTTGATACCCTGGCGCTGGAAACCTCAGCCGGCCAGCGGGTCTCCCTGACCCGCTGCGACCTGATCCTCTCCAAGGCCGAATTGATGGCGGCCGACGGCAACTGGCTGAGCGCCGATTCGTGGTCTGCCTTCGTCAGCTTGCGCGAAGGCCGGACGCGGTTCGCGCTCTCGGACATCCCCGGGGGAAAGTTTACCCGCTTGCGTTTTCACATCGGCGTGCCACCGGAAACCAACAAGGGCGACCCAGCGGTCCATCCCGCCGGGCACCCGCTCAATCCTGCCGTCAACGGCATGCACTGGGGCTGGCAGGGCGGCTATATCTTCGCCGCGGTCGAGGGCATGTGGCGCGGCAAGGAAGGCGGTCTCAGCGGCTACTCGTTTCATGTCGCCAACGACGAGAACCTCATGACCGTGGAGTTCCCGCTGGAGCTCGATCTCCATCGGGACCAAACTCTCCACCTCGGCTTCGATGCCTCCGAAATCTTCGCCAAGGTGACGATCACCGGCGAGTCCTCCACGACCCACTCGCGGCCGGGTGACGAATTGGCTGCCACCTTGAAGGCCAATCTCCCGAAGGCCTTCCGCGTGGAAAGTCTGCAACCTACCCCGACGCGTGCGGAGGCCGCCGCGAAATCCAACGCGTTGATCGCCCCGGATGCGACGCCGTATCGCTTCCGCTTTTCCTCCACCTTCCCCCGCCCGGCCTTGCCGCTGGACAATCCGCTCACCGAAGAGGGTGTGATGCTCGGCGAGCGGCTCTTTCACGACAAGAAGCTCAGTGGCAATGGCACGCAGTCCTGCGCCGACTGCCATGATCGCCGCCATTTCTTCAGCGACGCGCGGACCTTCAGCATCGGGGCATTCGGCGACACGGGCACGCGGCAGTCGATGCCGCTCTACAATCTCGCGTGGAAGTCGTCGTTCTTCTGGGACGGCCGCGCGCCGACGCTGAGGGCGCAATCGCTGCAGCCGATCGAGAACCCGATCGAGATGCACGCGAAGCTGCCGGAGGTGGTGGAACACCTCAAGCAAGCGCCTCACTATCCAGAGATGTTCAAGGCCGCGTTTGGCTCGCCGGAAATCAATTCCGACCGCCTGTCGCGGGCGCTCGAGCAATTCCTGCTCACCCTGGTTTCGGACGACTCGAAATTCGATCGCGCGATGCGCGGCCAAGCGCAGCTCACGGCAGAGGAACAACGCGGCGCCGAACTGTTCAACACCGAGTTCGATCCCGCCCGCGGCCAGCGTGGCGCGGACTGTTTCCACTGCCACGGCGGCCCGATGTTTCAAAGCGCCGCCTTCTCCAACAATGGCCTGTCGCTCACCAAGGACGCCGGTCGCTTCGATGCGACCAAGCTCGATGGCGACCACGGCAAGTTCGCCGTGCCCTCACTGCGCAATGTCGCCCGCACCGCGCCCTACATGCACGACGGCCGTTTCGCCACGCTGGAAGAAGTGATCGATCACTACGACCACGGCCTCCACCGGAGCCCGACGCTCGATCCGAATCTCGCCAAGCATCCATCAGAGGGCCTGCAACTCAGCGAAGCCGACAAGGCAGCACTGGTGGCCTTCCTCAAGACCCTCACCGATCACGAATTCGTGCGTCCCGGTACTCCGCCGGCTCCGCAGCCGCGCTGATCACGCGGAGAGTTCCATCTCGATGACGTTGGTCGCCACCATCCGGGAGGGGCGCACCTCGGACGCGAGTTGCGCCATGAACTCGTGATGGCGGATCAGTTCGAGGCGGCCATCGTGGTGCTCGACGATCGCGGTCAGGCTCTCCACCCAGTCGCCTGAGTTCAGGTAGCGGATCCCCCCGACCTGCTTGTCCTCCGGCGTGTGGATATGGCCGCAGATGATGCCGTCGCAGTTCTTCTTCCGCGCGAGCTCCTGGAGCTGCTGCTCATACTCGCCGACGAAGCTCACCGCAGACTTGACCTTGGCTTTGATCGCCTTGCTGACCGAGTAGTATTCCTTGCCGCGCCACGCCCGATACTTGTTGTAGATGCGGTTCACCTTCAGCAGCAGGTCGTAGCCAACCGCGCCCAGCACGGCGATCCATTTGTGATTGGTGGAAACGCTGTCGAAGCCGTCGCCGTGCACCACAAGGAAGCGCTTGCCATCAACTCCTTGATGAATGTGTTCCTTCACGAACTGCAGCCGGCCGAACGCCAGCGGGAGGAAGCGGTCAAGGATGTCGTCGTGGTTGCCGCGCAGGTAGATGACATTGGTGTCGTCCTTCTCCATTTTCTTCAGCACCGTGCGGATGAAGCGGCTGTGGCGCTTGCGCCATCTCGCGCCGCGGCGCAGGGCCCACCCGTCGATGATGTCGCCATTGAGCACCAGCTTCTCGCAGCGGGTGTGCTTGAGGAAATCGATGACCTCATGGACCTTCGCGTCCTCGGTGCCGAGGTGGACGTCGGAGATGAAGATGGTGCGGAAGTTGCGCTTGGGGCGCTTGCTCTTCTCCTTGAGCGTGAGCGTCACCGGACCACGGGCCTCGCAGGCTTCCTGCAAGTGATTCTCGAACGACTCGACCACTTGATCCCAGCCGAGGCTCTCGGTGGTGGCACGGGCCTCGCTGCGGAAGGCGTCATCGCGCCAGCGATGCAAGGCGGCCAAGCATTCGCCGAAATACGCCCCGCGGTCGCCCTTCGGAGCCTTGAGACCATTGCGATCGTGGGCGACATGGAGCCCGGAGGCGGCGTAGTCGTGACTCACCGTCACCAGCCCGCTGGCCATCCCTTCCAGTAGGACATTGCCAAAGGTCTCGGTCTCGCTCGGGAAAAGGAGGATGTCAGCCGAGGCATAGTGACGGGCAAGGTCCTCACCGGTCTGCACGCCGGCGAAGTGGACGAAAGAGTGTTCCGCCTGGAGCTTCTCCCGCAGCGGTCCATCGCCGACTACCACACAAGCGAGATCCGGCATGCGCTCGCGCATCTTCCGGAAGCACTCCATGGCAAAAGGCAGGTTCTTCTCCGCAGCCACCCGGCCGACGATGATCGCCACCGGCGAACCGTCACGGGCACCCCATGAGGCGCGCAGAGCGGTGTCGCGCTTCGAGGGATGGAAGAGTTCGGTATCCACGCCGCGCCCGAGCAGGCGGACGTTTTGGAAGCCCTCGCGCAAGAGCATGTCCACCACGTCGCGGGTGGGCGCCATGGTGAGGTTGGCCCGGCTGTGGACCT
This sequence comes from uncultured Verrucomicrobiaceae bacterium, assembly GCA_966696705.1. Taxonomy (GTDB): domain Bacteria; phylum Verrucomicrobiota; class Verrucomicrobiia; order Verrucomicrobiales; family Akkermansiaceae; genus Haloferula. The sequence continues at coordinate 3,653 of CBKZPU010000161.1, read as the reverse complement.
TCTTCAGATACGCCATCGCCGCCGGTTGGAGTCCACCAAGGCGATACTGCTCCATGTATTGGTGGAAATTCGTGTGGAACCCGGCGGCGACCGGGATCTCAAGGGCGTTGGCGGTCTTGATCGCCGAGCTGCCGAGCGGACTCTCGGTCGCTACATAGACCGCATCCGGCCGCCGCTTCACCCAGCGCTTGCGGAGCTTGAAGGGACCGGGCAGCCCGACCCTCACTTCCTTGTATCCCGGCAGCGGCACCGAGGCCGCGATGGTCTCGCCGCGTCCCCCGCCCTCGCCGGTGCGAATCACATGAACGAGGTGCCCGCGACGGCGGAGGCCGTCGCAAAGCCGACCGAGCGTCATGGCCACGCCATTCACGTCGGGAGCAAAGGTGTCGGTGACAATGTCAATTCTCATGGATAGTCAGGAGTTTCAAACAATCCGCACCGTGGGTGTAGCACGGGGCCGTTGTCACACGGGCGTGGATTTCGGTGGCGAATTCGACACCTGCGGGAAGAACCGCCCGTTTCGGGCTTGGAGAACGGCAAATGCCGACTAGGGAAATGCCTGTGCCCCGCAAGGCGGACGACCAAGACGACTGGCTGCAGCGGGCGATCGGGCAGCCGGATTTCGCGCAGCGCCTGGCCCTTGCGGCCTCGGGTGCGGGGGGTGTCGTGTTCGATCACACCGATGAGGCCGCCCACTCGTGGCTCGCGGCGGTGGTTTGCCGCTACCTAACAGACTCCGGGAAGCAGCGGCTATGGCTGGTCTGCGATGCGCCCCGGCAGCGCGAGCGACTGGCCGCGGAGCTGGAGCTGTGGGGCATGGATGCGGCCGATCTGCCGGAAATGCCGGTCGAGCTGGAAGGCGGCCAACTCGCCGACCCCGAAGCGGCGGCGGTGCGACTGGAGGTGCTGGACGCGGCCGCGCAACGCGATGCCTGCGTGATCCTCTGTGGCGCGGAGGCGTTTTCGCAGGGGGCTCCCTCACCCGCCGAACTGGCGGGTAGTCGCATCGTGGTGAAGCAAGGAGCCGAAGCGGATCCATTGGACTTGGCGGCCCGGCTTTCCGCCCACGGTTACGATCGAGTCACCACCGTGCAGGGTCGCGGCCAGTTCGCAGTTAGAGGTGGCATCCTCGATGTCTTCCCATGGCAAGGCGGTCGCCCGCTGCGACTTGAGTTCTTCGGCGACGAGGTCGATTCCCTGCGCGAGTTCGATGTCGACACGCAGGCGTCGGTCGGAAAGCTCGCCCAAGCTGAACTGCTGCTCGCGGAACCCGAGTTGGAAGCCACGGTCGCCGACTATGTAAGAAACGGCGACGTCCGGATTGCCTTCGAGGACGCCGGCATCGAGGCCGAGGTGCGGATCATTTCAGGAGCGCTTGAAAGCGATGGTGGAGAGGAAGACTTCTCCACTGCCTGCTTCGGCAGTCCGCTGGGCAGCTTCGAGGCTGGCGACTTCGTCCTCGAACAAAGCCGCCGCCAGCGCTTCTTCGACCAGCTCGACGAATGGCGCTCGCAAGGCTGGCGGGTCGGCATGGTTTTCTCTAACAAGGGCGAGGAAGAGCGCTTCCTCGAACTCGCCGGCCATGAGGCAGTGGCGGATGTCATCCGGCTGCGCGGCGAGCTGATCCAGGGCTTCACCGTCCCCGCCGCGCGGATGGCGGTGCTTTCCTCCAGCGAGCTCTTCGGCCGCTACCGGACGCCCGGCACGCTCAAGCGCGGACGCCATGAGGCCCGGCGCATCCTGACCGCACGTGCCTCGCTCGATGACATCGAGGAAGGCGACCTGGTGGTGCACTACGAATACGGCATCGGTCGCTTTCGCGGCATCGCTCCCGGCGAGAGCGGCGAGGAGATCAGCATCGAATACAAGGACGGCGGTTTGCTGGCCGTGCCGATCGATCAGGCGCATCTCGTCGCCAAATACGTCGGTCTCGGAGGCAAGACCCCCGAGCTGAACAAGCTCGGCGGAGCCGCATGGAAGAACATCCGCAAGAGCGCCGAGAAATCGATCCTCGACTACGCGGCCCAGCTCTTGCGCGTGCAGGCCGAGCGCCAGGCCGAACCCGGCATCCCCCACCCGCCCGATTCACGGTGGATGTGGGAGTTCGAGAATTCCTTCCACTACACCGAGACGCCCGACCAGCGCCGCGCGATCGAGCAATCGAAGCGCGACATGGAATCGACCAAGCCGATGGACCGGCTGATCTGCGGCGATGTCGGCTTTGGCAAGACCGAGGTCGCGATCCGTGCTGCCTTCAAGGCGGCCACCTGCGGCATGCAGGTCGCGGTGCTGGTGCCGACCACCGTGCTCGCCGAGCAGCACTGGCGGACCTTCCGCGAGCGGATGAGCGATTACCCGATCCGCATCGACCTCCTGAACCGCTTCCGCACACCGAGCGAGGTTCGCGAAACGATCCAAGGCCTCGCGGATGGTTCGGTCGATATCGTCATCGGCACCCATCGCCTGATCTCCGGTGACGTGCACTTCAAGAACCTCGGCCTTGCAGTGGTCGATGAGGAGCAGCGCTTCGGCGTGAAGCACAAGGAGAAGTTCAAGGAATTGTTTCGCCGCATCGACGTGATGACCCTCTCCGCCACGCCGATCCCCCGGACGCTTTACATGGCGTTGATGGGCGCGCGCGACATGTCCACCATCGACACGCCGCCGCCAAACCGGGTGCCCGTCCACACCAGCGTGGTGCAGTATGATGAGCGGATCATCCGCGAAGCCATCCTGCGGGAGATGAAGCGCGGCGGGCAGGTCTTCTTTCTGCACAACCGGGTGAAGAGCATCGAGATGATGCGCAAAAAGCTCCAGGAACTCGTGCCGGAGGCGCGAATCCTCGTCGGCCACGGCCAGATGGAGAAGGACGAGTTGGAAGTGGTGATGCGGAACTTCGTCCATGGCGAGGCCGACATTCTACTCGCCACTACCATCATCGAGACCGGCATCGACATCCCGAATGCGAACACGATCCTGATCGATCGTGCCGACCGCTTCGGCCTCGCCGATCTCTATCAGCTCCGTGGCCGCGTGGGACGCGCCGGCGAAAAGGCCTACGCCATCCTGCTGTTGCCCCGCGATTTCATCACCGCTGGCGACGCGCGGAAACGAATCCACGCCATCAAGCAGTACACCGCCCTCGGCTCCGGCTTCAAGATCGCGATGCGCGACCTTGAAATCCGCGGCGCGGGCAATCTGTTAGGCACAAAGCAAAGCGGTCACATCGCCGCGGTGGGATTCGATCTCTATTGCCAACTCCTGCGCCAGTCGGTGGACCGTTTGCAGGGCAAGACGCCGAAGGCGCGTGTCGAGGCAACCTTCCGCAGCGACTTCGTGGCCTTCTCCGAGGCCGAGTTCGCCCGGGGTTCCGGCGATGGACCGCTGCTCCCTGCTTATCTGCCGAGCGGCTGGCTGGATGAAACGCAGCTCCGCGTCAGCGCCTACCGGGAGCTGGCGGAGAGCATGATCGAGAAGGACCTCGAACAGATGGAAGCACGCTGGCGTGATCGCTTCGGCCGCTTGCCGGAACCGGCGGAGCATTTGATCACGGTCGGTCGCATCCGCTTGGTGGCGGCCGGGAAAGGCGTCGCGTCAGTCGAGATCAAGGGCCAGCGGCTGATGCTGCAACGCGGCGGCGACTACATCATGCT
>CBKZPU010000160.1:0-11503 GCA_966696705.1 uncultured Verrucomicrobiaceae bacterium | reverse complement strand
CGGCCTCGGCGTTGTATTGGATGAAGACGAGGTTCCAGATCTCGATGCAGAGGTCCGAATCGTTGTTGACCAGCAGGCGGCCGGTTTTCGGATCGCCTTCGGGCGTGAGGTTGACGTGGAGTTCCGAGCACGGGCCGCAGGGACCGGTTTCGCCCATCATCCAGAAGTTGTCCTTCACGTTGCCATTCACGATCTGCACGGCGGGATCGCAGCCCTTCGAGCGGAACAGCTCCGCCCAGATGTCGTAGGCTTCCTGGTCGAACTCACCCGGGTCGCCCGGCTTCGGCGCATAGACCGACGCGTGCAGGCGATGCGCGGGCAGGCCCCAGCGCTCGACGACGAGTTCCCACGCCCACTGGATGGCTTCCTTCTTGAAGTAGTTGCCGAAGGACCAGTTCCCCAGCATCTCGAAGAAGGTGTGGTGGTAGGTATCGTAGCCGACGTCCTCGAGGTCGTTGTGCTTGCCGCCGGCGCGGATGCATTTCTGGGTGTCGGCGGCGCGTGGCGGGTCGTAGGGTGCCTTCTCGACGCCGAGGAAGTAAGGGACGAAGGGGTTCATCCCGGCATTCGTGAACAGCAGGCCGGGCGACTGCGGCAGCAGCGAGGCGGAGGGCACGATGGTGTGCTGCTTCTCCTTAAAGAAATCGAGGAACGAGGCGCGGATCTCGGCTGCGGTCATGGGTCGGAAAGTCGTTGACGCGGAAAGGGCGGGGACGGTGCGCGAAAGCCCGCGGCGAGTAAAGCCCGGGAACGGGCCGAGTAGGGCAGCCGGGATCAGAGGTCCCGGCGGGGCTCGTCACTGCCGCTGATTTTCCAAGATCGCCAGTTCGTCGGCTGTCAGATCGAGGCGCGCGAGCAAGGCCTCGGTCACTTCCGCGAGCCGCTGGGATTGCTGCCGTTGCGCCAAGGCCGAGGACAGACCGACCAGCCAACTGCGCCGTCCCCTGCCCTCCTCCATCCAGCCGGTGAGCACCGTGAGGTCGTCCAAGCGCGAGTCCGGAATCCCGGGAGCGGCCACCAGATCGTAGGAAAGCTCGACCGCCGCGGCGGCGCGGAAAGCCGATGGCTTCGCGCCAAGCCACTCCATGGCACGCTGCGGTTGCGCGAGGTAGAAACGCGAACTCAAGGCGCCGGCGGACGTGCCTTGGTCCCAACTGTCGGCGGGATTGATGGAATCGAACCAGGCGAGCGCCTCTTCCGGGTCCAAGGCGAACCACGCGGTGGCCGCGCACCGGCGGACCTCCTGCTCTTCCTGCCACGATTCCGCCGTGCCGCCGAGGTGCTCGAAGCCGGGCAGCTCGGAGTCGTGAAACAGTTCCTTGATCCGTCCCGCGAAGTGCTGCGCCAGCGAGGGATCGAGCCCCGTGAAAAAGTCGTCGCCCAAGGTGCGGCGCTGCCATTTCCGCAGCAGCAGCCACACTTCGTCGGGGTCCTGCGCGGCGGCCTTCGCGACGATGGCGGGTGCGATGCCATCGTCACCCCAGGTCGAGTTCCCGCGACGGCGGATGCGATAGTCGAGCGACTTGTCGTCGTCGAAGAATGCCCCGAGCAAGCCGACCGGATCGCTGTCCGACCAGCCATCGAGCGCCGGTTTGAAGAGCGGCTCGAAGACACCCCCGGTGTTGGTCGCCTCGGCGACCAGCCACTTCAAGCCGCGCTCCGCCTCGAGGTCGCCGATGTGCCGCGCCATGGCGGCCAGCAGATCTGGCATGCCGTCCGGTTCCGGGGCGAGTTCGGTCAGGAGTTCTTTCAGCGCCGGGGCGGGCAGTGACTGGATCAATTCCAGGGCGAGTTCGAGTTCTTGCGGGCTGGCACTGCCGCGGGAAGCCAAGCGCCAGAGCGAGCGGAGCTGCTCCGTGCGTTGGGCCACGGTGCCGGAAAGCACTCCCCGGTTGCGGGCTTTCGACGAAGCCGCGGCGGATGGAGTTTCTTGGGAGAGGTCCGGCTTTGCTGGCAGGAAGATCAGCCCGGCCGCGAGAAGCAGCAACGCGACGCCGAGACCTGCGGTTTGCCGGTGATCCACGAGTTATCATTTCGCGAGATCGGGTCCGCGGGTCGAGGCGGAAGTTCAAGAGACGCTCCGGTAGGCCCCGGCGTAGCGCTGCCCGAACTCGATGAGGGCGGAGCGGCCGAAATGCACGGCATCGACGCCTGTCAGGCCGGCGCTTTCGACAAAGGCGGCGCGGTCGGTCTCGCGAGCTACCCGCCGCAGTCCGGCGCGAACCACGTCCCGCCGTGCCACGGCTGCCGGGTCGCGCTTCTCCTCGCCGAAGGTGCCCAAGTCGCCGATTAGAAACGGCAGGCCGGGCGTCGCGAGGTCCGACCGCAGCCGGGCGATCAAGGCCGCCAGCTTTTCCGCGTGGGCACCGGCGAGAACATCGTGCAAGGCGTCCGTCTCGCCCTGATGCCACAGCACGCCAGCCAGCGTGCCGCGAAGCGCCGCCGCGCGGGCTCGTCCGATGGCATTGTCGTAGAGCGGCGTGCCGGGTCCGAGTTGATCGATTCCCGCGCCGCCCCACGCGCAGGGGATGAGGCCGATCACGAGCGCGGGTTCGTCCTCCAAAAGGTTGCTCGCAAACGGCAGCGCGAGCCCGAAGCCGGCGCTCTTCTGGTTCAGGTGCAGCGGGTGGGCTGCTGGTCGCCAGCGCGTCCAGCCACGGGGGCGACGCGATTCGACCGTGCATTGGCCGCCGAGCACCAGCACCCGCGGCGCGGGGGCAAAGTCGCCGGGTTGGCACGGATCGGCGGGATGGATGCCGCCGTAGCCTGCCATGTTCGACTGCCCCATCAGCAGGAACACGGGAAAGGCGGCCGGATCCGCGGGCATCGCCCAAGGTCCGGACAGCCGCGGGAGTCCCCAGCGGCGGAAAAATCGCAAGGGGCCGCTCATGGGAACGCGGCCGGAAGAAACCTCACTGCTCGGCCACCTCGTGCTTCACGCCGGTGAAGCGGTAGTGACCGTGGATCTGATATTCGGTCAGCACGTTCTCCCACTTCGGACCGCTGCCGAGATCATGCACCACCCACGCCTCGCTTTTGCGTTCGCCGGGGCCGGGGACCACGAGGCCGCAGTGAAGATCGCCGCTGGCCAGCATCCAGACGACCACGTCGCCCGGCTTGTAGTCGCCGGTCTCGCGGGTGACTTTCATTTCCGCCCCCTGGTGCTTGAAGTAGCGCTGGAGGTTCTGGATCATCCGGTGGTCGATGTTGCGATCGGGCTCGCGGCGCTTCCAGAGCTGCGGATAGACGGAGAAATTCTTCGCCATGTCCTCGTGGACCAGTTCCTGCAGGTCGATGCCGAGGTTCCGGTAGCTGCGGATGATCAGGTCCTCCGCCTTGCCCCGCCACTTGCCTTCGGGGGTCAGCGGCAGGTCACCGCCGGGGTACAAAATCGCATAGTAGTCGGCGTCATAGACGCTCGGCATCTTGGTCCGCTGGAGGGCCGCGGAGGCCAGCCGCTCGCCGAAGACCAGCGACGGGGCCAGCTCGCCGATCAGGATGTCCGCCGACTCCAGCGAGGCGACCGACTGCTGCGCGCGGAGCAGCGGGACCAGCGGCTTGCCGAAGTGCCAGGCGGCGAAGCCCGCGATCATCAGCACTACCCAACCACCGAGGAAATTCGCCGGTTTCCGCTGCGGCTTTTTAGCCTGCGGACGCGGTCCGATATACTCAATGGTTCCAAATTGATTGTTGGGCCGGCGACTAGCCATAATCTTTTAAGAAAAGTAAACCAAAACCGCGATGGGAATGCCACCTATTTCCCCGGATCGCAGTAAATTTTTTCTGAAAATCCCGGTCTCGACCCCCCGGCCGGAGACCCGTAGGCGTAGCGGCATGACGGTCATCCGCTGTGCGAACCCGCTGGTCTGGGGAGAACTGGATCTGCCGCTATTTGGCATTTCAAAGGATTGGTATGGGACTGCGTTTGCACCGCAAGCCGCGTTTTGTGTTGCCGTAGATCCCCGCAGGTTGTGGTTCGTGGCCAGCCACCCCAAACCCGCGAAGCTTCATCCGGCGGCGCGTCCTGCACGATTCGTGCCCGAGCTGTGGAAGTATGACGTTGCGGAGCTTTTTCTAACGGATCCCGCCAGCGGCCGGTACTTCGAGTTCAACCTTTCGCCCAATGCGGCGTGGTGGAGTTGTGAATTCACGGCACCCCGGCAGCGGGCGGAGGAGACGGACATCGTCTTCCCCGACGTGGCAACCTACGCCGAGCTCGCGCCGGACGGCGGCTGGGTCGCGGCGATGGCGATCCCGCGCGATCTGTTGGAGGCGCGGCTGAATTTCGGCGAGACCACGAAGCTCAACGTCACCTTCATCCTCGGCTCGCCGGAGCAGCGCTTCCTGAGCGCCGTGAACCTCGGGGAAGGGGAGCCGGATTTCCACCGGCCTGAGCGGTTTTCGCCGGTCAAGTTCACCGATGCGTGACGATTTCGCTCCTCAACACGCCATCGCGTAATGTCGGGGGGGGGAAATTCGGACAGGATGGCTTCCGTCAGCCACGCCGTTCCCCCCAGCGGCTGAAGTTGCACCCGTCTCCCCCCCGACGGAACGAAATCCCCCCGCTGTCCCCCAGGACGACCCGCTGCCCTCGTTTTTCCCCCAAGACGGAGTCAGCGGGTTCTTCGTTTCCAGGCCGTTGCTTGCGGTAGAGCTGGGGAAAGCGTAGTTCGTCCGCTGTGCCCGACGTTGAGGAGGAGAAGCCCGAGCCGGACTTGGACGAGCTGCTGGAGCTGTTCCGCGAGCCGGAGGAGGAACCGCGGCGCAGGGGCATCCCGGGGTCCGTCTGGCTGATGCTGGCCTTGGTCCTGTCGCTGGCCGGGGTGTGGCTGGCGCTACGGGTCGCGACCGGTGCCGTGGCCGCGAGCGTCGCCGCCGGGCCGATGAAGCCGGGCAAGGTCAGCGAGCGCAGACCACCCGAGGAGGCCGATGTGATGGAAGATTACACGAACCGCTGCCAGAAGGGCATGACCGCGCGCCAGGTGCGGTGGATCGTGGAGGATTTCCAGAAGGAGGGGCTCGATGACGGACCGGGAAGCTTCAGGGCGATCATCGAAATGATCCTCGAACCCTTGGACATCGCCGAGGCGGACACACAGGAGCTTTTGGAACTTTCCATCGGCGACGAAACCGCCGCGAAGCTGAAAACGCTCGGTCTTGAAATGGCCTCCCGGCAGCAACGCTGGTACGCAGGTGCATTGGCCGACGGATTGCGGCTGTCGTCCCAACAAAAGCTCGAACTGAAAGCGAGTGGCCGGCGGTTCGTGAGCGAATGCGAAGAAGATTTCCTCCAGATCGAGGATGCGGTCGTGGATGCGCAGATCGGGGGGACGGGTAGGGGCTACATGAAGGATCGGCTGCTCGGGGGGTTGAGCGGGACGGACCTGCTGTTTCCCGGGACCGGGTTGTTAGAGCCATCATACTGGCTCAAGCAACCGAACTCGGGGGCGTCGGAAAGGATCGACCTGAGTCCCGGCCAACTCGAAATCGTTCATCCCGAAAAGGGCTCCGATGTCGAGATCCCCGATCGATTGCGAGACGTCGAGGAAGTGTTGCCCTTCATCGCCGGACAAAAGTTTCCTGCGGATGAGGACGACATCCTCGGCCTTGCAGAAGCGATGCATCCCGCGCAACTCAAGGTGTTGCTGCTTCTTGATCCGGAGGTCGCCGCGGAGCTGACGACGGCCCTTGATGAGTCAAACGAATGACCCCGGCTTGCCCGTTGGGTGGAATCCCTTCTAACTCCCCGCGTGCCCGACGCTCCATTGCTTTCTCCCGGTGATTCGCTGCTTGTCGCGGCACCGGTGGAGTGGCGTGAAGCTTGCCTGACGGTGCCAGCGATGCGGGCGATCCGGCGGATGGGCGTATCGGTGGGCGTGTTGTGTCCCGAGCGACAGACTGGCTTTTGGAAGGCGACCGGCTTCGAGGCGGTGACCGGCTATGGCGATAAAGCTTCGGCGCGCGAACTTGCGGGGCGTGTGAAGGATCGCAAGGCAGTTCTGCTGTGGGAAGCTGGCGTGGCAGCGGACGCTTGTGCCAAGGCCGGCGTGCCGCGGCGGATCGGGCCCCAGGCCAAGGAGCTCGCCAAGCGGCTCACGGAACCGGTGGCGCTCGTGGAAGCACCGGGACCGATCCGGCACCGCGTGCGCTTCTACCTGGACCTCGCCGCCAAGCTCGGCGCGGAACCGATGGTGGCGGAGAATTTCGCGCCGCTACTGGTCGATGTGCCGCGCGCGGTAGAGCGCGTGCTGTTGGTGCCGGACTCGGATTTCGGCAGCCATTATGAATGGCCGCTCGATCGCTGGGAGGCGGTGGCGAAGGAGTTGTTAGGGAAGGGGAGACAGCTCCGGGTTGCGAGTGGCGTGAAGGGATCGGCGCTGGCGAAGGCGGTTCCCGAAGCCGAGGTCGTGACGCTTGATTGGCCGGCCTTGGAGGATCTCGCGTCTTGCTCGTTGTGTGTGGCGGCCGACGGCAGTGTGCCGCATCTGGCCGCGCATGTTGGTACGGCGTGCGTCGTACTTTTCGGCCCCGGCGAGCCCGAGTGGATGCGACCGCTTGGCAAGCAGCACGTCATCGTGAGGCGGAAGGTGGAATGCTCGCCCTGCCACGCGCCGAAGTGCCGGATGGACCTGCGGTGCCAGAATGAGTTGGAAGCTGACGAGGTCATTCGCTCGGTGATCAGCTTGTTGTGACTCAGCGATAAACGTAGGCGCGTTCGTGAGAACGCGGAAGCCGTGGGCAAGGTCCGCCTTGTTAGGTAGCTTCCGCGGTGTCACCACCGCGCCTACGTTCTGAAGACCCTTAACGCATCACGTGATCCAGCAGCACGCTCTGCACATGCAGGTAAAACTGCGAGCGGAACCACGCGGAGCGCTTGCCGGGCGTCATGGTGCCGGGATCCTCGTCGGAAAAGCCGTAGCGTTCTTCCAAGGCAAGGCGCGCCTGGTTGAGCCCGCCATACCACAGCTCGGCCTCTTCCTTTTGGATGAAGACCTGCCCCGGTTCGTCATCGTCGCCGCTGCCGGCGAGCGCCTTCTCGATGATCTCGACCTGCGAATTGAAACCTTCCTGCAGCTCCGGCAGCACGTACTCGCGCCAGTCGCCGATGCCCCTGTCCTTTGCCATCGGCGCGGCCACCCGGTCGGCGAGCTCGCTGCCGCCGCCGCGAGCGTCGTAGGGGATGCATCGTAGCACCATCCAGTCGAGGGGGTTCTCGACATCGATGCGCAAGCCGCCTTGGAGCGTGGGTCCGACTTTCATTCCGCCTTCTCCAAGGATGTCTTCAATTGGTGAGCTTGCAACTGCTGGGCGTAAAACTCCGCCTTTTCGCGCTCGCCGCTCCACACGACCGAGCGGCCGCGCTTGTGGACCTCCAGCATCAGCGCGGCGGCGCGGTTCTCCGGGTAGCCGAAGATCTTCATCAGCACCCACGTGACGTAGCCCATCAGGTTCACGGGATCGTCGTGGACGACGACGTTCCATGGAACGTCGAGCGAAACGTCTTCCTTGAGCTCGGTGAGCGTGTCAGACATGGCGATCAAATCAGACCTCGACGGGTTCACCCGACGGCGCGTCGATCCACTTGCCGTGCTCGCGGATCAAGTCGATCAGCCGCTCGACGGCCTCGTCCTCGGGGATGTTGAACTTCACCGGCTGCTTGCCGACGTAGAGATTGATCTTGCCCGGCGCGCCGCCGACGTAGCCGAAGTCGGCATCGGCCATCTCGCCGGGGCCGTTGACGATGCAGCCCATCACCGCGATGCGCACGCCCTTCAAGTGGCCGGTCGATGCGCGGATCTTCTGCGTGGTGCTTTGCAGGTTGAAGAGCGTGCGGCCGCAGCTTGGGCAAGCGACGTAGTCCGTCTTGAAAATCCGCGTGCCGGCGGCCTGCAGGATGTTGTACGAGAGTCGTAGTGATTGGCCGGGCGCGGGCTCGCCTTGGACCAGCACCGCGTCGCCGATGCCATCGCACAACAGCGAGCCGAGGCGGCGGGCGGCGACCAGCAGGGATTCCACGAAATCACTGCTTTCCTTTGCAGGTGAAAGCGTGTCCTTCAGCAGGATCGGATGCCGCGCATCGAGGCGGAAGGCGAGCATGCGGAACGCCGGGATCACCCCGAGGTCGAGGCCGTCCTTCACCGTGACCAGCTTGGCGGACGGCGCGTGATTGAGTTCGGCGAGCGCCTTTTCATCGCGCGGATCGATTTCCACCACGCCGGACTTTTCGAGAATGATCTCCGGCTTGAAGTCGCCCATCTTGGCGATCTTGTGGGCGACGGCGTTCCACTTCTCCTGCGAGGTGAACACACGCACCGTGTTCTCGCCGCCGAGCTTGTGGCCCATGATCTCCAGCACGTCGGTCTTACGACGTTCATAGGAGAAGGGATCGTAGGACGGGACTAGCGACGGGGCAGGGGAGGGTTGCTCCACCATTTCCTGGAACGGCGCGGCCAACGCTTGGGCAACCGGGATTTCAAAGACCGGATCTTCCGTCAGCGACACGCGGATGGTGTCGCCAATGCCATCCGCGAGCAGCGAGCCGATGCCGATGGCGCTCTTGATGCGGCCGTCCTCGCCATCGCCGGCCTCGGTCACGCCGAGGTGGATCGGGTAGTTCCAATCCGCGCCTTCCTGATCGAGGCGGGCGACCAGCAGGCGGTAGGCCTCGATCATGACCTTCGGGTTCGAGGCCTTCATCGAGAAGACGAAGTTGTGATAGTCCATCTCCCGCGCGATGCGGGCGAATTCCAGCGCGCTTTCCACCATGCCGAGCGGCGTGTCGCCGTAGCGGTTCATGATGCGGTCGGACAGCGAGCCGTGGTTCGTGCCGATGCGCATGGCGCGGCCGAGCGACTTGCACAGATCGACGAGCGGCGCGAATTCCTCGCGGATGCGCTCCAGCTCCTCGGCGTACTGGTCGTCGCTGTACTCGCGGATCTCGAACTTCTTCTTGTCGGCGTAGTTGCCGGGATTGACGCGAACCTTCTCGACCCACTTGGCGGCTTCGAGCGCGGCGTCGGGCTTGAAATGGATGTCCGCGACCAGCGGGACGTCGCAACCGGCGGCGCGGACCTCGCGGGCGATGTTTTCCAGGTTCGCGGCGTAAATCTTCGTCTGGGCGGTGATCCGGACGATCTCGCAGCCGGCCTCGGCGAGCTGGAGCACCTCGGCGACGCAGGCCGGGGTGTCGCGGGTGTCGGAGGTGATCATCGACTGCACGCGGATTGGGTTGCCGCCGCCGATGCCGACCTTGCCGACGAGGACTTCGCGGGTCTTGCGTCGGTTGTAGGCCAGCAGGTCGGGGCAGTATCGCAGCAGCGCGTGGTCGCTCATTTCGCGGGAAATACACGAGGATGCCGCGCTCGGCAACGGCGGCCTACGGGCTGCCGGGCCGCTCGCGCTCCCAGTCCCGCCGCCAGCCTTCGGCGGTCGCCTTGAGCGCCGGATCGCCGATCAGGTCAAGCGCCCAGCGGGACGACTCCGGATCCTGATGCCGGCGCAGCGCCTGCTGGGAAAACTCCGCCAACGCCCGGTCGCGGTGCCAATCCGCCGCGTCCATGCCCGCGATCCATTCCCGTGCCCGGGCGAGGTCCTCGCCGATGTAGCGATCCACCGCGCGGTGGAAGATCTCCACGGTTTCCGGCCGCTCCGGCAGGTCCATGGCCCAATCTGCCAAGCGAGCCGGATCGGTCGAGTTTGGCGCGTGTCGCAGCAGTTCCGGCGCCTCCGCGGCGACGAGCTGCCATTGCCCGGCCTCCATCGCGAAATCGAAAGCTCCCAGCAGGGATTTCGAGTCGGGCCGCAAGGCGTGCATCATGGCGCGCGCCGCGTCTTCCTTGGCGTTGGCCGGGATGCGGCTCACTTCACCGGCAAACGTTCCGTCATCCGCCCCGCGGAGGCTGGCAGCCCATTTTGCCAGCGCCACGGCACGGGCCGGACCATCGGGTGCCGACAGTGCTTGATCGCGCAAGCCGGCGGGATTGCCCTCGCCCGGCAGCGAACTCGCGATCCATGCCAGCCAGTGGTCGGACGCCTCGCCGACGGGATGAGCCGCGATGCGATCGAGCACGGCGTTCAAGGTCCCGGGGTTGGGTGCCGCTTCGCGCACCGCTTGGTTCACGGCGAACTGCTGCAAGCTCGGCGGCAGCTCGCCGAGCATCGACGCGAGCAAGGCCGGATCGCTCGTCCCGACCGCGGTGACCCACTGGCGGCGGATGATCGCCGCCCCGGCGCCAAACCGCCCGCTTTGGATCATTTCCCACGCATCGAGCGGACGATCCGCGAACACCTTCGCGAACGCCGAGATCAAGGGATGCCCGGAGGTGCCGAGGATTTCGAATCCCGGGTTGTAGTCGTTGTCCCACGCCTCCGCCATCGCGGCGTCCAGCGCGCCCTCGAGATCGACCTCCGCCCAATGCTCCAAGAGCTGATGCTGAAGCGAGATCCGCTCGATCAAAGGAAGCTCCTTCGCTGCGACTGCCGCCCACGCCCGGCGGAAGTCCGCGGCCGTGGGCTTCAAGGCGGCGGTTCTTTCCGACTTCGTTTCCGCGAGCGGCCGCGGGCCAACCGCCTCCCGCTCCGGTGTGGCCGCGGTCCGGGCGCGCGATGAAAATGCTCCCGCCAGCACGAAGCCGAGCGCGACCGCCGCGAGATGGGTCATGGCTTTGCGTTTCATCGACCCTCCTTTCCTTTCAGCCGGTCCTCTTCGATCTCCGCCCGCAGCTCGTCCGCGAGCGCCGGATCCTCCACCACGCGGGCTAGGGAAAAGAGCGCCATTTCGCGGTCAATCCCGGCCGGCAGGGCGCGCACCCACGCCACGTAGTCCTCGGACAACCTGCGGGCATCGACCGTCGATTTGCGATTCCAAGCGGCGAGGCGAGCGTCCCACTGCTCAGTCGTGTCCGCCGGCAGGTGCTGCAAGGCGGCCAAGAAAGTCTCGGGATCGACGTTGCCGAAGACCCGGGCCGCCGCATCGAGCGCGATGCGGTTGCGTTCGTCCGCGGGCAAGTCGTCGAGCAGCGTCATGGCCCGGTCGGGATCCTCCTCCACGAGCTGTTGGAAAAGCTGCTGCCTCAGCACGCTGGCATGCTGTGCGGAAAGCTCCGGCAGCGATGCGGTCACGGCGGCCAGCACCTCCGCAGCTTCCGCGTCGCCGCTGCGGAAGGCATGGCGCCAATCCCGCCCGTCCTTCAACAGGGTGGCGAGATCATTTCTGGCAATCTGCTCCACCGCCTCCGCCTCGCGGTGCGCAGTGCCGGCCGTGGCGGTGGCGATCCGTTCTTCCAAGGAAATGCCGGCATTTTGCCGCAGCAGTGTTTTCCATGCGTCTCCCGCCACCAACTTTTCGCGGAAGTCCGCGTCGAGCGCCGGATCCTCCGCGAGCGCGGCCAGCCATTTCACGGCCGCATCTCCCTGCTTGCTCGCGAAATCGATCAGAAGCTCCGGCCCTCCCTCCGCCCGCGCGATTTCCGCCAAGGCATCCCTACGGTCCATCGGCCAGTTC
>CBKZPU010000159.1:0-11613 GCA_966696705.1 uncultured Verrucomicrobiaceae bacterium | reverse complement strand
CGGCAACCAGTCGGACATGCCTTCGCACCACGCCAGGTCGTCCGGCCCGATTTCGCCCATGGCCATGCGGCTCTTGATCTCGTCCGTGGACAGAGGCCCCTGCTGTGCTCCGTTCTTTGCGTAAAACCAGTTCATGATGTCGGAAAGGATCTAGGGATGTGACGAGGAAATGGCGAATACGAAAAACGCGATGAATCCCACGCTCATGACGATGCCCAGGTATCCGAGGACCAGTCCCGCGATGGCCATGCCGCGTCCGGACATGGGCAGCGAACTGCCATTGATTTGGGACATGGCGAGATGACCGCAGATCACCGCGGGAAGACCCAGCAAGCCGGCGAAGTAGCAGGTGATGATCCCCACAATCCCGCAGACCATGCTGGCGATCGCGAGGCCGCTGGTCGGCGCGACCGGTATCTGATAGGCCGGATAATACATGCCCGGTGCCGCCGCGGATTGATAGGGCGTCACCGCGTCACTCCGCAACTCCGGCACCGCTTGCAGCGGCTGCCAGTCCTTCATTCCGTCCCGCCACACTAGCGTCTCCGGCCCCACGCCGCCGGACGCGATCAGCGCCCGCAGTTCGCTTTCTTCGACCGGCCCGCTCTGACCGGCCGAGGATCCGTAGTACCACTGGGGCATGGCGTTGTTTCTTTAGGAAGCGCTCGGGAGCGGGCGCACGGGATTGGTTTCGGCAGCATAGTCCACGCCAGCGAGGCCGAAGCCGAAGAGGCGGTAGAACTCCTTCTGATAGCCCTCGAAGTCCGCCACCTCGTCAAGCGTCTCGGTGGTGACGGTGTGCCAGATCTTCTCGACTTCGGCCTGCACGTCGGGACGCATCTCCCAGTCGTCAATGCGGATGCGGCCCTTTTCATCGAGCGTCGGCCCGCCATCCGCCCCGTAATGGTCGGCGAACAGGCGGTGGATCTGCTCGATGCAGCCTTCATGGAGGCCCTTCGCCTTCATGATCTTGTAGAGGATGGAAATGTAGAGCGGCACAACCGGAATCGCGGAGCTGGCCTGGGTGACCAGTGCTTTGTTCACGGAAACCACCGCCGTGCCGTCGCCGAACTCGGCGTTCAAATCCTTCGCGGTCTGCTCGAGATGCAGCTTCGCCCGGCCGATCGTGCCGTCCGTGTAGATCGCCCACGTCAGCTCGGGCCCAATGTAGGAGTAGGCCACCGTCTTGAAGCCGTCCGCCAACACGCCGGCGTCCTTCATGGCATCGATCCACAACTTCCAGTCCTCGCCGCCCATGACCTTCACGGTCTGCGCGATCTCGTCCTCGTTCGCCGGCTCGATGGTCACGCTATCGACCTGCTTCTTGTCGGTGTTGAGATTCTTGTTGGTGTAGGTGCCGCCGGTCGGCTTGAGCACCGACTTGTAAACCTCGCCGGTGTTGGGATCCACCCGCCGTGGCGACGCGAGGCTATAGACGATCATGTCCACCTGGCCGAGGTCGGCCTTGATGGCGTCGATCACCTGCTGCTTCAATTCGTTGGAAAAGGCATCGCCATTGAAGCTCTTCGCATAGAGGCCTTCCTTGGCCGCGGCCTCTTCGAAGGCCACCGAGTTGTACCATCCCGCGGTGCCCGTCTTGCCATCCGCGCCTTCCTTTTCGAAAAACACGCCGATGGTCGAGGCCCCGCCACCGAACGCCGGCACGATCCGCGAGGCAAGGCCGTAGCCGGTCGAGGAGCCGACTACCAGCACGCGCTTCGGGGCATTCTTCAGCGCGGGCTTGGACTTCACGTAGTCGATCTGCTCCTGGACATGGGCGGCGCAGCCTTCGGGATGAGCGGTGGTGCAGATGAATCCGCGGATTTTCGGGGAAATGATCATATCGGCGCGGGCTTTCTGACGGCTTTCCCGGCGGAGGGCAAGCAGGTAGGGACGAGCGCCTCGCTCGTCCGTGAAGCACGGGAATATCCTGCCGCGCGGAACCATTCGCGGCCGGCCGAGGGCGTCCGCCCCTACCATCGGGACGGATCCATCCCGTAAAACCTCACCAGCTCCGCATAAATCTCCGGCTCCTCGCGCTTCAGGCCCTTGGCGCGTTCGAAAAAGGTCTCGGTGGCCACGGCGAAGAACTCCGCCGGGCTTTCCGCGCCGTAGTCATCCAGCACGCTGCGCTTGCCGGCGTTCACCCGCTCGCAGAAGGCATCGTAGGCCGGTAGAAACGCCTGCGACCACTTGCCGTAGTCCTCCGCTTCTTCCAGCTCCGGCACGCCGTCGCCAGCCCCGTCGTCTTGATCGATCTGATGGGCGAACTCGTGCAGCACCACGTTCAGGCCATCCTCGGGATACAGGTCACCTTGCTTCACGGTCTCCCACGATAGCACCACACTGCCATGGCCCCACGATTCGCCGAGGCGGATGTCCTCCATGCCCCAGTCGTCCTTCACGGTGAAGGCATCCGGATAGACGAGGATACTACGAAGCCTCTCGTAGAAATCCTGCGGACGACGCGCGATCAGCAGGCAAGCCGGTGCGGCAATGGCCAGCCGCATTTCCTCAGTGACTTCGGGAAGACCGCCACAGGCTTCGAAGGTCATCTCGGATAGGAACACGTGCATCCACCCTTCCGTCTCCATCCGGATCTCCTCGGGGATCTCTTCCCACAGCGGAAAGACTTCGATCACGATGGCGCGCTGCCGGGCATCAAGCCGCAGCGCCCGCAGCTTGCGGCGACGACGTTCGACGCGGCCAGCATGCCAGAAAACGAATGCCACCACGATGGCCAGCCCGCCGAGCAGGATCCACAAGCCATCGGTCATGAGCCCGCTCCCGTCTTGCGGCCGACCAGCCACACCAGCGATCCGCCGAGCAGCAGGCCGCCGCAGAAGATCACCCAAAACCAGCCGTCCACGAAGTCCGGCAAGTCGACATTCATGCCGAACAACCCGCCGAGCGCCACCAGTGGCAGGAAAAAGCCTGCGAGCAGATTGAGGCGGAAGGCGATCTTGTTGAGCTTTTCCGCGGTCTCCTGCTGCTGCTCGCCGCGCTCCGCCTTCCAAAACTCCAGGGTCAGCTTCGCATCGTGCGCGAGTTCCTCGGCGGTGCGTTCCACTTCCCGCGCCCGGTCCCGGTAGGACCGCAGCTCGCGATTGTCCTCATCGTGCATCAGCGTCTGATCGACCGCGATGGCGAGGTTGCGCGACGACCGGGACAACGGCGCCGCGATCCGCGCGAGGTCGAAGATCTCCTGCGCGGTGTCCGCCTCGTCGATGATGTCCTCCTTCTCGTCGAGCAGCTTGGTGTAACGCTCGAGCAGGTCGCCCAGCTTCTTCAGTCCCTTGTGCCCGGCGTTGTCGATCCACGTCTCATCTTGCCTCCGCCAGAAGATCAGCGGCACCCGGTCCGGCGACCCCGCCTCGGGCACCTCGTGTACCACCAGCAGCAGTTCATCGCGCCCGACCACGCAGCGCTGGTTGCCCGGGCGGTTGGAGAGTTGGTCGAGCAGTTCCTCCTCACACTCGAAGAACTGCGGCAGATACGGGAAGTCGGAGCACTTCGACATTGCAGGTGGATTTCAAACCGCCCGCCGCGGCTCGTGAATCCCAAAGTGTTGCAGGCCTTCCGGCGTGCAACGGACCGGTTGGCATCCTGCCGGTCGTCCCCTGTCCCGCAGGATGCGGGACAGGCGGTCACACGCCGGAGGCGTGCGCCACATTCCACGCCACGAGATCGTCGTAACGCACGCCCTTCCCGCCGAAGATGTCGAGGGCAGAGCCGACGGTGACGTCCACCTTGCCGCCGGAAAGCTGTTGGACCTTTTCCACGTCCGCCATCGAGGCGGCACCGCCGGCGTAAGTGATGGGGCGCCCGGCCCAAGCGCCGAGCATGGCGACGAGTTCGCCATCAATGCCGCCGCAGAGGCCTTCGACGTCGGCGGCGTGAATGAGGAATTCATCGCACCACGGAGCTAGGCGGTCGAGGGTGGCCGGGGTGACGTCGAGGTCGGTGAGGGTCTGCCAGCGGTCCATGGCCACGGTCCAGCCGGTGGCGGTGCGACGGCAGGAGAGGTCGATGACGAGCCGGTCCGCGCCGATGGCGTCAACGAGTTCTAACACGCGCTTTTCGGAGAAGGCCGCGCCTTCGAAGAGCCGTGAGGTGACGATGACGTGGGAGGCTCCGGCGGCGAGCCATTCGGGGGCATTGTCGGCGTGGATGCCGCCGCCGATCTGGAGACCACCGAACCAGGCAGCGAGGGCTTCCTTCGCGGCCTCTTCGTTGCCGGGGCCGAGCTTGATGACGTGGCCGCCGGTAAGACCGTCGCGGCGGAACATGGCCGCAAACTCCCCCGCCCCGGCGCTGGCGACGAAGTTCTCTTTCGGCCCGGGGCCGTCGTCGCGAAGGGTGCCGCCGACGATCTGCTTCACCTTTCCTTGGTGGAGGTCGATGCACGGGCGGAACTTCGTCATGGCCCGCGAGCCATCGCCGCGGCGCGGGTGCGCGTCAAGGCTCTGCTGTAGCGGCGCGTCTATGACCGCGCACATTGGCGGCAACGAGCCGCATCCCTGTGGAAACGACTCGAGCACCTCGCGAATCCGGCTGATGCCGCCAGCTTCCGACGGTCGCGGACCGCCGCTACATGGGCCTTGCACGCGCCGCCGCGATGCGCGACACCGCGGGCGTGGAACGCGAAGGACTGCCGCCCGACCGCCGCTTGCGCCAGGAGATCTTGTTCGCGCGCGAGCGGGTCTATCGATTTGGCGAGCCGACGCCGCTGGAGCACTTGTCATTGGTGCCGGGCGTGGAAGTCTGGGTGAAGCGCGAGGACCTTTCCCCGATCAAGGCCTACAAGTGGCGCGGCGCTTGCAATCGCATGGCCGTCCTCACCCCCGAGGAAAAGGCCGCGGGCGTGGTGACCGCCTCGGCCGGCAATCACGCCCAAGGCGTGGCCCTCGCCGCCCGCTCTCTGGGGATCGAGACCCGCATCTACATGCCGCGCTCGACGCCGAGGGTGAAACAGAATGCCGTCCGTCATCACGGCGGCGACCGGGTGGAAATCATCCTTACCGGCGACAGCTACGACGAAGCCGTGGCCGCGGCGCTCGAGGATGCCGCAAGCAGCGGCGCGACCTACGTGCATGCCTACGATGACGTGCAGGTGATGGCCGGCCAAGGCACCCTGGCCGATGAGGTGGTGCTTTCCGGCCACGGACCCTTCGATGCCGCGTACCTTCAAATCGGCGGCGGCGGCATGGCGGCGGGCGTTTCGGAGTGGCTCAAGACCTACTGGCCGGAGATCGAAATCGTCGGCGTGGAAGGGGTTGGTCAGGCGTCGATGAAAGCGGCGCTGGAAGCCGGCGAGCCGGTGTCACTCGATCAAGTGGACATTTTTTGCGACGGCACCGCGGTACGGAAGGCGGGTGCGCACCCCTTCGAGATCCTCCGGGGCACGCTCGACCGCATCGAAACGGTCACCAATGCCGAGGTCAGCCGCGCCATCCGCACCTTGTGGGAAGGATTGCGTTGCGTTTCGGAGCCGTCCGGCGCGCTCGGCCTCGCCGCGGTGATGAAGAACCGCGAGCAACTCGCCGGCAAGCGGGTGCTGGTCGTGGTCTCGGGCGCGAACATCGACTTCCTGCAAATCGGTCTGATCGCGCAGTCGGAGGGCTCGTCGCAAAACGCGTCCCGCACGCTGAGGGTCCGCATTCCCGAGCGCCCCGGCACGATGCTCGAGCTGCTGGACACCTGCTTCGAAGGCGTGAACATCGCCGATTTCCAATACGGCAAGGTCCACGAGAGCGAGGCTTGGCCCGCATTCACCATCACCGCGGAAGACGCCGCGCTGATTGATGCCGTGCCCGAGAAGCTGCACGCGCGCGGCTTCGAGTGGGAAGACCTGACAGGCGCGGTGGACATCGCCTTCCGGGCGATCCCGCTGCGCGGCGACCTGCTGGCCAGCCCGGTGTTCCTGCGGCTGGACTTTTACGAGCGCCCTGGCGCGCTGCACGACTTTTTGGACAAGCGCGTCCGTGGCCGCGCGAGCCTGTGCTACTTCAACTACCGCCAGTCGGGCGAACGGATCGGCCGCGCGCTGATCGGCCTCGACTTCGCCGGGGAAAGCCAGCGCCGTGAGTTTCTCGAGTCCCTGCCGGAACACGGCGATGGCTACCGCTCGTGCAAGGAGGTGGACGCCGCGACGAGCGCGCGGCTGACCGGGGACTTGCCCGGCTGACACGACAACGGTGTTTCACTGATGAAATCCGGTTCAGGCGTGCGTAGAGTCGCGCCATGAACGAGGTTTCAAGACGGGGATTCGTGGGATCGGCGCTGGCCGGCGTGGCGGCACTCACGACGAGGGCGGACGCACAGACGCCAGCGGAGCCGAAGCCGTTCCGCGATCCCTTCGTGTATCGCTTCAAGATCGGCGAACTGGAGGCATTTTCGATCAGCGACTGCGACCTCGGCCTCGGCGAAGGACTCGACCTGATGTGGCCGCAGGAGGAGCGCCCGAAGATGAAGGAGGAGATGCTCCGCCACGGCGAGCGCATGGGTCCCCTGCCCCTCTACGTGAACATCCTGGTGGTGAAGGCGGGCAACGACGTGCTGCTGTTCGACGCCGGCTTTGGCAAAGGCGGCAATCCCAAGATGGGCTGGCTGCAGGAAGGCCTCGCGGCAGTGGGGATCTCGCCGGACCAGGTGACCGCGGGCTTTCTCAGCCACGCGCATGCGGACCACCTCAATGGCTTCGTCCAGCAGGGGAAGCCGGCGTTTCCGAACGCCGTGGTCTATTTGTTAGAAGAAGAGCTGGCCTTCTGGCGTTCGCCGGAGCCGGACTTCTCCAAGAGCAAGCGCAACAAGAACCAGCTCCCCGGCATGATCAAGGAGGTGCGCCAGCACTTCGACACCCTGCAGGAAAAGCTGCGCCCCGTAAAAGGCGGCACCGAGGTGTTGGGCGGACTGGTGCGCATCGAGGCCGCGCCGGGACATACCGACGGCCATGCGTGCTTCCGCATCCGCTCTGGCAACGACGAGTTGCTCCACCTGATGGACCTCGCGCATCATCATTTGCTGATGTTCGCCGATCCGAACTGGACCATCGCCTTCGACCACGACCCGGTGGTGGCCGTGGAGACACGGAAGAAGTATTGGACCGAGGCGGTCGAAAAGCGCACGCGCTGCATGGGCTTTCACCTCCCATGGCCGGGGCTCGGGCACATCATAACCGAAGGCGATGGCTACCGCTGGGCGATCGAGGCGTGGAGGTGGGGCTGATGCGGGCTCAGTCCATTACAGCGCCTTCACCGCATCCCAGATCCGGTCGGCGATGTGCTGGTAGCCGTGCTTCCCTTTCGCCGTAATCAGCTCCTCCTCGGTCAGCCGGATCGGTGGGCCGATGTGGAGGGAAATCTGGCTGAAGCGGACGCGGCCGGAGCCGCGTGGCAGGGCCTCGCGCGCGCCACGGATGCGGATCGGCTGGATCACGGCGTTGGACTTCACCGCAATCAGGCCGACGCCGGGCTGGGCGGGACCGAAGTTGCCATCGAGGCTGCGCTCGCCTTCCGGGAAAATTAGGACGCGGCGGCCATTCGACAGCAGCTTGATGATCGTCTTGAGGCTGGTCATGTCCGGCCGATCCTGGTCCACCGGGATGGAATTCCACGCGAGGTAGATCCACTTGAGCAGCGGGCCCGTCATCAGCGTCTTGCGGGCGAGATAGAACATCTCGTCGTGATAAAGCGTGCCGATGAGCGGCGGGTCGAGGAAGCTCTCGTGATTGGCGGCGATGAGCACCGCGCCCTCGGTGACGAGGTGTTCGCGACCGACGACTTTCAAGCCGAAGAGCGAGCGGTAGGCGCTGCCAAAGAGGGTCCAACCGAACCAGTAGATCCAACGCATGGGGTGAAAGGGGTCAGGCGGGCATCGCGAAGCCCTGGCTGCGGAGGATTTCCAAAGCAGCCGCCACGCCGGTTTCGATGGTGTGGCCGGAGGTATCGAGGATGGCGGCACCCTCCGCGATCTTGAGTGGTGCGGTTTCGCGGCCGCTGTCGGCGCGATCGCGATCCACGACGCTATCGACTTCGCCGACTTCCTCGCGACGCGTCGCCCGGACGTGCGGGTCGGCATCCATGTAAATCTTGTACGGCGTTTCGGGAAAAACGACGCTGCCGATGTCGCGGCCTTCCATGACCACGTCACCGAGCTTCAAGTAATCGCGCTGAAGCGACACGAGGCACTCGCGGACTTCCGGGATGGCGGACACCGCGGAGACGTGGCTATTGACCTCCTCGCTGCGAAGCTCGTCGCCGGGATCGACCCCATCGACTTTCACCGTGGAGGCGAGGCCATCGACACCGCACTCGAGTTCCATGTCGCGCAGCGCCTGGACCACCGCGTCACGGTCATTCGGATCGATGCCCTGCTGGAGAACCTTCCACGTCACGGCACGATACATGGAACCGGAGTTGACCATGATCAGGCCCAGCCTTTGCGAAAGGATGCGGGCGAGCGTGCTCTTGCCGGAGGCGGCCGGCCCGTCGATGGCGATGGCGCGGTGGAGGATCATGCGGGGACGGGGACGGTCGGCAGGTCGTAG
Source organism: uncultured Verrucomicrobiaceae bacterium (assembly GCA_966696705.1). Taxonomy (GTDB): domain Bacteria; phylum Verrucomicrobiota; class Verrucomicrobiia; order Verrucomicrobiales; family Akkermansiaceae; genus Haloferula. The sequence continues at coordinate 3,065 of CBKZPU010000159.1, read as the reverse complement.
TCGGCGGGGTCCTTGCTCTCGGCGAGGACGGCGGCGAGTTGCTTGGCGAAGCCCGGATAGGAGGTGTTCACGCAGGCGGTGTTGCGGATCACCGTTTCACCGCTGGCGAAAAGACCGGCGATCGCGAATGCCATGGCGATGCGGTGGTCGCCGTGGCTCTCGATGGTGGCAGCGTGCAGCGGCGCGCCGCCGGTGATCTCCATGCCATCTTCGAATTCCTCGACCTGGCCACCCATCGCGCGCAGGCCTTCGACCACGGTCGTGATGCGGTCGGTTTCCTTCACGCGGAGCTCCTTGGCATTGCGGATGACGGTTTTGCCCTCGGCCATGGCGGCGGCGACGGCGATGACCGGGATTTCATCGATGAGGTTCGGAATCTCCGCGCGGAGGAGTTCGGTGCCCTTGAGCTGTGCGCCGCGGATCTCGACGTCGCCGATCGGCTCGCCGTCATCGGTGGAGAGCACGGTGCGGGTGATCCGCGCGCCCATGCGCTCGATCACATCGAGCACGGCGGTGCGGGTCGGATTGAGGCCCACATTCTTGATGACGAGGCGCGACCCCGGCAAGGAGGCCGCGGCGACCACCCAGAAGGCAGCGCTGGAAATGTCTCCCGGCACGCGGAAGTCGCGGGCCTGCGGCACTTGGCCGCCTTCGATGGAAATGGCATTGCCCTCGGTGACGATCTTCACACCGAAGGACTCAAGCATCCGCTCGGTGTGGTCGCGGGTGTCGGCCGGCTGGACCGCGGTGGTCACACCTTCGCAGAACATGCCGGCGAGCAGCACGGCGCTCTTCACCTGGGCGCTGGCGACCGGCAATTCGTAGCGGATCGGATGAAGCTGCGCACCGTGGATCTTGAGCGGGGCGCAGCCGGGCTTCTCGCCGAGGCAGTCGATCTTGGCACCCATCTCGCCGAGCGGGACGGTGATGCGCCCCATCGGGCGGCCGGACAGGGATTCGTCGCCGAAAAGCTCGGTCTCGAAGACCTGGCCAGCGAAGAGGCCAGCGAGCAGCCGCATGCCAGTGCCGGAATTGCCGCAGTCGATTGGCTTCGAAGGCGCACTCAACTTCATCTTGCGGCCGTGAATGCGCATCGAGGTCGGGCCAAAGCCGGACATCTCCTCCAGCACCTCCACCTGCACGCCGCAGGCCTTCATGGCTCCCAGCGTGTTCAGGCAGTCCTCGCTGGGCAGGAAATTGCGGATTGTGGACACGCCGTCGGCGAGGCCGGCGATCATGGCCGCGCGATGGGACATGCTCTTGTCGCCGGGCACCGGGAAGGCGGCGTCCAGCGTGCGGATCGATCGGACTCGGAACTCGCTCATGGAAAATGGTTTCAGTCGCGGCGGAGGGAAGCGTCCCGGGCACGCTTCGCGTCCTCCAGCCAGCGGCGCAGCGCTTCATGGTCGTCCGCCTCCAGCATGGCAAGCATTTCACTCATCTCGCGGATGCCATGACTCAACACGCCGCGCAGGGCGTCGCGGTTCTCCATGACGATTTCCGCCCACATCGCCGGGTCTCCCCCGGCGACACGGGTGGTGTCGCGCAGGCCACCGCCGCCGAATGTTCCGTCGGCCGGGTTCTTGAGGGCGACCTTGGCTGCCGCTGCGGCGATCAGATGCGGGAAATGGCTGATCCGGGCCACGAGGGCGTCGTGCCCGGCAGCATCGAGCCACGAAACCCGACAGCCGAGGCTTTCCCAAAAACGCCCCAGCTTTCCGCCCCAAGGCTCTCCGACACCACCGTCGTCGGTGAGCAAGCAGGCGGCCCCCTCGAAGAGTTCGGCATCGGCAGCCCCCATCCCGGTTTGCTCGGAGCCCGCCATCGGATGGCTGCCAATGAACTTTCCGCCGGTCCGCTCCAGCAGGGGTTGTAGGACCCGGTGGGGCGCGGCTTTCACGCTGCCGACGTCCGTGACCAGGGCCTCTCGCGAAAGCCCGGCGGTTTGCGCGGCAAGCAGCACGGTCGCCATCGCGCCGACCGGCGTGGACAGAACGACGAGATCCGCTCCCTTCACCGCGTCCGCCATGTCGCCGGTGGCCCCTTGGATTCCCCGCTCCTTGGCGGTGGCGACGGTCTCGGTCCGGCGCGCCCAGAGGGCTACCCGCGTTCTCGGAACGCGTCGGGTCAGTGCCAGCGCGAGCGAGCCGCCAAGCAACCCGCCGCCGAGAATGGCGACCTTTTCAAACTCCATCGGGATCGGTGGGAATGAAGGAGCCGGGCCCGAACGGGACCGGCTCCTTGAAATCATGCGTGGGAAACTCGGCCGGGACTCAGGGCACGCGGAAGTGCTTCTTCTCGGAGGCCGGATAGGTCGGATCGGCGACCAGGCGACCGCTCGGGATGCCCTTCACGTCGATGACCTTGTTGTTGAAGGGGCTGAAAACCATGCCGGGTTTGCCAGGAACCGGGCGGGCCACCGGGATTTCCTTCGGCGGAGCAGCCGGCTTTTCGCTGCCAGCGCCGTCACCGGCCGTACCCTCGTTCTTCGGCGGTTCGGTGGTGGTGCCACCGGCGGTTTCGCCTTCCGGCTTCGTCTCCCTGTCGGGAGTCTGGCTCGCCTCGTCCTTTTTCTTCTGCGCTTCCCGCTGCTGGCGGATCTTCTCCTGCTCCTCCGGCGTCGGCTTGCGCTGGGCCGGATCCGACGGCGCTTCCGGCGGGGGCTCGACGTACGGGGTGCAGGATGCCGCAAGGAAAAGTGCGGCAGCGGCCGGGAGAATCAGTCGGAGATTCATGGTGAGAGGAAAAGCTTCACGAGACCCAGTCGGAGGTCAGCGGGAAGACCGCAAGATTGCTTCGCCACCTCCGGCCCGTCAAGCCGGGGCCTTGCGGGAGCTTGCAAATCGCTCAAATCCCGTGGATGCCTCCCGCACGCACACGCTCACGATGTCATCCGCTTTCGACGATTGCCTGCGCCCCTACGGCACGATTCTCAAGTCGCTGTCACCCGGACTCTACGAGGCCGCCCTCCCTAACGGCAAAGCGGTGATCGCGCACCTTTCGCGGGAATTGGCAGCCGCTCCGCCCGAAATCCCGGATGGTGCGACCGTGCTGCTGGAGATCAG
>CBKZPU010000158.1:0-11666 GCA_966696705.1 uncultured Verrucomicrobiaceae bacterium | reverse complement strand
GGATGCCGGTGCCGGTGATGCGGGCGGTCTTGTTGGTGGCGGACGAGGACAAGCTGCCCCAGGTGCCCGCGACCTGCTCGACGCCATCGATGAAGAAGCGGTCCACGGTGTCGGTCGCGCCGTGGCTCAGGTCGAGCACGCCGGCGGCGGCGACGTTGACGGCAGCGGCGTCGGCAAGCGTGGCCTGCGCGATGCTCAGGGTGCCTGCGCTGACGGTGGTAGTGCCGGTGTAGGTATTGGCGCCGGAGAGCGTCCAGGTGCCGGCCCCGGCCTTGGTGACCGCGACGGTACCGCTGCCGTTGGAGATCACCCCGCTGGCCACGCCGTTGCCCGCTCCGCCGAGAACCAACTGGCGGGCCGCCGCGGTAGTGGTGGCGATGTTGCCGGAGAGCGCGAGCAAGCCACTATCCGAGGCAATGTTGCCGGCAGAGCCACCAATGTTCAGGTCGATCGCGCCGGTCAAGGTGTTGCTACCGCTGACATTGAGGATTGCGGCGGAAGTGTTGTTGCGCTGGCTGAGGGTGATCGCGTTCGGCAGCGTGATGTCGTTGGACAGTTCCAAGCGACTGGTCGGGCCGGGGTTGCCGCCTGAGCCATCGAAGATGATCGTGCCGGTGCCGAGCGCATTGGTGGCGGTGGCGCGAAGGATGCCGGCGCCGTTGGCGGTGCCGATGGTGGTGTTGCCGGTATAGGAGTTGGTGTTGGAAATCGTCCAAGTGCTGCTGTTGGACTTGATCACCGAGACGATGGCCGCGCCATCGCCGTTGGAGATCACGCCGGTGACTTCGTTTTCGGTGCTGGTGCCACCGAGTTCGAGCGTCTGGTTGAGGCCGGTGTTGGCCACCTTGGAGACGTTGCCCACCGTGACGTTGGCGGTCGTCGGGTTGAGGATCGTCGTTTGCACGCTGCCGGCGGAAAGGCCGAGGTTGGTGAAGGTGATCCGCCCGGTCCCCGAGTTAACGTTCGCCCCGCTGGTGAGGGTGATGGTGCCGCCGCCGACGCCGGCGATGCCCACCGTGGTCAGCGTGTGATTGATGCCAGCCCCGGGAGTGGCGCGATTGGAAGCGAGGGTGGCGACAGTGCCCGATCCCCAAACGATGCCGTAGGCGTTGTCGCCGCCGTCAGTCGCGATGTCCAAGGTGGAAACGTTGTTGCCGGCGACGCGGATGGTCGCCGCGGTGCCGAAGGCCGCCGGGTGGCCCATCACGAGGGTGCCCGAGGTCACCACCGCGTTGGTGCCCGTGCCGCTGTTGGCGACCGGGATGGTCAGCGTGCCGCCTTCGACGGTCGTTTGGCCGGTGTAGGACAGGGTGCCGGAAAGCGTGACGCTACCGGCGCCCTGCTTGTTGAAGCCGAGGCCGCCGGTGCCGCCGTTGGCGAGGGTGCCGGTGAAGTCGTGGGCACCAGTGGTGTTGACGAAGAGCCAGCGCTCGTTGGCCGCACCGTTGGTGATGGTGCCGGTGCCGGTGAGACCTGTGACGGTGAGGTCCCCGCTATTGCCGGTGGCGCGGTTGATCTGGAGCGTGCCGGCGGCGATGTCCAGGGTGCCGCCCAGGGTGCTGGCGGCGGCTCCCGCCCCGTCGGAGCTAAGAACAAGCGTGCCCGGGCCCAGTTTGACCAGGCCATGCGCGGCGCCTTTCACCTCACCCACGGTCAGGGTGCCGGTGCCAACAGTCACCGTGCGATCGGTGCCCGTGCCGGAAATCGTCACGGAGCCGCTGCCGAGGTCGAGGCTGTTCGCGCCGGTGAAGACGAAGTCGTCTGCCCACTGCTGGGTGGGATTGTTGCTGAACGAAATGTCAACGCCGGAGCCGTTGTTGAGGGTCTTGGCGCTGCCGGCACCGATCGTGAAGAGGCCGGAGCCGAGCGCCGAGTCGCTATTCAGGTTGAGGGTGCCGCCGTTGAAGGTGGTGCCGCCCGAGTAGCTGTTGAAGGTGTTGATGGTGAGGCTGCCGGTGCCGTTCTTGATCAGCGAGCCATCGAGGATGCCGCCGAAGCTGCCGCTGGAAATGCTGTAGTTCTTGGTGCTGTTGTTGAATTCGATCACCCCGGCGCTGATGCTGCCGTCGAGGTCCAATGCCGTGGTGCCGGTGGCGGTGTCGTCAAAGAGGACGTTGTCGCCGGAAATGAAATCGGTGGCAGTGCCGCCGTTGATGAGCTTCCAGTTTTTCGGCGAGGCTTGGATGTTGGTGGTCCAAAGGCCGTCGTTGCGGGCACCGGTCCACTTCGGCGAATCGCCAGCGACCTGTAGGGCGACATTGTTGCCATTCAGCACGAGCGACGCGGACTGGCGGGTGTTGAGGCCCGACGTGACGTTGGCGCTGAAGTCGGTCGCCGCGCCCCCGAAGCTGCCGTAGCTGATGATGTTGTGCGTGCCATTGGCCAGCGGAACGGCCGAGGCGATGTTGAGGGTGACCTGGCCGTTGGCGGGCGTGGTGGAAAGATCGTTGGTCACCGCCAGGGCGGGAGTCGTGCCGCCAAAGTGGGCGTTGACCGTGGCCGCGCCGCCGAAACTCAGGCCGCCGAGGGTGAGCGCATTGGTACCGCCGTTGCCGTTTTCCAAGATGCCGCCAATGGCTACAGAAGCGGCGCCGGCCACGCTGCCAGTACCGGCGAGGGTGGCGCTACCCCCGACCGTCATGGCATTCGCGGTGGAAGTCAGGTTGCCGGTAAGGAGCAAGGTGCCGGCGGAAATCGTGGTGCCGGCGGTGTTCCCGCTGTTGCCGGAGAGCGTGAGCGTGCCGGTGCCGACCTTGTCGACGGCGATCTTGGTGGTGGTGCCGTCGTTGATGGTGCCGGCGAAGGTGGTGTTGGTGTTGAGATTGCCGATGCGCAGCGTGGCGATCCCTTGGGCGGCGTTGCCGCCGCGGAACAGCGAGTTCGCGACACCGCTCAATGCACCCAGTTCCAGTGTGTAGGTGCCGGTGAGGCTGCCAGTGTTGAAGCCGGCGATCATGCCCTGCGCGCCGCCTTGCGTGCTGGCGATGTGATAGGTGGCGAACTTGCTGGTGGCGTTGGCGGCGTTGTAGACCGTCGAAGCGGTGGTGCTGTTGTGGGTGTAGCTGCCCGCGAAGTTGCTCCAGTTTCCGGTGATCGTCGCACCGGTGGAGTTGATCGTGCCACCGCCGGTAAGGACGTTCGAGTTGGTGCCGCCGGTGAGTGTGAGCGTCGCGCCGCTGTTGAGCACCGCGTTCGAACTCGCGGCACCGAAGTTCTGGTTGGTCGAAACCGTGCCGCTATTGATCATCGTGCCGCCGGTGTAGGTGCTGGCGGCACCCAGCGTCACTGTGCCCGGGCCGTTGATGGTGACCGACGACGCGCTGGCGCCGTTGTTGATGATCGGATCGAGAATGGAAATGTTGCCGCTGGCGGCGTGGAGCACGAGTTCGGCACTGGTACCGACGCCGGCCTTGATGTTCATCACCTGACCGCCGGTGTCACCCAGGGTGAGCGTGCCGGTTCCGGCGTTCATCAGGCCGTTGAAGCCCCAGGTTTGCGTCGAGTTGGTATTGATGACCGAGGCCCCGCCGAGGTGGCGGACGGTGTTCGCATCGCGGGTACTGCCGAAAGTCTGGTTGCCGGTGAAATTGACGTCGTAATTGGCAGTCGTGCTGGTGGCGTAGCCGTAGGTCGCGGAAAGGGTCGCACCGAGGTAGGCGTCGAGCGTGGCACCGCTGGCGGCGAAGGTGTTGCCGGCGGAAGATCCGTTGGCGGCCGCGCCGGTGTTTTTCACCGACATCCATGGCCCGGCGATGCCGTTGGTGTTGGCGATGTTCGAGGCGACCACGGTTCCCGTATTGACGGTCTTGTCGATCACCACGGTCGCGCCGGGAGCGCGGGTGAAGGTGCCGGTTTGAAGGGTCAGCGCCTGGCCGGTCGCCACGTTCCACGTCTGGTTGACCGCGGCGGTCGCCAAGTTCGAGTTGATGGTGAGCGCCTGCGTGGCCGAACTCATGTCGATGCCCGAGTCCCCGAGCGTCAGCGTGTTCGCGCCGTTCAGAGTCACTGCTCCACCGATCGAACCGACGGCGATTCCCTTGAAGCTGAGATCCGCGCCGAGCGAAACGGAGTTCGCGCCAGCCAACCCCAGCCACGATGCGATGTCATTGCTTCCCGGGACCACGCCACCGATCCAGCTTGAGGAGAGGTTGAGATTGTCGGCGTTGTCGGCCTTGTCGATGAAAGCCGCGCAAGCGGTCTGGCTCGCCGTGGCCAAAAGGGTGGCGACGGTGGTGTGGGCGGCAAAGGCGCCGAGACGGGTCGGATTGGGCTTCATGGGTTTTTCGTGGTGGGTTCTCCCAAGTCGCTGCCCCACGGGGGGCGCGTAGCGGGGCCGGGCGGGCAACCCGGAGCGAGGGATTCGTGAGACAAACGAAATCCCGCCGAATCCCCCGACAGGGGGATCGAACTTTTTTTCGGCACCCCACCGTGCGCCGGAACCCGCCCGCCCGCTCAATGGGCCGGGCCGGCGATCATCTGCTCCGCTTCCCGCAGAAAAATCCGCGCATTCCCCCAGTCGAACCAAAGGTCCACGGTGCTGCCAAGCTGGAACGGCGATGCCTCCCAGCGCTCAACCTGCTTGCGGGCATCCGCCAAGGCGGCGCGGGCTAGCTCGACTCGCCCATGGCGGATATCCACCATGGCCAGCACGACGCGGTTCGAAACCCGCAGCGAGCCGGTGCTCGAGGGCGAAGCGGAACTACGGCGACTCCAGTAACCCGCGGTCTCCAGGTTCCCTTGCCGGTAGGCGAGCAGCGCGAGTGAAAACTGCCGCCACGCCGAAAGGTAGGCGTTGCCCTCCAACCGCGGCCCTTTCAACGCCTGCTCGATCACCGCGGCCAACGGCGGCAGCGCGCGCAGCGTTTCCTCATCGGCCGGCTCCAGCAGCACAGACTTGATGACCTGCGAAGCGACGGCGTCATTGGCGGATTCCGCAAAGCGCCGGATCGCCAGCTTCCTGAGGTGATCATATTGTTCGGGCTGCCCCCACTCCTTGATCGCGGTGGCGGCGGACATCAGGATGCGCGACATGCGATCGGTGTCGGTCATGTCCACGCTGGTGATGGGCGGCACCAGCGCGCTGAATCGCTCGGCGGCGGTTTGCCAGCGGCCTTGCAGGAGGTTCCAATCGGCAACGGCCCGCAGCGTGTCCGCGGCTTCGAGAGAAAGCGGCGTGCGGTCGGCCGTGAAGCCCTCGAGCAGGGCATCGGCCCGCGCCAATTCATTGTAGCGCACGAGCACGGCGGCTTGGGACATGATGTCCGCGGCCTGGTCCTTTTCGCTCAGACGGGCTTCCTCGGCCCGCGCCCGGGCTTCCTCGGCCCGCGCTTCTTCCGCCGCCGCCTGGGCCAACTCCGCCACCGACTTCGCCTTTTCCGCTTCTTCCCGCAACCGCGCCTGTTCCTCGCGGGCGTCCTTCTCGCGAAGAAACAGCAAGGTCGAAACTCCGAAGCCACCGAGCAACCCGAACATCGCCACACTGCCCGCGGCGAAGGCGATGCGGTTGCGCCGCACCATCTTCATCAGCAGGTAGCCGCGACTTGGCGGACGAGCCAGCACCGGCTCCTCATTGAGATAGCGCTGCACGTCCATCGCCAGACCGTTGGCCGTCTCGTAGCGGCGACCGCGGTCCTTCTCGATCGCCTTCATGACGATCCAATCGAGGTCACCGGCGAGTTGGCCAGCCAGCCGCTGCGGATCCGCCGCACGATGCTCGGCGATCTTGCCGATCTCGTCCTTCGAGGCCCCGCGCAGCCGATTCGATGGCACGCCGGTTTCCTCGCCGCGCAGGATGTTGCGGATCTCGTCGGCGCCGCGGTCCTTGAATTGCTCCGGGCTGAACGGCGGCCGGCCGGTCAACAGCTCGCAGAGCATCGCCCCCAGGCTGTAAATGTCGCTGCGCGTGTCGATGTCCACGCCACCTTCCGCCTGCTCCGGGCTCATGTACGCCGGAGTACCGACAAGCTGGCCGAGCTTCGTGTAGGTGATGTCGCTCTCGAATCCACCGGCCGTGGCCTTGGCGATGCCGAAGTCGATGATCTTCGGTTCGGGGCGGCCGTCGTGATCGCGCACCAACACGTTCGACGGCTTGATGTCGCGATGAATGACCCCTTTCTGGTGGGCGTGCTGGATCGCCTCGCAGACGCGGGTGAAAAGCTCCAGCCGTTCGCGCAGGCCGAGCCGCTTGCGGTCGCAGTAGTCGGTGATCCTTTCTCCATCGACCAGCTCCATCACGAAGAACGGCCGGCCCGAGGCCGTGGTCCCGGCGTCGAGCACCCGCGCGATATTGGGATGATCCATCAGGGCCAAGGCTTCGCGCTCCATGGCGAAGCGGGCGATCACGCTCTCCGTGTCCATGCCGAGCCGGATGATCTTGAGCGCCACCTTGCGCTTCACCGGCTCCTGCTGCTCGGCGAGATAGACGACGCCACAGCCGCCGGCACCGATCCGGTCGATCAGGCGGTACGGTCCGATCCGCGCACCGAGCCCGCCCTCCCCTTCGCCCGGCGTTTCCTGAACCGGCTCCACCGCCGGCTGGAACTCGAAGAATTCCTCGGCCTCGCCGCGCGCCTCCAACAGGACCTCCAGCCGCTTCAGCCGGGCCTCGTCGCCGCGGCACGCGAACTTCAGGAAAGCACGTCTCTCCTCCGCGGTGGCAAAGTTCGACGCCGCGACGAAAAGAAGCCGGTTAATCGACGGAGGCTGCTTCATCGCCGGTCTCCTCGCGGATCATCTGATAGAGCAGCGCCTTCGCATAGGCCCAGTGGCGTTCCACGGTGCGTTCGGTCACACCATCCATCGTCGCGATTTCCTGGTTGGTGAGCCCGCCGAAGAACTTGAGGGTGATCAGCCGCACGCTGTCCGGCTCCTCGGCTTCGAGGCGGGTCATCATCTCGTCCACCAGCAACACCCGCTCGTCGAGCGTGGCATCGGCGAGGTCGAACTGCTGCATCTCGAAGACCTCCGGGTTCACGGCGCGCTTGCGGGTCGCCTTGGCGCGGGCGCGATCGACCAGGATCTGACGCATCGCCTGCGCCGCGGCACGGAAGAAATGCGCGCGGTCATTCCATACCCGGCCTTCCTCGCTGGAAAGCTTCAGCCATGCCTCATGCACCAGCGCGGTCGGCTGCAGCGTCTGGCCGGGAGCGAGATTCGACATGCGTTCGCGCGCGACGTTCCGCAGCTCGTCGTACACCAGCGGCAAGAGCTCCGCCGACATGGGGAGTGCGTTCCCGCCAGCCGTCTCGAGGATGCGCGTGAGTTCGCTCAAAATTGGGTTTTTCACAGCTTAAAATCCCAGATGAAGCTTGTCCATGGGAAGATCGACCGGGCCCCTCACTCGGTCTCGACGCGGAAGAATGCCTTCGGCGCGTTCTGGAGCGGCGGTGGAAAGGCGAATGTGTGGCTCGTGCTGCCGCCCTGCGATTCGATCCCCGCGGCGGCCTCATGGGGAAAGCCGGTCAGATCCCCCGATCCCGTGATGCGGTAGGTGCGACCCGGCGAGGAGTCCCACGTGAGCGTGCCGGCATTCCCGCCGAAGCTCGACGAGCGCACCGCGAGTTCATTTTCCAGCACCGCCAACACCTGCGTGTCGAAGTTGGTGTAAGAGGTGTAGGTTCCGTTGAACCACAGCAAGGCACGGTCGTAGCCGTGGTTCTCCGGGACGATCGGCCGCAGGTTGTCGCGCTCCGAATTGGTCGTGAGCTGCTCCCACGTGAAGGTCTGGCCGCCATCGTTCGTGACGCCGCGGTAGAGTTCATAGCGCGCGTTTTCCCGCAGCGGCACGTTGCTCACATCGGCCAGACTGAAGGGATTCGCGGCGTTCGAGGAAATGTAGATGACGTTCGGATGCGACGGATCGATGCACATGCCGCCGCCGTAGTCCGACTCCGCCGCATAGATGCCGCGGCCGCCTTGGGCGATGAATTTCTTCTCCCACTCCGTGCCGTTCCAGCGCGCGAAGTAATAATAGATCCGCGAGGTCGCCCATGTTCCGTCGGTGCCAGTCTGCACCTGGAACACGCACGCCGGATGGCCGCCGCTGCCGTAGTGGACATCCCACGTCCACCCGCGCGCGCCGGGAATCCAGTCGTCCGGCCCCTGCCCGGCTCCCCAGGCGGCATTGGAGAACTGATAAATGACCGAGCCGCGCTGGCCGCCCTGATGGTCAAGCGGCAGGTTCGCGATCGTGTCCACGACCGTTCCGTCGGTTTGGTGGAGCGCCCCTGCCTGGTAGAACATGTGGTAGATCGAATTGTCCACATCGCGCGGGTGGCCGTCGGTGTAGATCAGGTCGATGCGGTCGGTGTGGTTCGAGCAATAGCGCGGATAGGGCCGCACGTTGTTGGTGCCGACCTCGATCAGTTGCTGCGGTGTTTCCCACGTGACCCCGTTGTCGAACGACTTGGTGAGCGTCGGGTTGAAATTGATGCAGCGGGAGAAATTGTAGATCGCGTTGCTTTCGCCGGTGAGCAGGTAGGCGTTCGAGTAGGTGTGATTGTTCGGCATCGCCACCGTGATCTCCGGTCCCCAATCGGCAATGGAGGAAGGCAAGGGCACCAGCGACGTGCGCTGATAGAACTGCGAACCGCCGAGGTGTTTCGAATAGATCGCGAGCAGCTTGCCATCCGGCAGCACGGTGATGGATGGATTGTTGTGGTCGTCCTGCTGCTGCGAGGCCGCGGTGCTGATGACCATGTGGAAGACCTCGTGGGCCACCGGATCGTAGCGGGTGATGCCATACTGGCCGTTGGCCTTCACGTAGCCGGTGAAGAGCGATCCTTGATGGAAGATCGCGCGCTCGTCATTGAACCACGTCCACGCACCATCGGGAGCGATCGCCAGGCCATTGCCCGGCAACGGCGGAATCGAAGCCGCATCGAGAGGATCGGCTCCGGCATCGATCTCCACCTTGTCGCCGTAGGAATCCCCGTCGGTATCGACGAGGTAAGGATCGGTGCCGTGCGAGGCCTCCTGGCCGTTGGTGAGGCCATCGCCGTCTTCGTCCAGCGCGGGGTCCAAGGATTGGGCGAGCTTGTAACCGATGCCGTCGTACCACGTGCGCGGCACCACGCTGCCATCGGCGAAGTCGTCGATGTAGATCTTGAGCGAGCCGCTCGCGTCACTGGTCGCAACGCCGAGGTTCGCCTGCATCAACGTGCGATTGCCTTCCGTGAACAGCGGCGCGGTCGTGAAGGTCGTGGCCGAGGCCAGCGTCCCGACCGTGGCGGAGCCACCGGCATTGTTGTTCGCGGCGAAATGAGTGTGCGGGGTGGATGGAAGGAAGTCGTCGGTTAGATTGCCCGCCGTGCCGTTGATCTGGATGTCGGCGACATCGGCGGATGCCTTGAGCCGCCAGTTCCCGCCATCGGTCCAGAAATACGCATGGAGGACATAAGAGGTCGAAGGCGTCAGGTTCGTGAGCGTCGTGACCAGCAGCGGCGCGTTTTCCGGCGCCTCGAAATTCGACTCGAAGGCCGAGCCGCCGTTGCCGAGGGTGCGCTGCTCCCAGTTGTTATCCGCACCGGTCACGCCCTCGGCCGCCGGTGCAAAGATCGTGCCGTCCCAGCGCGTGGTGTTGCCAGTGGTGGCATCGACATAGCGGACCGCATTCACCGGGGCCTCGGTTTCATACGAGAGGCCATCGAACCATGTACGGTCGTTCGCCCCAAGCACCGGCGCGAGGTCGTCGAGAAACACCGCGATCTCGCCGCTCGCGTCCGCAAGAGTGGTGCCCAGATCCGCGGAAAACATCGTGCGGTCCGACTCCACGAAGGTCGTGGGCGCCACGGTATAGCTCAGGGTGTTTGCCGCCACCGCGCCGGCGGCCCCGATGCCCGCGGCTTCCGCTTGGTTGGCGAACAAGGTGTTGGTCCCCGGGGCCGAGCTGAATCCGGCGCGAATCCGCCAAGCCGGACCCGCGTCCCAGAAGTGCACCCGGACCCGATAGTTCCCGCCGGGCACCAGACCGGTGAGTTTCATGCGCAACTCGGGTGCGTTTTCCGCGCCTTCTCCGCCGGACTCATAGATGTTCCCGCCCGAGCCGAAGACCGTGCGTTGCTCCCACTGCTGGTCCGCGCCGTTGGTGCCGTTGAGCGGCGGCGTGAAGGTGCTGCCGTTGGCCAAGGTCGTATTGCCTCCGGCACCCGAGGTCGCATCCACGTAGGTCAGGTCGCCGCGGGCCACCGACAGGCAGGTGAGGGCGGAAGCAAAGATCAGCGAAAGCGAGGTGCGGGTGGCAGGCATGGGATCGGCGGCACCGGAAATACCGGTGCAAGGATTAACGGGATCGCCGCAGGAAACCCGACAGGCTCGGGCTTCCGAGTTCTCACGAAGGCGCCAAGCCGCGAGATCTCTCGTTGAGGAAATCGCGAAGCCGCCTAGGCTCTCCGCGATTCTCATGAAACGCCCCTCCTTTATCCTTTGGCTCGCGGCCTGCGCCGGTTTGCAGACCTCGCCCGCGCAGGAAGCCAAGCCGGAACCTGCCGGCGGCCATGTCTTCGCCTGGCCATTCATGGATTGGAAGGAGATGACACCGCGGGGCGGCACGACCAAGGGCGCGGACGTGACCCTCCTCAAAGGCTCCAAGGAGGCGTGGAAAAGGCTCCAGGAGCCGGGCCTTTCGAAGTTCGAGAAAGACCGTCGCGCCATCCTCGCGATGGCCGGCAACTACCGCGTCAGCTTTGACTTCACCGAGACCCTCGGCCTTGCGGAGAACTTCAAGCCCACCCGCCCTTATTTCTCGTGGGGTACCGAAAACGTAACCCTGCTCGAAGACCGCGGCGAATTCATCAGCCTCCAGCACTCGCTGGTGATGTATTTCAAGAACGACAAGGGCGAGACCGACGGCCCGCACGTCATGAAGCACTGGCGGCAGGACTGGACGTGGCAGGATCCGGACCTGCAGGTCTACCAGGGCGACCTGACGTGGAAAAAGCTCCCGGCAGCGACCCCCCAAGGCCGCTGGTCGCAGTCGGTCTTCCAGGTCGATGACTCGCCGCGCTACGAGGTCGCCGGTGCGTGGACGCATGACGGGGGGCTTTCGACGTGGCGCAGCGACGATTGCCCGCGCCCGCTGCCGCGCCGCGAGTTCACCATCCGCAAGGATTACAACGTCCTCGAAGGCACCCACGAGATCAGCATCACCCCGAACGGCTGGGTCCACGTGCAGAGCAACCGCAAGGTGCAAGTGGACAAGGACGGCACCCGCAAGTGCCTCGGCAAGGAGCTCGGCGTCGATCGCTACGAGGAGATCACCGCGCCGGACCTCGCCACCGCCTTCAACGCCTACTGGGCCAAGACCGGCGACTACTGGAAGGGCGTCCGTGACACTTGGGCCGGCGTGCTGCGGGAAAAGGACAGCTTCTCGATGAAGGATACCTACGACGGGAAGCAACTCTTCATGATCCACTTCAACCACGCGGCAAAGCTGGAGAAAGGCGAGGACGCCGGGGACAACCTGAAGCACGCCAAGGAGACCATCGGGCACTTCCTGACTCCGTAATTCTGGCAGGGACCGCTCTCCGAGCAGTCCGGCGGGGAACGGCCCGCCTTCATGAAACAGGCCGGGAATCGCGGGCGGGCCGCCATCCGCCGGACGCCTTGGAAAGGCGTCCCTGCCTTGTGCGTCCCTGCCTTGTGCGTCCCTGCCTTGTGCGTCCCTGCCT
>CBKZPU010000157.1:0-11781 GCA_966696705.1 uncultured Verrucomicrobiaceae bacterium | reverse complement strand
TCGATGTTCGTCTCCGCGACCATCAGCGTATCGAGCACCGGCAGCAGTTCGGGTCCGGATTCCCGCAGCGAAATGACGACCAGCTCACAAGTCGTGTGCGGGATCCCCTTCTCCACGAAAATCTGTTCCGCCGTGTCCGGGTCGGTGACTACCAGCCGGGCAATGGTCGCATCTCGGGAATCCTGAACGCTGATCCCCACCACTTCGATGGCGGAGGAGCGGAGGAGCTTCACCAGCGAGGCGAGGGCGCCGGCGCGGTTGGGGAGGAGGACGGAGAATTGCTTCACCGGATTCCCCGGCTCGATCGTCTTGGCGGGCATGATGGAAGGAAGTCAACCCCGCGGGCCGCGGAGCGGGACCGTTATTACATCACCTTGGGTGCGATTCTCAATCACCATTTGATTCGGCCGGACATCGGTCACGACATACTCCGTGCCGTCCGCCCCGCGGAACTTCTGGCCGGCCTTGGCAACGAAGTGCCTGCCCTGGCCATCTTCAACCAACGCCACCGGATCGTGGGCCGTCGGCTCGACGCCGGAAATCAGCTCGCGCTTCCGCCCTGTCACGGTGTCTTCGACTTCCACCACCGAGACCTCGGTTTCGCCCCCTTGGTCCTTGAGATCCCCCACGCGGCGCTCGACCCGGACGATCTTCAAGCGGGATCCCGGAATGGCCTGCCCCTGCGGGACTTCCTTTGTCCCGCCCCCCGAAAGCCGCAGCGTGGCCACTTGGCCCTGCACGGACTCGACCCGCAACGGGAGATCCTTCTGGCGATAGGCACGCATGACGATCGGCACCTTGGCAGAGGCGGCGGGCGAATCTTGACCCGCCACCGGTTCCAGCACCACGCCGTCTAACATGGGAGGCGCGGACTCATTGGGAAGCGCTCCAAAGGCACCGCCACCTTGGCCGGGCACCGGCTTGTTCCAACGCAGGTCCGCGGGCTTGCCCGATGCCGGGTCGGCGGGAGCGGCTTCCTTTGCCACGACTTTCGCCAGCATCTCCGCCCCGAGATCGGCGGGCTCTTCGATGGCGAACTCGTCTTCCTGCGGAGCTTCAGCCAAGCGCAAGGCCAACTCCTCATGTCCCGCCTCGCGGGCCATGTCGGCGGCGATGCGGCCTTGGTCATCCATCGAAAAACGGTTCGCGCCGATCTCCAACAACATGTCCACCGCCTCGAGGTGGCCGTTCTGCGCGGCCAGCATCAACGGCGTGCGGCCATCGTCCATGCGGGCATAAATGGACGCGCCGTAGTTGGTGAGCGCGTCAATGACCGATGCCTTGCCTTCCAGCGCGGCGACTAACAAGGCGTCGTCGAGTTTTTCCCGGTCATAGGGAGCAAGCTCGCCGACCATCTCGCCGCGGCCTTCGCGGACCGCGAGCATCAGCGGCTTGAAGCCCTGCGCGTCCTTCTTGTGGGGATCGGCCTTTTGCGAAAGGAGATAGCGCACCATCTCCGGCGTGCCGCGCATGACCGCAGCCATCAGCGGCGTGCGCCCTTCCGCGCCGGTGACATCCACCGGGATCTTGTGATCGAGCAGGAAATCGGCGGCCTTCTTCATGCCGGCTCCCGCGGCGGCGTGGAGCGCGGTGTCGCCCGCGGCATTCCGCGTGTCGGCGGCGATCCCGTTGGCCACGAGCTTCTCCAGTGCGTTCACGTCGTCGCTTTCCGCCGCACGGAAGAAGGCCTCGGGCGTGAGGTCGTAGCCACTGTCCTTGAGTTCCTGCTTGGCGGATTCCTCGCGGCTCTTGCAGCCGATGAGGCAGAGAAATGGAGCGGCGCTGGCCAGCAAGAGCGCGAGGGGCTTCCCGTTCATGGTCGGGAACTTAGTTCACTTAACTTAACCATTCAACCCCGAACCGGGAGAGGCTTCCACGGCCAGGATCCGGCACTCGTCGCCTTCCACTTGGAATTTCACCTCCATGCCACAGAGGCCTGCGCCGTGAATGCGGCCGGGTTCATCCCGACCGGCGGGCGGACGAGGATCCAGCGACAAGGCTTCCACGATGACCCGCCGCGAGCGCTCCGGGAGCAGGTCGAACGCCGGCGTGGCCGCGGTGACTTCCAAGCGTCGGGGCTCATCCGGAGCAAAGCCGCCACGGGCCTCCGGCAATGCTTCCGCATACGGAAGGTAGGGCTTGATGTCGAAAACCGGCGTGCCGTCCACGAGATCGATCCCACCCAACAGCAGCACGTTCCCCTCCTTCTCCCGTGGCTCGATGCCGTCGAGACGAACCAGCGAAAGGCCCAGGTTGTTGGGCCGGAAGGTCGAGCGGGTGGCGAAAACTCCGACGCGCTCGTTTCCTCCAAGCCGCGGCGGTCTAACAGTGGGGCTCCACCCTGCATTCGCCGTGAGGTGAAAGCCGAAGATCAGCCAGAGATGGGAAAAGCCTTCGATCCCACGCAAGGCCTCCGGCTGACGGAACTCCGGCTCAAAGACGAGTTCGCCCCACGCACTCGGGCACAGCCCCGGCTGGCGCGGCACGGCAAACTTGCTGCCGAAACAGGTGCGCAGGTGGGCGATGGGGCGGATCTCCATAACGCGTCAATCGTAACGCACCGATTCCAGATAAAGCCCATCCGCCGGCGCACAGAACGGGCTCTTTCCCACCGGCAAGCCGGGCGGCTGATCGAGATACGCGGCCACCTGATCAATCCGCAGCCGCCCCTGCGCCGCTTGCACCGCGGTGCCGGTCATCAGGCGCACCATCTTGTAAAGAAAGCCCTCGCCCGAAAACCGCAGCCGCCAGCCAAACTCGATCTCCTCCAGTTCCACGCGAGTCACGTTGCGGACGTAGCTGGTTTCCTCGGTCTCGTAGCCGCGCTTCGCGCCGAAGGCCTCGAAGTCATGCCGGCCCTCGAACAAGCCGATCGCCTCGCGCAGCGTGAAGGGATCGAGTTGTCGCGGCAAATGCCAAGCCCTTGCGGCGCGGAACGGCGACAGCACCGGCTCGGTCGAAATGTCGTAGCGGTAGGTCTTTTCGACAGCCGAAATGCGGGCGTGGAAATCGATGGCGACCTCCTCGCAAGCCATCACGCGGATCGATCCGGGAAGCTTGGTATTGAGCGCCGGCACCCAGTTGAAAGGATTCATCGTCAGGTCATCCGGCGCATCGAAATGCGCGACCTGCGCGAGCGCGTGCACGCCAGCATCGGTGCGCCCCGAACCATGCAGGCGGACCGGCTGCTTGGCCGTTTCGGCGATGGCCTTCTCGACGAGGTCTTGGACGGTGTTGCCACCGGCTTGGGATTGCCAGCCCTCGATATCGCGGCCGTCGTAGGCGAGGATCAATTTCAGACGCACCGCGGCAGCGTGCCTGTTGGAGTCCGCCGGTCAATCCATCCCACCTCGAATGAGCCGCCTTTCATGCTCGGATTTGCAGCCCTCATGGCGGGACGTTTTCGAGCCGATTTGCCGGTGATTTCTTGTCCGAATCCGGCGTTTCCCATGGCCATCCCGCACCAATTTCCCGGCGTCCGGCCTTTTCCTTGACCGGTCCGGCCGGTCCCTTAGCGTCGCCGCGTTTTTCCGACGGCCATGAACATCCACGAATACCAGGCGAAGGAGCTTTTCGACCGCTTCCAAGTGCCGAGCCCGAAGGGCAAAGTCGCTTCCACCCCCGAAGAAGCCGCCGCCGCCGCGAAGGAATTCGCCGGAGCGAAGCTGGTCATCAAGGCCCAGGTGCACGCCGGTGGCCGTGGCAAGGGTCACTTCAAGAACGGCTTCCAAGGCGGTGTCCATCTCATCGAATCGCCCGAGCAAGCCAGCGAGTTCGCCGGCAAGATGATCAATGAAACCCTGGTGACCGTGCAGACCGGCGAGGCCGGCAAGCTGGTCCGCAAGGTGATGATCGCCGAGGCCGTGGACATCACTCACGAGTACTACCTCGCCATCCTCATGGACCGCGCCACCTGCCGCCCGGTCATCGTCGCCTCCACCGAAGGCGGCATGAGCATCGAGGACGTGGCTCACAACACGCCGGAGAAGATCATCCGCCAGTTCGTCCATCCGCTTCTCGGCCTGCAGGGCTACGAGGTCCGCAAGCTGGCCGCCGCGCTCGGACTCTCCGGCGACCTCGGCAAGCAATTCGGCAAGCTGCTTTCCAACCTCTACAAGCTCTTCGTGTCCCTCGACTGCTCGATGGTCGAGATCAACCCGCTGGTCACCACGCCGGACGGCCGGGTGCTGGCGCTCGATGCCAAGTTCGGCTTCGATGACAACGCGCTCTTCCGCCACCCGGAGATCGTCGCCATGCGCGACAAGGAAGAGGAAGACCCGCGCGAAGTCGCCGCGTCCGAATACGACCTCAACTACATCGGCCTCGACGGCAACATCGCCTGCCTCGTCAACGGCGCCGGCCTCGCAATGGCCACCATGGACATCATCAAGCACTACGGCGGCGAACCGGCGAACTTCCTCGATGTCGGCGGCGGCGCTTCCAAGGAGCAGGTCACCGCGGCCTTCAAGATCATCCTCGGCGACCCGCAGGTGAAGGGCATCCTCATCAACATCTTCGGCGGCATCATGGACTGCAACGTCATCGCCGAAGGCGTGATCGCCGCGGCCAAGGAAACCGGCCTGCCGATCCCGCTGGTGGTCCGCCTCGAAGGCAACAACGTCGAAGCCGGCAAGGCCACGCTCGACGCCAGCGGCCTGAACATCGTCTCCGCCAGCACCATGGCGGACGGCGCCCAAAAGATCGTGGCGGCCGTCGCCTGACGCGCTTACGGGTGTCCCGCTATGAAAGGAATCGGCATCAAGGAAGCAGCCTTCACGGGATACCCGGCGACTGACATCGCGCGGACACGCAAGTTCTACGGGGAAATCCTCGGCCTCAAGGAAGGCATGGTCTTCGAGCACGAAGGCAAGGTCGGCTGGGTCGAGTTCGAGATCCCCGGCGGCCACACACTGGCCATCGCTCAGGCGAATGAGCAATGGCAGCCAAACCCGAACGGCGGCGGCCTTTGCTTCGAGGTGGCAGACCTCGATGCCGCGATCGCCACGCTCAAGGACGCCGGCGTGACCATCGTCCTGCCGATTCAGGATTATCCCATCTGCCGCATGTCCCTCATCGCCGATCCCGACGGCAACACGGTGGCAATCCACCAGAAGAAGCCGAACCACCCCGAGTGTTCGCATTGATTCCAGATACTTCCCCACAGCTTAGCCATGGCCATCCTCGTTGACGAAAATACCAAGCTCCTCGTGCAGGGCATCACCGGCAGCTTCGGCGCGCGCCACGCGCAGCTGTCCCTCGACTACGGCACCAAGCTCGTCGCCGGCGTCACGCCGGGCAAGGCGGGCCAGAAGTTCGCCGACTTCGTGCCGATCTTCGACACCGTGTCCCAGGCCGTGAAGGAAACCGGTGCCACCGCGTCGGCCATTTTCGTCCCGCCGCCATTCGCGGCCGACGCCATCCTTGAAGCGGTCGATGCCGGCGTGGAGTTGGTGGTCGCCATCACCGAGGGCATCCCGGTCATGGACATGATGCGCGTGAAGGAGGCCATGAAGGGCTCCAAGTCCCGCCTGATCGGCCCGAACTGCCCCGGCATCGTCACCCCCGGCCGCGGCGAGAAGTCGCACGGCGGCTGCCGCATCGGCATCGCGCCCGGTTACATCCACAAGCGCGGCAATGTCGGCGTCGTCTCGCGCTCCGGCACCCTCACCTACGAGGCCGTGTTCCAGCTTTCCCAGCTCGGCTACGGCCAGAGCACCTGCGTCGGCATCGGCGGTGACCCGATCAATGGCACTAGCCACCTCGACGTCCTGCAGATGTTCAATGACGACCCGGAAACCGAAGCCATCATCATGATCGGCGAAATCGGCGGCACCGCGGAAGTCGAAGCCGCCCGCTGGGCCAAGGAAAACTGCAAGAAGCCGATCGCCGGCTTCATCGCGGGTGCCACCGCCCCTCCGGGACGCCGCATGGGCCACGCCGGTGCCATCGTCGGCGGCGAGGAAGACACCGCGCAAGCCAAGAAGCGCATCCTCGCCGAGTGCGGCATCGCCGTCGCCGAAACGCCGAGCGACATGGCGAAGACGCTGCTCGAGCGCTGGGGCAAGTAAGCTTCCCTGTAAGCATCCAATCACGAAGAAGCCCGCTCCTCTCGAGGTGCGGGCTTACTTTTTCAGGCGGCGCGAATCCGGCAGCCGGAGGCCCGGACTGCGCGCAGCCTGCTGCCGCTCAATGCCAGCAGCCCTGCTGCGGGGAAGCACCCATGTGCCATCCCATCACCTCACCCGCCCAATCGACACCACTCTTCGTCCCAACGGGACGACTCATCAAAGCCCGGCACGCAGTGCCGGGTAGGATGAGCACCATGATCGCGTCACAACGTGACGCCTTATGCAGGGAGAAGTCCGATTATCGGCCAAGCGATCATCCCAGCTGTCGGAGGCTCGGTCCGACGCGCTCCTTGCCCGCTGGTTCAGGCCGGAGCTTGAGAACCGTGCGGACACCCGTGATTGGTACCGGCGGTGGGTAGATGCGATCCGGGCGGGCGAACCCGAGTATGGATGGAAGCCATCGGATGGGAATGGATTTGCCCCGGAGCAGGCGGGAATGTCAGAGTCCAAGAGACTGATTTCACCATTAGACCGGAAAGACAAAGTCATGCGCATTCTCCCCCTCATGCTTTGCACGCTGTTCGTGTTGCCCGGCTGCCATGCGGAAGCGGCCGAGGATCTTGAGGCTCTCAGCAAGTCGCCTGTGTGGCAGGTGCGATATTGCATCGCAGCGAAGTCCGATGTGCCTGGTGCTGAAGCGCGACGAGTGCTGGAGAGATTGTCAGCCGACGAGGTGCCCGCTGTGGCGAGGCAAGCGTTTGCCAGCTATGCACGGGGTTTTGTCGTGCTGGATCGCGAGATCGTCAGAAAGGCGTTCACCCGGGGAGACTTTGACCTGGTTGGGATCAACGTGCCGGACCGGAAGGTTTTCGAGAGTCGGGAGTTTTGGATTCAAGATTTGGACCGTTCCAATGAGCCTGAAATCCGCGCTCGCGCGGTTCGGGCGATCGGGATGTGTGGCACGAACGCAAACACCGGCAAGCTCTCCGAGCATCTGGCGACGACCCATCCGTACCTCTTGATCGAACTGGCGCTCGCCTTCCATCGACTGGGGGACGAAGGGCAATACCTGAAGGCCATTGAGGCGATCCTTGCACTCCCCATCAAGGAGACGCTGCATTATCAGACCTACGCAATCGACTGCCTCATTCAAACGCACCCTGACCGCGCGAGAACCGCTTGGAAGGAAATTCACGAGCAGTTCGGGCGTTCCGAAGATTGTCAGCCGGGATGGGTCTATGCCCACGTGGTCCAAGAGGCTAGGCTACCTTGACCGATCGGAGTGTACTCGAAGGGCGTTGATCCCCGATTCGAGCCGTAAAGTGAGAAAAAACACATGGGCGCTTCCCCGCAGCAGGGCTGCTGGCTTCGAGCGGCAGCAGGCTGCGCGCAGTCCGGGTCTCCGACCATTGGTCGGAACGGTCACCACCGAGCCACCTCACTTCTTGTGAAGCGCCGCCAGATCCGTATCCTCCTGCGCCGATTCCCGCAGCGAGGCATCCATCTCGAAGGCCCGTTCCAAGTGCGACTCCGCCCGCTTGCGATCCCCGAGCACGGCGAGATAGCACGCGATGTTGTAGTGGAACAAGGGATCCTCGATCAACGTGGCCGGCCCCCGTAGAAGCCAGTCACGCGCCGCCAGCGTGTCGCCGGTTTCATGGAGGCAATAGGCGGCATGGATGAAAAAACGAGCTTCCTTCGGCTCCTTCAGGCACAACAGCCGGCCGGTGTCCGCGGCGGCATTCCAGCGGCGGGATTCCATTTCGGCAATCAGCCGGAGTTCCAGTGCGTGCCGGCGCATCCGGTCCCTCGCGGAAAGCGAGGCGAGTTCCGACAAGGCTTCCTCCGGCAAACCCAGTTCCAGCCAGCCCAGTGCGGACCTCATGATGCGGAGGTCGTCCATTGCCGGAACGCTAACCGATGGCCTCCGGCAAGGCAACCTCCCATTTCAAGCACCAAGGCCGTCACCGGCCCGGCCGCACCCTGACTGGCTGCAATTCAGGCGTTTTGGAGAATTTCGCGGCACCTTCCCCCACCCGCTTGAGCAGCGCGATGAGGTAAGCATTGAGGAAATACTCCTTCAGCAGCAATTCGCGGGTTTCACCCTTGGCGTTCTTGCGGACGACTTTCATGGCGATCTGGATGTTTCGATCCACGGAGGGATTCCATCGATCGAGTCAAGCTGCACCGGGGTTTCGAGTCCGCATCCGAAAAGTTAGGCATCGCGCGCTTTTGATTTTCCGTGGCGACGCTTTACTCGCGGGCGTGTCGCAGATTTCCCGCGAAACCACCGAACAGATCCTCGCCGCCACGGACATCGTGGACGTGATCGGATCCTACATCGAGGTGAAGCGCGCGGGGGCGGTTTACAAGGCCCTGTGCCCGTTCCACCACGAGAAGACGCCGTCGTTCAACATCAACCAGGCGCGCCAATTCTTCCATTGCTTCGGCTGCAAAAAGAGCGGCGACGCCATCACGTTCGTCCGCGAGATCGAAAACCTCACGTTTGCCGATGCGATCAAAAAGCTCGGCGCCCGCGTCGGCATCGCGGTCGTGGAGGAAGCGGTCGATCCCAAGGAGGATCGCGCCCGCCGGCAACGGGGCCGCCTGCTCGACTTGCACCGGGAGACCTCGGAATTCCTGCACAAGATGCTCTTCACCCGCGAGGCGACCCATGCGCGGGAATACCTGAAGTCGCGCGGCTTCGGCAAGGAGATGGCGGTCCGCTGGCAGATCGGCTGGATGCCGGAGAATCCCGACACCTTTCTCAATTGGGCCCGCACCAGGAATTACAAGCGCGGCGAATGGATCGAAGCCGGCATCTTCGTCGAAAAGGAACGCGGCGGCATCTACGTCCGCTTCCGCGACCGGCTGATGTTCCCGATCCGCAACGAGCATGGCGACGTGATCGCGTTTTCGGGCCGTCAGCTCCGCCATGACCCGAATAGCGGCAAATACATCAATTCACCGGAAACCCCGGTCTTCAAGAAGTCCAACGTGCTGTTCGCGCTCGAACGCGCCCGGCAGGCCATTCTCAAGGAAAGCTGCGTGCTGCTCTGCGAAGGCCAGATCGACGCGATCTCCTGCCACGAGCATGGCATCACCCATGCGATCGCGCCGCTCGGCACGGCCTTCACGCCGAATCACGCCAAGCTGCTGCGCCGCTACGCCAAGACCGCCCTGCTGTGCTTCGATGCCGACAAGGCCGGCTTCACCGCGGCCGAGCGGGCCTATCGCGAGCTCGCCCACGAAGGCATCGCCGTCCGCGTGGTCCGCATGCCAGCCGGTGAGGACCCGGATTCCTTCATGCAGAAGCACGGCGCGGATGCCTTCCGCGAGCAACTCGCCGGCGCGGTCGATTTCTTCGATTTCAAGATCGACCAAGCCGCCGCCGCCGGCCTGCTCGCCGATCCGCAGCAGCGGCTGGCCTTCGCGCGAGAATGCACATCCTTGCTCTCGCTGATCCCCGATGCCGTTCTCCGCGAGGGAATGATCCAGCACGTCAGCACGCGCCTGCAGGCGGGCTCCATCGAACTCCGCGACGCCGTCTTCCGCGCGGCGCGGGCGGCGAAGAACAAGCCCCAGCACGTCGATCGCAACGCGCCTCCGGAACCGGAGAAGATCGAAGGGATGCCGATCGATACGGCCGTTTCCTACCTCTGCGGCCTGGCCCTGCACTCGGCCGTCGCACAAGAATGGCTGGCCGAGCAATTCGAGACGCTGCACGAGGCCGCCGAGTACCTCGAAGGCGTCCCGTTGCTGGAAGAAATCCTTTCGGCTCGTCCCGATCCGGCCTCTCACGTCTCGGTCAACGCCTTCATGGCCGGCCTTTCCGAACCGCAACGGCTCGCCTTGACCTCCGACCCGACCTTCCACGACGACCCGCCGGAAGACGTGGTGAGCGCCGCGGAAGCCGCATTGGCCGACATCTGCGCGAAAGCGCTGCACCGGCGCGACGCGGCGATCAAGGCGCGCATGAGCCAGCCGGGCCTCGAGCCCGGCGAAATGAACCGCTTGCTCAATGAGACGAAGTTGGTCGCCGAGCTGCTCAAAGGTGTCGGACAGCGGTTCGTTTTCAGCGACCGCTTCGCCCCGAATCGCAAGCCTCCTCCGAAGCATTTTCCACGTAAAACTCATTCATCCTCAAGGCCCGAAAACAATCCTTGACGGGTCACAGGACGACCCGAATATTCCCGCCCGCTTCGGACCTCGGTCCGCTTGCGCTATAATGGGAGACTTTTGTCCTGAACCTCCCTTCCTTCCATCTGTCCATGTCCACCAAGAAAGCTGCTTCCGCTGCCAAATCGAAGGCCACCAAGCCGACGTCCAAAGCGAAACCCGCGCCCGCCAAAAAGCCCGCTCCTGCCCCGGCGAAAGCCACCAAGAAGCCGGCCGCGCCCGCGAAGCCCGCCAAGAAGCCGGAAGCCAAGCCCGTGGCCAAGAAGCCCGCTCCGAAGGCGGCCGCCGCTCCCGCCAAGCCAGCCAAGCCGGCACCGAAGGCCGCTCCCGCCACAGCCGGGAAGGCAGCCGCGCCCGCCAAGGCGCCGGTGAAGGCCGAAAAGCCGAAGACCGCCGAAGCGCCAAAGAAGGCCGCGCCGGTCGCCGAGAAGAAGGTCGAGGCGAAGAAGGGCGACTCCAAGCAAGCCGAGCCAAAGAAGGTCGAAGCCGTCGCTGGCGAAGCCCCGGCCCGCACCGACTCCGACAAGCCGCGCATCGATACCCCGGAGATCCAGGAAAAGATCCGCGAGCTCATCAAGCTCGCCAAGGAGCAGGAGTACCTCACCTACGACGACATCAACGAGATCCTGCCGAACGACCTGGTCGAGCCGGCGGACGTCGAGGCGATCATGGAGCGACTCCGCAACATGGAGTTCGACATCATCGACGCCTCCGAGGTGGACCGCTTCAAGGACAAGAAGCGCGATGCCGACGATGACATCGACGACGACGCGAAGGACCAGAAGCTCGACATCCTCGACGACCCGGTCCGCATGTATCTCAAGCAGATGGGCCAGGTCCCGCTGCTGACCCGCGAGCAGGAAGTCGAGATTTCCAAGCGCATCGAAGACGCCGAGATCGAGGTGGCCAAGCAGCTCCACCTCTTCGGCTTCGTTTCCGAGTGCTACCTCGAGCTCGCCGACAAGCTGCTCAAGGGCAAGGAGCGCTTCGACCGCGTGATCCTCGACAAGAAGATCGAGAGCCGCGAGCGCTACATGAAGATCCTCCCCAAGCAATGCGAGCAGCTCAAGCAGCTCCACGAGGAGAACGAGGATCTCTTCCGCCAGATGTCCGCCAAGAATCCGCGCGGCAAGAAGAAGCTGGAGGAACAGTTCGAGAAGAACCTTCAAACCCTTCACCGCCTCTACACCCGCTTCTACTTCAAGCAGAAGGTCGTCGAGGACTTCTGCGAGCAGGTCGAAGACTACCAGCAGAAGTTCTGGAAGTACGGCCGCAAGGTGCAGGCCGATCCCGAGGACAAGGAATTCGTCACCAAGCTCCGCGAAGTCCAGCAGCGCTGCTGGCACGAGGCCGAGCAATTCGATGAAACCAACAAGCGCCTCCGCCACTGGCTCAAGGAAGCGCTCAAGGCGAAGACCGAGATGGTCGAAGCCAACCTGCGCCTCGTGATTTCGATCGCGAAGAAGTACACCAACCGCGGCCTCTCCTTCCTCGACCTGATCCAGGAAGGCAACATGGGCCTGATGAAGGCGGT
>CBKZPU010000156.1:0-11803 GCA_966696705.1 uncultured Verrucomicrobiaceae bacterium | reverse complement strand
ACAGTGGAGTGGAATCAACGCAACGAGGATTCATCGGGGAACCGCGAATGGACGCCAATGGACGCGAATGGGTCCCCGCCAAGGATGCCTTGAGCGCCAACGGCGCGGCCATGCGATAGCCCAGGGCAAGCGAAGCGCCGCCCTGGGTAAGCCGCCGGAAGGCCACGGCCTCCTGAAGGGAGGCGCTGGGGCTGGTCAAACGATGCGGCCCGTAGTTCCGGCCCCATCCCGCCCATTCAGGGCGGCATCAGGTGGGCCGGTGCTCCCGGGGTTGCGCTTCGCTTACCCCGGGCTATCACCTTTCCGCCCCGTTGGGGCTCTGGACGCCACCCATCCAACGGCCCGATTCGCGTCCATTCGCGGTGGGACTTCTTCACCGCGATGCCGCTCAGCCCCCGGTCTGCAGGGCCGGGCTGGTCGTCTTCTCGTCGCGGATCTTGCGCAGGTATTCGAGGTAGCGGCGCTGGGCATCCACATTCGGGGTGCCATTCGGGCCGCCGGCCACCGGAGTCTGGCTCGTCGTCGCCGGGGTCTGGCGCTGGGCATGGAGCGGGCCGCTCCCGCGGACGGACTGCGGCACCTGCTGGCCGTATTTCTTCCACGCCCCATACGGGACCTGCGCCGCCTCGACGAAGCGCCAGTGGCACTTCTGCCCGGACTGCAGGTTCAGGTAGTCGCGCACGGCCGGCGAGATGTCGATCCCGGCGGCCTTGTTGGAGGTGTTCTTCGGCCGCTTGTTGAGGAAGACGTATTCGAAATCGTCGGTCACCCACGGCCCGCAGTCTTCCCACTGGGCGTAGCAACTGTACTTGCCGTTGAAGATCTGCACCCAGCGGCCCTTGAGCACGGTCTTGCCGGGGGCCGGGTTCATGCGGTTGAACCACGGGATCACCCTGGAGGCCTCGGGCTTGTGGCGCGCCCAGCCTTCCACGTCGTTGTAGGGCAGGGCCACGTAGAAGGGATTCAGCCGCGGCGTGAAGTCCTTGGGCCGGAATTCAGAAGTGCTGTAATTGGCGACGCGGGCCGCCGGATCGGGATTGTCGTAGCCGCCGAAATTCTCCTTCCACTGCTGGTCCCACGACGACTTGTCGTTCGGCGTCGGGTTGTTCTGCGTCGGCTGCTCGCCGATCCAGAAGACGGTGGCGGTGATGTTCAACTGCCACGGATAGACTTGGCCGGCGGCGGGATTGACCGGGCGCACCGGCGTGGTCGAGCGGTTGGAAGTCGGGATCACCACCCGCGGCAGGTTGGTGGTGGTCCTGGCTGCCGGTTGCTGGGCGCCGGCGACCGGGAGGAACGCGACCAGCGCCGACAAAACGAGCCCGGCGGTTCGTCCCGCCCGGCTTTGATTGTTGGCTCCGCGTGCTGTTCTTCCCATTGTTAAGTTTTATTAAAAACGTCGCAGGATGGTGTCTTTCAGGAACCGGTCGTCCGTGGCGGGGTAGTCTAGCGTATGATGCAAGCCCCTCGATTCATGGCGCCGGATCGCGCAATCGACGACGAGAGAAGCGACCGCGACGAGGTTGCGCAACTCCAGAATGTCGGCGGTGACACGATGGCC
This sequence comes from uncultured Verrucomicrobiaceae bacterium, assembly GCA_966696705.1. GTDB lineage: Bacteria > Verrucomicrobiota > Verrucomicrobiia > Verrucomicrobiales > Akkermansiaceae > Haloferula. The sequence continues at coordinate 10,242 of CBKZPU010000156.1, read as the reverse complement.
CCAGTAGAACTCACGCACTTCTTTTTTCAAATTACGCAATCGCGTGGCCGCCCGCCGCAGCCGGTTGTCGGTGCGGACGATCGACACGTAGTCCCACATCAAACGCCGCAGCTCGTCCCAATTGTGGTAAATCACCACCAATTCGTCCGGGGCGGTCACGTCGCCGTGGTGCCAGGCCGGGATCTCCGGCGCGTCGTCGGTGTTCTTCTCGACGCCGTAGTGGAGGAGGATGTCCGCGATCGCGCGGCGGGCGGTCACGTTGCCCTCCAGCAGCGAGTTGGAAGCAAGCCGGTTCGCGCCGTGCAGGCCGGTGCAGGCGACCTCGCCGATCGCATACAGCCCGCGGATGGTGGTCTTGCCATTGATGTCGGCGACCACGCCGCCGCATTGGTAATGCGCCGCCGGCACCACCGGGATCGGCTGCTTTTCGCAATCCAGCCCGAAAGTACGAAGCTTCTCGTAGATGAAGGGGAAGCGCTCGCGCATGAAGCCCGCGGGCTTGTGCGTCACGTCCAGATAGACGCACGGCGCGCCGGTCTTCTTGATCTCGCGGTCGATCGCGCGGGCCACGATGTCGCGCGGCGCGAGCGAGCCGCGCGGGTCGGCCTTCCTGGTGAAGTCCTCGCCCTTGGCATTGATCAGGATGCCGCCTTCGCCGCGCACCGCCTCGCTCACCAGGAACGAGCGCGCCTCGGCGCCCATCGCCGCGGGGTTGTAGAAACAGGTCGGGTGGAACTGGATGAACTCCATGTTCGCCACGCTCGCGCCGGCCCGCCAGGCCATCGCCACGCCGTCACCGGTCGCGGAGTCGGGATTGGTCGTGTAGAGATACACCTTGCCGCAACCGCCGGTGGCCAGCACCACGCGATCCGAGCGGAAGATCCTCACTTCGCCGGTGGCCTTCTCTAACACATAGGCCCCGAGCACGCGGTCCTCCGTGACCACGCCGAGCTTGCCGGTGGTGATCAGGTCGATGGTGAAGTGGTCTTCCAGCAGCGTGAGATTTGGCGTCGCCCGCGCGACCTCCACCAGCGACTCGGCGATCTCGCGGCCGGTGGTATCGCGGGCGTGAAGGATGCGGCGCTTCGAGTGGCCGCCTTCCTTGCCGAGCGCGAAGTGGCCGTCCTCCTTGTCGAAATCGACGCCGTTGGACACCAAGTCGTCCACCGTCGCCGCGCCCTCGCTGACGATCGCGCGCACCACGTCTTCTTTGCAGAGCCCGGCACCGGCATCGAGCGTGTCGGCGATGTGCAGCTCCAGGCTATCGCCCTCGTCGCGCAGACCCTCCGGCAGCACCGAGGCGAGCCCGCCTTGAGCCCAAGCGGTGTTCGAATCCAGCGCCGCACCTTTCGTCAACACGATCACGGAGCCGTGCTTCGCGGCACGGATGGCAAAGGAGAGACCGGCAATGCCCGCGCCGATCACCAGGAAGTCGCACGTCATGGGGACGGCAGAATGGTCACGGAACCGCCCGCGAAAAGAGCAAAAACCGTCACGGGGCGGCCCGAAGCAACCACGAAGCCCGCCACCGGTGGTCGGAGACCCGGACTGCGTGCAGCCCTGCTGCCGCTCGAAGCCAGCAGCCCTGCTGCGGGGCAGCACGGGAAGATATCGAGAACAACGAAACGAGCGAAACAGACGAAAGTCGAAGGATCCAGAAGTCGTCGATCCGACCCACCGGAGGCGGGGGATCGCATTTATCCGTGTCCCTGCCACGGTCCCCCGCCGCGCCGAGACCTATCGGAAGAATTTTTTCGCCGCGAGTGGCCCCCACGAGGGCCTCCGGGCCTTGGAACTGCGTTGGGAAATGCCCTTCCCGGAGGCTCTTTTCATCGCCCGTGAAGGGGGCTTCTGAGTCCAGGGGTGAATGCGCGGTTCACTGTGAAACAATGAGTTGTTAGCTGGCAAGGCCGCCAGCCACAGGCCTGCCGGACACCCTCGCAGGGTGGGGGGCCACTCGATGCGTTTCCCTTTTCGCGGCGCATCCCTTCATTTGTTCGCCTGAACAAGCAATCAGGCCGGCGCATGAGCGAAAAGGGACACGGGGCGGACGCCTTTGCGGAGATCAAGGAACACACCATTCCCGAGCTGTGGGCCATGCTCGGCCTGCCCGGCGAGTCGAAGCCGCACGGCTGCATGCGCTCGCCACTGCGCGAGGAACGCACGCCGAGCTTCAGCATCTTCGCGGACGGCCGGGCTTGGAAAGACCACGGCACCGGGGAACGGGGCGATGGCGTGGAGTTCGTCCGCGTCGCCCTGGGCACCGATCATGCCGGCGTCCGCACCTGGTGGCTGGAGCGCACCGGGCAGGGCGGTGGAGGGCAGGGCGGTGGAAGGCAGGGCGGTGGAAGGCAGGGCGGTGGAAGGCAGGGCGGTGGAAGGCAGGGACCGCTCTCCGAGCGGTCCGGCGGGGGACGGCCGAAGTCATCGGCTAGCGGTCAAACCTTGAAAGGGTCCGCCATAAGCCTGACGGCTCGGAGAGCCGTCCCTGCCACCACCGCCGCCCAGCCGCCGCCGCCGCCGAAGCGCATCGAGTGGCCCGCCGAACTCGTCGAGGGCACCGAGGCGACGTGGCAGGCATTCGCGAAGAAGCGTGGCATTCCTTTCCATGCCGTGGGCGCGGCGGTCCGCACCGGCCTGCTGCGCTTCTGCCGCATCGAGGGGAAAGCATGTTATGTCGTCACCGACAACGCCCGGCGGAGCGCGGAAATCCGCCGCTGCGATGGCCAGTGGTTCAGCTCCAAGTGCAAGCCCTATTGGCTCAGCGGCGTGGACAAGTCATGGCCGGCCGGTTGCGCGTTGTTGGAAAACGCGCCCGCCCGGGTGAGCGTGCTGCTGGTGGAAGGCGCGAGCGATTTCCTCACCGCCATCGGCCACTACGTCGCCTATGGCATCGCCGGCGGGAAGAACCCGTGGGCCATCCTCGGCCTGCTCGGTGCGAGCTGCAAGACCCTCGCGCCCGAAGCCGCCGCGCTGATTCGCGGCCGGCGCGTGCGCTTCATTCCCGATGGCGATCGCGCGGGCGACGGCATGGCCGCGCACTGGCAACCGCTGCTGCTCGACCTGCGCTGCACCGTCGAGCTGGTGAAGCTGCCGAGGGGCAAGGACTTGAGAGACCTGAAAGACGAAATCGAACCCGCGGACCTTTTCTCATGAAGCTGGAGATCATCACGACCACACCCCCGCCCACGCTCCGCGAACGGGCCTATGCGCTGCGCTTCGATCCCGCACAGCTTCCGCCACCGGAAGAGATTTGCATGACGCTGGGAGGCATCCCCATCGCCAGCCGCGGCAATCTAACAGCCATCCAGGGCAAGTCGAAGGTCGGCAAGAGCGCGGTCATCTCCGCGGTGCTCGGCGCCGCCCTGCGTGGCAACTTCGCCGCCCGCGGGGACACGCTATGCCTCGCCTGGGACGGCCAGGCGACCGGCGCGATCATTCACCTCGATACCGAGCAAAGCCGCTCCGATTGGCACGGACTGGTGCAACGCGGCGTGACCCGCTCCGGCGTGTGCCATTCGCAGCGTCTCGTCTCCTTGCCGCTGGTGATGTTCAATCGCTCCGAGCGCATGCAGATCCTGCGCGACGCGCTGGCTCACGAACGGGACCAGCAAGGCGGCATCGATGCGGTGGTGATCGATGGCGTCGCCGACCTCTGCACCAGCCCGAACGACGAGGCCGAGGCGCTGGAGCTGGTCTCCGAGTTGATGGCGCTTTCGCAGCAGTTCCACGCGCCGATGGTCTGCGTGCTGCACGAGAACCCCGGCAGCGATGCCGGCAAGACCCGCGGCCACCTCGGCTCCGAGCTCAACCGCAAGGCCTACGCCAACCTCCGCATCGACAAGGACACCGAGACCAGCGTCTCCACCCTCTACGGAACCGACATGCGCAAGCGCGACATCCCGAAGCCGCAGGGCTTCTGCTTCGCATGGAATGACGAGGCCGGCATGCACACCTTCAAGGGGCGCGCCGCCGGGGTGAAGGCGGCGGAGGCGGAGGCGAAGAAGGCCGTGAAGGAACGCGAGTATTTCGAGGGAATCTTCACCTCTAGCGGGACAAATGGGGCTTGTCCCGCTCTCACGCCGGATGAGGCAGTTCAGGCTCACCGGGACAACATCGGGACAACCCAATGTCCGAGCCGCGAAGCCATGAAGAAACGCATGCAACGGGCGGAATCCATTGGTGTTCTGAGGAAAGCGAGTCTCTTGGCGTGGACGCTGAAGCCCGCGGGACAAGCGGGACAACAGCGGGACAAGCCCTAGTTGTCTCGCCCCGGAAGCGGGACAGGGACAAGGGGGGGTATATATAGATACCCCCTTGTCCCGGTCCCGATCCTCCGCCGGTAAGGTTACTTCCACCACTGCCCTGAACCATCTAACAAGTTCGGCGGGGCTCGCGTCCACGGGGGCACGCCATGACCTCGTTGTCCCGAAGGGACTGGGTAACGAAGCCCGGGGTTGCGAAGCTACCCCGGGTGTCCCCGCCGGGAAATTGCCTACGCCGACGGCGTTGCGGAAGATCGCGCCACCTGTTGGCCGGAAACCACGCACCCGGTTCACAACCTCTTCGAGGTAGGATCTTCCGTCGTGCCTACCCTGGGTAGCTCGTCCCTCGCAACCCAGGGCTGTGGTGCGAAGTCCCTTCGGGACACTTGCGCTCGCAGGCAACTGTCATTGAGCCGACCCGACCGTCCAAGCGGAATGAATTCCGCGCTCCCAGCGGGCTGGGCGGCTTCCCCGTTCCTTCACGACAACAGCGTCACACGATCGATCAACCGCACCTCGCCATGGAACACCACACCGCACCTCGCCATGGAACACCACGCCGCACCTCGCCATGGAACACCACGCCTCGCTGGTCCGCTCACCCGCCCATCGCCCGCGCTGGCGAGGGGGCTTCGTTGTGCAGCAGCCAGTAGTTGCTCAGATCCTGCACCACGGTGACGAACTCTTGGAAATTCACCGGCTTGCTGATGTAGCTGTTGGCGCCGCAGCGGTAGCTTTCCTCGACGTCCTGTTCCTCGCGCGAGGTGGTGAGCATGACCGTGGGGATCAGCCCGGTGCGCGGATCGGCGCGCAAGCGTCTCAATACCTCCGTGCCCCGCATTCGCGGCAGGTTTATATCCAGCAGGATCACCGCGGGCATGCGGTCGGTATCGCGCCCGATGTAATCGCCGGTGCCAAACAGGAAGTCGAGCGCCTCCACCCCATCGGATGCCACGGCCACATGGTTCTCGACCTTGGCGCGCTTGAAGGCACTGAGCGTGAGGGCCACATCGTCCGGGTTGTCTTCGACCAGCAGGATCAACTTCGAGCGTGTCATTGGGGAGTGGATGGGGATGGCGGAGGATCGGTCCGCGATTCAACGGCTGTTAACAATTACTTCGGCTGAATTGACGGAGGCGAGCGTAAAATAAAAGGCCGCGCCCTGATCCGGAGCGGCTTCCACCCGGATGGCGCCGCCATGGCGGGTGACGATCCGCTGCACGGTCGCCAGGCCGATGCCCATGCCCTCGAACTCCGCCGGCGCGTGCAATCGCTGGAATGGCGAGAAAAGCCGGCCGGCGTATTCCATGTCAAAGCCCGCCCCGTTGTCGCGAACGAACCATTCGCGGCCACCGTCCCGCTCGATCGAGCCGAACTCGATGCGCGCGCTCGCCCGTTTGGCAGAATATTTCCACGCGTTGCCCAGCAGGTTCTCCAGCAGCGCCCGCAGCAAGCGCGGATCGCCGCGGGCCTCTTGGCCGGGGGCGATGATCCACTCGACCGCGCGGTCCGGGGCGGACTCCTGGAGCTCGGCGGAAATGCTCCGCGCCAGGGAGCTGAGATCCACCTTCTCGTGCAGCATTTCGCCGCGGGTCACCCGGGCCAGTTGCAGCATCGCATCGATGAGCTGCCCCATCCGCTGGGAGGCGGCGCGGACCCTCCGGAGGTAATCCCGGGCCTCCTCGTTCAGATCCGGACCGTAGTCCTCGAGCAACAATTCGCTGAAGCCATCGACCGCCCGCAAGGGTGCCCGCAGGTCATGGGAGACGGAGTAAGAAAAGGCCTCCAGCTCGCGGTTGGCGGCCTCGAGTTCGGCGGTCCGTTCCGAGACCCGCATTTCCAGTTCCTCGTTGAGCTGGCGGATCCGTTTCTCGGCGCGCTTTCGCTCGCTGATGTCCCGGCCGGTCCCGACCAAGCCCACCACTTCGCCATCGGGTCCGCGCAGCGGGATCTTCGTCGTCAACACGATGCGGGTGATGCCGTCGGGGCCGGTGATGGTCTCTTCCTTGTCGATGACCGGCTCTCCGGCGAGCGTCTGCAATTCGTCGGCGCGGAATTGGGCGGCCACTTCCGGCGGATAGGTCTCGGTGTCGTCGTGGCCGAGGAGGTCGTCCGGCGTGGCGGCGCCCATGTAGCGGGCGCAGGCGTCATTGGCCACGAGGAAGCGGCTGTCGCGGTCCTTCACATAGATGAAGTCCGGCAGCAGGTCGATCAGCGAGCGCAGCAGCGCCCGCTCCCGCAGTTGTTCCGCTTCCGCCCGCTGGCGGGCCACCGCCATGGCCACCTCGTCGGCCAGGGAGGTGACCAGCTCGATCTCCTCGTCCTCGAACCGGCTCCGCCGCGCGGTGCCAAAGGACAGCGTCCCGAGCAGCCGGCCGCGCGCGACCAGCGGCAGGCAGGCGTAGGCGTCAAATCCCAGCCCGCGGGTCAGGACGGTCATCTCGTCGGATCGCGCCAGGACATTCGCGAGGATGATCGGCTTCCGTTCGGCGGCCGCCTTGCCGCAGACGCCCTGGCCGAAGGCAAGCTGGCGGAATCCCGCGGTGGCCTCCTCGGCGATGCCATGGTGGAGCACCAGCCGCAGCCGCACCTCGTCTTCCTCGATGAAATAAACGCAGGTCTCCACATCGAGCCGCTCCGACAGCCATTGGAACAGGAGGGAGAGAAAGACGACCGGATCCTCCGCGGCCAGCAGCCCGGAGGCCGCCATCGAGAGGAACGAGAGCCGGCGGTTGGCGCGCGTGAGCTGTTCCTCGGCCTGCTTGCGAGCGGAGATGTCGCTGAAAAGGATGGCGACTTGGCGGTCCCCCGGACGCCCGTGGGCCTGCGCGTGAACGTCATACCAACGGCCCAACTGCTCCGCGCGATTCTCGAAGCGGACCGGTTCCCCGGTCAGCGCGACCCGCCCGAAAATCTCGAACCAGTGCTCCTCATGCGCCGGCGCGATCTCGCGCATCGTTTTGCCCGGCGCGTCCTTGATTCCCGTCAGCGCCTCGAACGACGGATTGACCTCCAGAAAGCGGTAGTCCACCGCCTTGCCCGCGTCGTCGAAGATCACCTCGATCACGCAAAAGCCTTCGTCGATCGACTCGAACAAGCCGCGGTATTTCGCTTCCGAGTCCCGCAGTGCCTGCTCGGCCCGGGCGCGCTCGACCGCGGGAAACAGGCGCTCTGCCATGTCGCTGGGATTCATCGCACCGGGACCGGGGTGAGGGTCGCGTCCGCCGCCCGGCCTACCTGCAGGGCGATCAGGCACACATCGTCATGAAATCCGCCCGTGCAGGAAAAACGCCGCGCCTCGCCGATCAGATCGTCGAGCATGTCCTCCACCTCCTGGCCGGCGTGCCGGCTCAAGGCTTCGGGCAGGCGGGCCTCGAAAAACTCGCCGTCGGGCCCCTCCACCTCGGAGATTCCGTCGGTGTAGAGCAGGAGAAGATCGTCCGCCGCGATCGGCACGGTGGCCTCGGGAAACTCGGCCGCCTCGAACAGCCCGAGCGCCGGGCCGCGGCACGGGACCAGCCGCTCGACCTGCGCGGCAGCGCGCCGCAGCAGGTAGGGCCCGGGATGGCCGGCGATCGAAAGATGGAGCTGCCCCTTGGCGGGATCGACCACCACATAGCACGCGGTGGCGAACATCTTCGCCCGCGTCGGCCCCAGCACCCGGCTCAGCCCCGCATTCAACCGGGTCAACATCAGGCCCGGCGCCTCGCGCTCGAACTCGAATTCCTCGATCAAACCGCACAACAGCGCCGCGATCAGCGCCGAGCGCACGCCGTGGCCCATCACGTCGCAGATCAGGATGCCGATGCGTCCTTCGCTCAGGGCATAGGCCTTGAAGAAATCGCCAGCGAGCGACTCGGTGGGCAGGTAGCGGTGCGCCATCACCCAGGGACGGGGCTCCGCGGTCTCGTGCAGCGGTTGCAATGACCCCGGCAACAAGGCCCGCTGGATCTCGTGCGCCAGATCGAGTTCTTCCCGCAGCACCGCGTTCCGCATCGCCAGTTCCTCGGCCAGGATCGCCATATGCCAGGTCACCCGCTTGCGCTCGATGGCGTAGGAAATCGCCCGCGTCATGCTGTCGGCGGTCATTTGCCCTTTCACCAGGTAGTCCTGCGCACCCAGCCTGACGGCCTGGACGGCCGTGTCCTCATCGTCATGGCCGCTCAGCACCACGATCGGGAGATGCCGGAAGGCCGAGTTCAAGCGCTCGAAGGTGGTGAGCCCCCGGCAGTCCGGCAGCGAAAGATCGAGCAACACCACATCGATCCCGCCCCGCCTCAGCCGCTCGAGGCCTTCCTCCAAGGTCGGAGCCCAATCCACCTCGAACTCGCAGTGCTGATCCCGGGCCAGGTCGCGACGCGCCAGAATGGCGTCGTCTTCATTGTCCTCGATCAAGAGCACGCGCACGACAGCTTTCGCACTCGCGGGCGCGTCGGGGACCAACGCCACATTTGCTCCGGGAATCATCGGACACCTCGAATGCTACCCTCACCGGAAGGGGAGCAAGGCGCAAGGCCGATTTGAAAAAGTCCGCGGTGGTCGCGGGGCTTTTCTGCACCAGGGAACTCCTTGTCCCAACGGGACGATGTTCCCGTCATCCGTAGGCGCGGTGGTGACACCGCGGAAGCTACCGGGGAAGCGGGCATCACCCTTGCTTCCGCATTCTCACGAATGCGCCTACGGTTGGCATGGCGGACCCGAACCCGTCATCCGTAGGCGCGGTGGTGACACCGCGGAAGCTACCGGGGAAGCGGGCATCACCCTTGCTTCCGCATTCTCACGAATGCGCCTACGGTTGGCATGGCGGACCCGAACCCGTCATCCGTAGGCGCGGTGGTGACACCGCGGAATCTACCGGGGAAGCGGGCATCATCCTTGCTTCGGCATTCTCACGAATGCGCCTACGGTTGGCATGGCGGACCCGGACCCTGCCGCGTGCCGCCACGGGGAGGGCTCGTCACGGCAACAACGTCACATGATCGGTCCACCGCGCGTCCCCATAAAACCTGACCCCATTGATTTCCTCAACCTCACGCGGGGGTCGGCAAGGAGGTTACTTCCCGGCATCCGGCTCGGCTTGGCCCGCAAAGAAGGCTTGCCCCCTCGAGTCGAGCGGCCGTTGCCACCTTTGCTGGGACAGCCAGCCCGCCACGGCTTTCTTCAATTCCTCAGGCGTCCGGGGGCGATAGGGGACCGCGCGCCACTCGCACTTTTCGATGCAATACTGGAGGTAGTCCCGGCTGGCTTCCGGCTCTCCTGCCAATCGGTAGGTCTCGACGACGAGGATCGGGACGCCGTCGTGGAGGGCAATGGGTTCCAGCGGCCAATCGGCTGTGCTTGTCCCGCCAAAGAACGACGGGGCCCCGATCCGGGGACGGCGGAACTCCCCCTGCCCCTTGGGCTCGAACAGCATTCTGCAAAGAACCACCATCTGGTCTTCGTATGCGCGGGTGTCCGCCCATGACCTCAGACGGCGGATGGCACTGTCCTTGCCTTCCGCCTGCAGCGCACTGGCGACGTTGAGATAGGGAGAGATCTTGAACTGCCAGCCGATCGGCGGGCACGATTTGACGTCGATTTCCTCCGCGCCCTTGAGGACGGAAATGGAAATGCTCAGGCAAGCGATGAGGATTGAGAGCGTTTTCATCGGTGGGATGACACGAGGCCCTTGGTGTCCTTAGATCTTGGCTCTTAAAACATGAAGTTTGATAATTTTTTCTGACCGCCTGTCGGTAAGGTCGGGACGTAACCTTTCAGACCAAGAAGAATGGCCAGTGCAACATCAAGATTCATGAGGGAGTCACCCGGGTTTATCTCCAGACAAACCCGTCATTTTCTCACGGACGAGCAGTTGGGCGACTAGGGTTACTGGCTTCTCACGGCAGCAAGGTGACATGATCGATCAACCGCACCTCGCCGTAAAACACCGCCGTGGCCATCACCGCGGGGCGCTTGATGTGGCCGATGGGTTGCAGCG
>CBKZPU010000155.1:0-11904 GCA_966696705.1 uncultured Verrucomicrobiaceae bacterium | reverse complement strand
AGCGCGACATAGATCGGCTCCGCTCCGGACAAGATCGCATCCGCGGCGTAGTTCTCGTAGAAGGGCGAGAAGACGATCACCTTGTCGCCCGGATTGCAGGCCGTCATCATGGCCACCATCATCGCTTCGGTGCTGCCGCAGGTGACGACGAGGTGGCGGTCGGGATCGACTTCCAAACCGGTGAAGCGCGAAATCTTCCGCGCCAACGCATCCCGGAAGCGCGGAGCTCCCCACGTCACCGCATACTGATGATGCGGCCCGCGCGCCGCCTTCTCCAACGCGCCTAACAATTCCTCCGGCGGATCGAAATCCGGGAAGCCCTGCGCGAGGTTGATCGCGCCGTATTGGTTGGCGAGACGGGTGGTGCCGCGGATCACAGATTCGGTGAAGGCGGCGAGTCGGGTGGCGGTGGCGGGCATGGGCGTCAGGAACAATCGTGCCCACGGCCCCGCCATGGTCGAGGCTGATTTCAGCTCACCAACCGCCGCCGAGCGCCTTGTAAAGTCCGACGGCATTGGTGAGGCGGGCGAGACGGAGCCGGATCAGGATTTGGCGCGCGGCATAGAGATCCTGGTGGGCATCGAGCACCTCGAAGTAGCTGTCCACGCCCTGCTGGTAGCGCGCGTCGGCGAGGTCGAAGCGCTTCTGTTGCGCCGCGACGAGTCCCTCGTAGGCGGCGACTTGGCCATTGAGGCCGGAGCGAGCAGCAAGACCATCGGAGACTTCGCGAAAGGCGGATTGAATCGCCTTCTCATACTGGGCGATGCCGATCTGCTTGCGCACCTCGGCGACTTCAAGGTTCGCCTTGTTGTAGCCGCCGTCGAAAATCGGCACGCTGATCTGCGGTGAGAACGCCCACGCGGAGCTGCCACTTTGGAAGAGATCACCGAGGCTCTTGCTCGCAGTACCAGCTCCACCGGTCAGCGTGATCCGCGGGAAGAATGCCGCGCGCGCCGCGCCGATGTTCGCGTTTGCCGCGCGGAGCTGGTGCTCGGCTTCAAGGATGTCGGGGCGACGCGCCAACAGATCGGAAGGAACGCCAGCGCGCAGATCGGCGACGAGCGCTTGTTCGAGACCGCGACCCTCGGGAAGACTCGAGGGCAAAGCGGTCCCAATGAGGAAGGCCAGCGCGTTGTGCGTTTCCGCGAGCTGCTGGCGATAGGCCGCAAGGTTGGCCTCGGCGGTCTTGACTTGGATCTCAACCGAGCGGGCGTCGAGTTCGGACACGTCGCCGGCCTCAAGGCGCTGGCGGGTCAGGTCGTAGGCCTTGCTCACCGACGCCAGCGTTTGCGCGGAGAGTTCGATTTCTTCCAACAAAGCGCGTTCCGTGAGGTAACGCGCGGCGACTTCCGACACGAGCGAGATCTGCGCACCGGTCCGGGCCGCGTCACTGGCGAAGTAGCTTTCAAGCGCGGCGTGATTCAGGCTGCGGACGCGGCCGAAGAGATCGAGCTCGTAGGAAGTGACTCCTACCGAGACGTCGTAGTTCCGGGACTCGACCGCCGTCCCCCCGGGGGCGGTCGAGCCCGGTGTCCGCCGTCGTGAGCCAGTGGCGGACAAATCGACGGACGGAAAAAGGGCACTACGGGAAATGCCGTACTGGGCACGGGCCTGCTCCACGTTGAGCGCAGCGACGCGCAGGTCGCGGTTATTCTCAAGCGCGATGGACACCAGCTTCTTCAAGCGCGGGTCCGTGAAGAACGAGCGCCAATCAAGCGTGGCAGAAGCAGAGCCGTTACCGTTTCCGGAGAAGCTGACAGGCACCACCTCGACACCCGGCTTATCGAGCGCGGGTTCGAAGGAGCAGGAGGTGAAGAGCGCCGCGGACAGCAGCAGAAGACGGGAAGTTTTCATATGCGTAGTGGGGACGTGTTGCCGCTTTTCAGGAGTGGCTGGGATCGATCACGGCAGGTTGAGCCTCGGGCTTCTTCGCCCCGATCTTCTCGAGCACGACATAGAACACCGGCGTGAGTAGCAGGCCGAAGACGGTGACACCGATCATCCCGGCGAAGACCGCGACGCCCATCGCGTGGCGCATTTCCGCGCCGGCACCGGTCGCGGCGACGAGCGGATAGACGCCGGCAATGAAGGCGATGGAGGTCATCAGGATCGGTCGCAGGCGCAGGCGCGCGGCTTCCACCGCGGACTCGACCACGCCCTTGCCCTGCTCGCGGAGGTGCACGGCGAACTCGACGATCAGGATCGCGTTCTTTGCTGCGAGGCCGATCAACACGATCAAGCCGATCTGGGTGAAGATGTTGTTGTCGCCATCGGTCAGCCACACGCCGACCATCGCGGACAGCAGTGCCATCGGCACGATCAGCAGCACGGCAAAGGGCAGGCGGAAGCTTTCGTACTGCGCGGCTAGTACCAGGAACACCAGCAGGATACTGATCGGGAACACCAGCATGCCGGTATTGCCCGCGAGGATCTTCTGGTAGGTCAGGTCGGTCCAATCGAGCGTCATGCCCTTCGGCAAGGTCTCGGCTGCCACCTTTTCCATCAGCGCCTCCGCCTGGCCCGAGCTGAAGCCGAGCGCCGGGCCACCGGTGAGATCGGCCGCGGGATAACCGTTGTAACGCATCGCGCGGTCCGGACCGTAGGTCTCCTTCACGTTCAGCACCGAGCCGAGCGGAACCATTTGGCCCTTGTCGTTGCGGGTGCGCAGTCTCGCGACGTCCTCGGCACGCGTGCGGTATTCCGCATCGGCTTGGGCGACGACCTGATAGGTGCGGCCGAAGCGGTTGAAGTCGTTCACGTATAGCGAACCGAGATTCACCTGCATGGCCTCGAAGATGTTGCCAAGCGGTATGCCCTGTTGCTTCGCCTTGGCGCGGTCCACGTCGGCAAGGAGCTGCGGCGTGTTCACCGTGAAGCCCGAGAACATCCCCGCCAGTCCTGGCGTCTGATTCGCCTTCGCGAGCAGCGCCTGGGTCGCCGCGTAGAGTTCATCGTAGCCCGCGCCATTGCGGTCCTCGATGTAAAGCTTGAAGCCGCCGGTGGTGCCGAGGCCGTTGACCGGCGGCGGCGGGAAGACGGCGACGAAGGCACCCTGGATCTGGCCGAACTCGGCCTGGAGCTGCGCGGCGATCTCCTTGCCGGACATTCCCGGTTCCTTGCGCTCCTCGAAGGGCTTGAGGCCGACGAAGGCGATGCCGGAGTTCGGGCTATTGGTGAAGCCGTTGATCGAAAGGCCGGGGAAGGCGATCGAATCCTGAACGCCGGGATGCTTCAACATGATCTCACCCATCTTGCGCACGATCTCATCAGTGCGCTCCAAGGAGGCACCCTCGGGAAGCTGCGCGAAGGCGACGAGGTACTGCTTGTCCTGCGCGGGCACGAAGCCCGCGGGCACGCTCTTGAAGGTGGTCCACGTCAGGAACACGAGACCGCCATAAACGATCAACGCGATCGCACCGCGACGCACAAGGCGCTGCACGCCGGCGGAATACTTGTTCGACGACCACTCGAAGAAGCGGTTGAAGGGACGGAAGAACCAGCCGAACAAACGGTCCATGATCCGCGTGAGCCGGTCCTTAGGCCCATGGTGGTCGCGCAGCAACAGCGCGCTGAGCGCCGGCGACAGCGTTAGCGAATTGAAGGCCGAGATGATCGTCGAGATCGCGATGGTGATGGCGAATTGCTTGTAGAACTGGCCGCTCAAGCCGGTGATGAACGCGGTGGGAATGAACACCGCCGACAGCACCAATGCGGTGGCGATGATCGGACCGGTCACCTCGCGCATCGCGCGCTTCGTCGCCTCGAAGGGGGAAAGACCGAGCGCGATGTTCCGCTCGACGTTCTCCACCACCACGATGGCATCATCGACGACGATACCGATCGCGAGTACCAGACCGAAGAGCGAGAGCGCATTGATCGAGAAGCCGAGCGCATGCATCACCGCGAAGGTGCCCACCAGCGACACCGGCACCGCAGCGAGGGGGATGATCGAGGCGCGCCAGGTCTGGAGGAACAGAATCACCACCAGCACCACGAGCACGATCGCCTCCAACAACGTATGCACCACCGCCTCGATCGAGTGGCGGACGAAGACGGTGGGGTCGTAGGCGATCTTGTATTCGAGGCCATCCGGGAAGTCCTTCTTCAGCTCTTCCATCTTCGCGCGAACGGCGTTCGACAGCGCGATCGAGTTCGAACCGGGAAGCTGGAAGATCGGGATGGCGACGGCGGTCTTGTTGCTGAGCAACGAGCGCAGCGCATACTCGGAAGCACCGAGTTCGATGCGCGCGACATCCTTCAAAAGCGTGCGTTCGCCATGCGTGCCGACCTTCAGCACGATGTCGCCGAATTCCTCCTCGGTCACAAGACGACCCTTGGTATTGATGAGCAGCTCGGTGTCGGTGGCCTGCGGGTTCGGTTGTTGCCCGACCGCACCGGCGGCGACCTGCACGTTCTGTTCGCGGATCGCATTCACCACGTCGCCGGCCGTCATGCCGCGCGCCGCGACCTTGTTCGGGTCGAGCCAGATGCGCATCGCGTAGTCGCCCGAGCCGTAGAGTTGCACTTGGCCGACTCCGGGCAAACGGGCGAGCACATCGCGCACCTGGAGCGTGGCGTAGTTGCGCACGTAGATGTCGTCGTAGCGGCCGTCGGGTGACAGCAGGTGCACGACCATCGTGAGATCGGGCGAACTTTTCACCGTGGTCACTCCGAGACGGCGGACTTCCTCCGGCAACTTCGGCAACGCCTGCGCGACGCGGTTTTGCACCTGCACCTGCGCGAGGTCGGGATCGGTGCCGAGCTTGAAAGTGACCGTCAGGGTCATCACCCCGTCACTGGTCGCCTGCGAATACATGTAGATCGAGTTCTCCACCCCGTTGATCGCTTGCTCGAGCGGGGTGGAAACGGTCTCCGCAATGGTCTGCGGATTTGCACCGGGATAAGTCGCCCGCACCACAACGGTCGGCGGAATGACCTCGGGATATTCGCTGACCGGCAGCTTCCACAGCGCGATCGCGCCAACGAGGAAGATGATGATGGACAGCACGCCGGCGAAGATCGGGCGCTTGATGAAGAAATCGGAGAAGTTCATGAAAGGAGGGACGAAAGGAGATGGATCGCGGCTAAGCGATGGCGGTTCGCAGCGGGTTCCGTAGGCGCGGTGGTGACACCGGGGAAGCCACCCGGACGCGGGCAACAAGCTCCCTTCCGCGTTCTCATCCTCCGTCGCCTGGCGGCTATGGAGGACAGGCGAACGCGCCTACGGTTTCCGAGACCGGGCGTGAAAGCGCCTCAGTTCGCGATGGCCGGATCGACGATCATGCCGGCGGTCACGCGTTGCAGGCCGTTGACGATGACCCGGTCACCGGGCTCGATGCCCTCGCGGATCACGCGCTTGCCTTGCAACACCGGGCCGAGTTTCACCGTGCGGTAGGCGACGGTGTTGTCGGGCGCCACGGTGAGCACGAATTTTTGGCTTTGGTTCGTGCCGATCGAGCGCTCGCTCACGAGCAAGGCCGGAGCCGGCTCACTCATAGGCAGGCGCACGCGGGCATAAAGACCGGGGACCAACGACTCGTCTTCATTCGGGAAGACCATTCGATAGACCAAGGTGCCGGTGGCGGGATCGACGCGATTGTCGGCGGACTCGATGACGCCCTTGTGCGGGTAATCCTTCTCATCGCCGACCTGCATCTCCACCGCGACCGTGCCGTCGCCGATCTTCTTCTCGCGGCGCAGGCGATCGAAGGTCAGCGCGGTGTTCTCATCGACGTCCGCGTAAACGTAAACGTCGCCGGTTGAGACCACCGTGGTCAGCAAGTTCTCGCTGGAAACGAGGTTGCCGGCGGTTACGAGCGCGCGGCTGACTTTGCCGCGAATCGGCGCGCGGACCTCGGTGTATTCGAGATCGAGCTTCGCGGTGGCCAAGGTGGCCTCGGCGGCGGCGAGTTCGGTGCGGGCTTCGGCGAGGCGCGAGTTGCGCGTGTCCGACTCCTCCACCGAGACCGCGCGGGTAGCGAGCAATTGGCCGGTCCGCTTCGCCTCGCGTTCCGCCATGTCCAGGCGGACCTTGGCGCGCTCGACGGCGGCCGCGGCAAGGTCCACTTGGGCGCGATACTGGCGGGGATCGATCACGAACAGGATATCACCCTTCTCCACCACGCTGCCGGCTTGAAAGCGCACGTCGTCGATGTGGCCCGACACCCGCGGACGGATCTCGACAGTTTCCCGCGCATCGACCCGGCCGATCAGTTCGCGGTGTTCGGCGAGCGTCTGCTGCTCGACAGGAGCCACGGTCACCTTGGCCGGGACCATCGCGGGAGCTTCATGCTTCGACTCCGCAGCGGAGGCGCTCGATCCGTAGTGGATGCCCGCGGCAACGGCTCCGAGGCCAACGAGCAGCAGCGCCAAGCGGGTGTGGAAACGCAACCGGGGCTCGGGAGCCTCCGGCAGGGGGTATTCATCACGGTCAGGAAGGTTCATGGTCAGAGGTAGTTGACTGATTGGTAAAGATTTAGGCCAAAAAAGCGGGTTCATGCCCGGTATCCGCCAGCGATTTGCAGGGTTTGTCCGGTAATCCATGACGAATCGGCGGACGCCAAAAAGACCGCGGCGGTGGCGATATCCTGGGGCTGGCCAATGCGGCCGAGCGGGGTAACGGCTTCGACCTGCTTTTGCATGTCGCTGCCCGCGATGCCGGCGGCGTGAACACCTTCGGTCTCCACCATGCCGGGATTGATGGCATTCACGCGGATGCCGCGCGGGCCAAGTTCAGCGGCGAGAGCCCGGGTCATCGCGTCCACGGCACCCTTGGTCGCGCTATAGACGGCGGCTCCGGGGAAAGCTCCGGTGGAAACGACCGAACTGATGTTGATCACATTGCCACCGCTTTCCGGGAACAGCGCGACCGCTTCCTTGGTGGCAAGCAGAAGACCGAGCACGTTCAGATCGAAGTGCCAGTGGAAGTGCGCGGCATCGATCTGCTCGAGCGGGGCGAACTGATAAACGCCGGCGTTGTTGACAAGGATGTCCACCTTGCCGAAGGCGGCTTTCGTTTCCGCAAAGAGGCGGGTCACATCCTCCTGCTTGGAGAGGTCGCCGTGGATCGTGACGGCGTTTCCACCGGCGGCTTGGATTTCAGCCGCGACCTTTTCCGCGGCATCGCGGCTGGAAGCGTAGTTCACCACCACGGCGGCGCCTTCGGCGGCGAGGTGCTTGGCAACGGACGCACCAATACCCTTGGAGGCTCCGGTGACGACGGCGACTTTTCCTGCGAGTTTGTTCGTGCTCATGACTGGGAATCAGGGATTTATAGTTGACCGTTTAGTAAACAATTACGCCAAAAAAAGGGACGGAAAATCAACCCGAACGGGCGGCGGAGGTGGCTCCGAGGAGGTCCATCACGGCATCCGGCATCAAGCGGAGTGGCTCGAGGTCGTTGGCGATGCGGGCCTGGGCCAAGCTGCCCTCGTAGAAGGCATAGACGGACTTGGCTTTCACCAAGGGATCGCCGGGAGCAATCAGCCCTTCGGCTTGGGCGTCGCGGATCGCGGACTCCAAGTAGCGGACGAAGCGACAAAGAGTTTCCTGGACCTTGGCGCGGATCGTTTCGTTCTGCGTGCAAACCTCGGAACCCAATGAAAAACAAGGACAACCGAGAATCTGACCGTATTCTTTCTGGATCTCCTGCTGGCAATCATAGGCCGACTGGAGCATCAGGCGGATCCGCTCCAGCGGCGGATTCGAGGCCGAGAACATCGTGTCGAACTTCGGCTTGATCTCGGTCTGCCACTCGTGGTCGAGCGCGGCGACGGCCAGCTCGGCCTTCGATTCGAAGAAGTAGTAAAAGCTGCCCTTCTTGACGCCGGCCTTTTCGCAAATGGCGTCAATCGTCACGACCCCGTAGCTGTTCTCCCAGATCAGGTCGAGAGCAGCATCGAGCAATCGTTGCTTGGCGTCACTTTTGCGTCCCACGCCGGAAGAGATAGTTGACCGTTTGGTAAACTACAAGCGGATTTTTTCGGCTGGGGCGATTTTTTCCTTCCAGCGGCCAACGCAGCGAGCACCCACCACGGGGGCCGCCCAGGATGGCGGCTCGCGCCAAGAACGCCCCGATCCATTTCGAGACGACTTCGTTCATCAGCTCGACGCGCCCAAGCATCACTTGAGCTGGTGAAGTCGATGAGCAAGGTCTTGCTGGAGGCCCCGACTTGCTTCGATGTCACCCAAGTCTCCGATCCACGATGTGGACGGCAACAGCAGAGGCGAAGAAGTGGACGATGCCGGTCGCTCCCCGCCTCATGATGCCCGTGACGGATGCCGCGATTCGTGCGTGCCATCGCGCCGCTTCCCGCCGCGCACCGCGCGCTTGACCCCTGAGCGTCAAGTCTCCAGCTTGTCCGCCCGCCGCGGCCGAGGAGGCTCCGGCATTCACCACTAGACACCTCATCGCCATGGCCGCGAAGATCTACACGAACAAGGACGCGTCGCTCGCTCCGCTCAAGAAGAAGACCCTGGCCGTCATCGGCTTCGGTTCCCAGGGCCACGCCCACGCCCTCAACCTCAAGGACAGCGGCTGCAAGGTCGTCATCGGCCTCTACAAGAAGTCCAAGTCCCGCGAAGTCGCCAAGAAGCTCGGCTTCGAAGTGATGGACACCGCCGACGCCGTGAAGGCCGCTGACGTGATCTTCGTCGCCGTGCCGGACACCGTGATCCCGTCCGTCTATGAAAAGGACATCGCGCCGAACCTCAAGGCCGGAAAGACCATCCTCTTCTCGCACGGTTTCGCCGTGCTCTTCGGTGGCCTCAAGCTGCCCAAGGACATCGACGTCATCCTCGTCGCGCCGAAGGGCCCGGGCCACACCGTGCGCTCGCAGTTCGTCGCCGGCAAGGGCGTGCCCGGCCTGATCGCCATCCACCAGGATGCTTCCGGCAAGGCCAAGGACAAGGCCCTCGCCTGGGCCCGCGGCATCGGCTGCACCCGCGCCGGCGTCTTTGAGACCAACTTCCGCGAAGAAACCGTGACCGACCTCTTCGGCGAGCAGTGCGTCCTTTGCGGCGGCGCTTCCGCCCTTGTGAAGGCGGGCTTCGAAACGCTCGTCGAAGCCGGCTACCAGCCGGAGATGGCGTACTTCGAATGCCTCCACGAGCTGAAGCTGATCGTGGACCTGATGAACGAGCAAGGCCTCGCCGGCATGCGCTTCTCGGTCTCCGAAACCGCCGAGTGGGGCGACGTTTCCGTCGGACCGAAGATCATCGACGCCTCCGTCAAGAAGCGGATGCAGAAGCAGCTCAAGGACATCGAGTCCGGCAAGTTCGCCAAGGACTGGATCCAAGAGTACAAGAACGGCTACCCGCGCTTCAACAAGATCCGCAAGGAGGAAGCCGCTCACCCGATCGAGAAGACCGGCGAGAAGCTTCGCGCCACCATGAGCTGGCTGAAGGCCAAGAAGCTCAAAAAGGGCGCCACCCAGGCCAGCCTGATCTCGTCCTCGAACTAACAGAGGCACGCGACCGTTTCCAAAGAGCCCGGCTTCCGCGAGGGAGCCGGGCTTTTTCTTTCATCCCGGCGGTGCGAAATCGCCGCCGATTTCTCATTGATGGTCTCCCGTCCGCCGTCCAGTCTGCGCCGGTTAATTCTACCCCTTCCACGCATATGGGACTCATGGACTTCATCAAAGGCGAGCTGCTTGAAATCATCGAGTGGCAGGACGATTCACGGGACACCATCGCCTGGCGCTTTCCCGACGAAGACAAGGCGATCAAGAACGGCGCCCAGCTTATCGTTAGGGAAAGCCAGGTCGCGCAGTTCCTCTACCTCGGCCAGTTCGGCGACACCTTCGGTCCCGGCAAGCACACGCTGACCACCGACAACATCCCGGTGCTCACCCGCATCAAGGGGTGGAAGTACGGCTTCCAGTCGCCCTTCAAGGCCGACGTCTATTTCGTCAATACCCGCCTCTTCACCGGCAACAAGTGGGGCACCGCCAATCCCATCATGCTGCGCGATGCCGATCTCGGCGTCGTCCGTGCCCGCGCCTACGGCACCTATGACTTCAAGGTGGTGAACGTGCAGACCTTCCTCAAGGAAGTCGCCGGCTCCGACCACGACTTCCGCGTCGATGAGTTCGCCGACACCATGCGCTCGCGCATCGTCAGCATCTTCTCCGATGCGCTGGCGAATGCCCACGTGCCGGTCTTCGACGTAGCCACCCGTTACACCGAGCTCGGCGACGCGCTGCTGCCGCTGATCAATCCGGTCATCTCCGCGAAGTACGGCATCGAGGTTTCCTCCTTCATCGTCGAGAACGTCAGCGTCCCGCCGGAAGTCGAGCAAGCGATCGACAAGCGCTCCGCGATGTCGGCCATTGGCAATCTCAACGACTACGTGAAGTACCAGATGGCTCAAGGCATGGCCGAAGGCGGTGGTGGCGGTGCGGCCGGCATGGCCAGCGAACTGGCCGTCGGATTCGCCGTCGCCAAGGAACTCATGCAACAAGGCGGTCTCACCGGTGGCGCACCGCCGCCGCTGCCGGGAGCCACGGCCGCCGCCGCATCGGCCAATCCCGACGTGATCGATCCCGCGACGGTCGCCCGCATGCTCGGCGTGTCCGAGGCCGATGTCATGGCCGAGATTCAATCCGGCGCATTGGCCGCGAAGAAGATCGGCTCCAGCTATCGCGTCACCCGCACCGCGCTCGACGCCTTCCTCGCCCACTGACGTGGCAGCGGCATCCTGCCGCAAGCCCGTGCACTGCCATGGAGCCCGTTGACCCACCGGCATCGCCGGACGAGCACGCCCCGCCGATCGAGCTGCCGAAGAAGCGCATGCCACCCCCGCTGCCCGGGCAGCGCGGGGTCGCTGCGGAAGTGCGCTCGCTCGAACGCCACGTCTGTCCCGAGTGTGGGGGCAAGGCCGAGTGGGATCCGGGGAAGAAGGAGCTCGTCTGCCCCTTTTGCGGCACGCATTTCCCCCGCGAGGGCCCGCCGCCCATGCCCGATGCGGTCATCGAGCACGATCTCGATGAAGCGCTCGCCCGCCTCGGCGACAAGGCCGCCAACGTCGATGCCTCCACTCGCCGCGTGCAGTGCAACAACTGCCACGCCGTGCTCGTCCGCAGCGCCGAAACCGTCGCCCAACACTGTGACTTCTGTGGCTCGCCCGAGCTGCTCGACTACCAGGATATCCAGAGCCCCATCCTGCCCGAATCGCTGCTGCCCGCCGCGATTTCGAAGGAACAGGCCTATCACGCGCTCAAGGCCTTCCTTGCCGCGCGCTGGTTCGCGCCGAACGATCTCAAGCGCCGCAACCTGATCGACCGCATCCATCGCGTCTATCTTCCCTACTGGACCTTCGATTCCTCCGCCGAGTGCCCGTGGACCGCGGAGAGCGGCACCTACTACTACGTCACCGTACAAGGCCGCGATTCCGAAGGCCGCACCGTTACCCGCCAGGAGCGTCGCATCAAATGGCGGCCCGCCAGCGGCCACGTCTCCACATGGTTCGACGACATCGTCATCTCCGGCTCGCGCGGACTCGACACGGAACTGCTCCAGAAACTGGAGCCCTTTCCCACGAAGAATCTCGTACCTTACGAAACGCGCTACGTCTCCGGCTGGCAGGTCGAGCATTACCAGATCCCGCTGCTCGATGCCGCGCGGATCGGCTTCGGCACCATGGAAGGCATGCTGCGGGAAATGTGCGGTCGCGAGGTGCCCGGCGACACGTATCGGAATCTCCAGATCTACCCGGAGTTCTCCGACAAAACCTTCAAGCACATCCTCGTCCCGATCTGGCTGCTCGCTTACCAGTATCGCGGCAAGACCTGGCAGGGCGCCGTCAATGCCGTCACCGGAACCGCGCATGCCCGCTTCCCGCTCAGCGCGTGGAAGATCGCTTTCGTCACGCTGCTGGTCATCGCGGTCATTGCGCTGATCGTGTTC
>CBKZPU010000154.1:0-11966 GCA_966696705.1 uncultured Verrucomicrobiaceae bacterium | reverse complement strand
GAAGTCGCAGGTCGCCATCTGGAAGGTGATCCCCGTGTCGGCCACCGGGCGCGAGCGGGTGAAGGCATCCTTCGTCGTCTTGCCGCTCAGGCTGAAGATTGCGAACGGCTTGGCCTTCACGTAATCCCTGATCTTGGTGCCATTGGCCTCGTAAAGGGCCTGCGCCGTGCGGGGAGATTCGACGTTGGGTTTCGGAAAGGTTTCCGGGAAACTGCGGGCTCCCAAGAAACGCGGTGACGTCCCCTCTTCAAGGATGGACTTGAGACGGGCCTCGTCCTTGAAGAAGACTTGGGTGGTCGAGTAGTTTTTGTTGGGGTTGCCCGGATTCAGGCGCATGGTCACGGCGAACTTGTTGTTCGGCGAGCTCGGTTGCGTCTTGGGTCCATACTTCACGGAGACCATCTCATCCGGTTTCACCGGCAGCATCCCGCTGTTCGAGCGTGCATTGAGCCAATCGGCACGCTTGCCGTTTGTGGTGCTGGGAGCCACCCAGTCAAGGTCGTAGCCCACACCATCGTTGGGCCCCGTGATCATCCCGGGCATGATCTTGTTGCTCACTCCCGTCTTGTTGTTCTGCCAGTCGAAGAACTTGTCGCCGTTCGCTGCCACTTCCTGGGACCACGTCCAGTCAGGCGGGAAGGGCTTGCCGAAAATCCGCGTTTCGCCCGGCCCCATCACGACCTCCTTCACCGCATTCAGATCGCCGGTGAGCGTGACCTTGAAGACCTTCGACTCCATGCCGCTTTCTTTCTGGCTATAAAGCTGGTTGAAAGCATTCATGCCTGCGGTGCAAGCTTGGCCGTTAACGAAGAACTGGAAGCCCATTGGCAGATCCTTGAACTCCACCTCGAGCTGGGTGAAGCGCAGCGGCACGTTGTAGGGATTGTGCAGCGTGATGACCGGCAGGTACATCAGGTGCATCACACGGGTGTATCCTTGGGCAGCCAAAGGTGCCCAAGGGCCGTGCGGATCACGCGCCACCAGGCTAAAGACCACATCCACCCGTGACAGCGTCGGCATGATGACGGACTCGGTGAGCGTCGCCATGTTCGGCTCGTAGCGGTTGTCCCGCAGCGCGCGGTCGGAGATGGTGCTCAGGGAATAGCGGCTGCCGACGTAGTTTTTCAGGCCATCCCTCGGGTTGTCGTTGGCGGTGGTCCGCTGATAAAGCCGGTAGTGGTGCTGATAGATCCCCCACAGCGGGTCCGCGGCGGTGGAGCCGCCGAACGGGCTGCTGGTGCCGGAATAGACGCGGCGGCTGGCGTATTGGCTCGGCAGCGTGGGGCTGTCGAAGAGGACGCTGAGGTCGGTCTTCAAGCCGCCATTCGCGACGTCGGCCTGCACCGAACTCGCGGTCACGCTGAAGTCATGGAAATATTTGCCGAAGGTTTCCTTGTCGGAGGACATCAGGTTCACCTCATCGGTGCTCACCAGCTTCGGCAGGGTCTTGTTGAGTTCGTCGTCCTTGGCGGCCAAGGTCTCCAAGCCGGCGAACTTGCCGGCCTTGTTGCGCGGCGACGAACCGAGACGGGTGATGTTCTTGCCGAGGGTGTTGGTCGAGGTGTCCTGGTCGGGGAGCAGGTCGATGCGGCCCTTGACGCCTTCATCGAGCGCCACCCAAGCCAAGGATCCGGCGTCGGCCGTGCCCTTCGCGCCAACGCTGACAATCGGCGCGCGCACCTGCCGGTCCGTGGAGCCGGTTCCAAGGCTGCCTTCGCCCACCATGAGCTCCGAGGGCGAGGCACTGCCGGGCATGGTGGACGGGCTAACACTGGTCGTGAAGCTCGGGGCCGACATCATGTAGCCGGCAAAGCGGTTTTCCTTCTCCTGGTCGTAATCGGCCGAACCATCGTTGGGCGGGCGCCATGATTCCCACACGCCAGCGACGCCTTGGGGCAGGTTGGCATTGACAAGATTCGCCGGCGCGGAAATCCGCTGGTCGGGGCCGGCGGCCTTCTGCAACTGGCCGATCGCCAGCATCAGCGCGAGGCGCGCGTTGCCCTTGGCCGTCTGCATCGCCTCCGCGTGCGTCGAGGAGCGCAGCGAAATGGTGGAGAGTGATAGAAGGCCGACGGCGAGCACCGTGAGCAGCACCATCAGGGACAAGGAAATGACCAGCGCGAAGCCTTGAGGCCGCTGTAAACGGCGTTTAGCACGGAACTGCTTTTTTCCGTCAAAAGAAGTGGGTTTCATGACGTTTGTTGGGAAATAGTTACGACCGGAACCAAATTTGTAAATACAAAACGTGGAACCTACCCCAATGGGGGAGCACGGGCTTGGGTTTCCGCACAACCGGGAAATGTCGCGGGACTGGCGGAATCTGACAAAAAAATGAAAGATTACCGCCACCCGGGGCGGTTACCTTGTAAACTGCCGGCTTACCCTGTTAAGCTTACCAGCGGCCGATGACGGCGGCCGGGATGACGACGGTGGCTTCGCCGCGGCGAACGTCCTTTTTCGCGATGTTGGCGGCCGGCACGAGCGCTTCCAAGCAGGGCGAAGTTTGCCCGGTGGCGGTGAGCACCGGCCCGGACGGCAGGCGGAATTCCCCTTGGCCGCGCTTTCCTCCCCACGGGTCGAGGTAAACGAAACCGAAGCCGTGCTCGCCGCGGCGCACCTTTCGCGCGACGGCGGTGATGGTGACGAAGTGGCCCTGGAGTGCCGTCCACTTGCCATCCCGCAACACGAACCGGCGCAGGCTCAGGACCGGCGGGATGCCTTTGGAGAGGGATTTCTCGAGCCGCTGGTGGGTGCGGCGGAGCAGGGCATCCGGCTTTTCGCCACGGCGCAGGAAGAGGTCGTCTTGGGAAACCGCGGGCAGGTAGAGCGGCCGCGTCATTTCATTGGTCGCGGCGACGAGGTCCTCGACGTTGATGCCGGCGTTCGTCCAGCGCTTGCGGCCCTTCAGGGTTTCCGACGGCAGCAGGCCGTGGCGGCGAATCCATTGCCCGAGTTGCTCGCGATCCGTGGTGCCCGGCAGTGATGACGCGGCGCGCTGCCAGGCGTCATTGCCGCAGCGGAACGACGACAGCAGCGCGGCCGGCCCGCAGGCATTGCCGGAGATCGCGAGTTGGTTGGCCGGCGTGGCGTCCGCCCTGGGGGCTTCCCGCATTTCCCCCGCGTGGCAGCAGGCGAGCAGCGCAAGGAAGGCGACCTCAATTCGTCGTCGGCGGAACGTAAACATCGGACCGCCGGTTGTTTGAAGGCTTCAGGTCGCTGGTGCCACTCGAAAGCCCGACGCCCGAAACAATCGTCGCGCCGCCATTCGCCACGGTCAGCGGCAGGGTGAAGGTCTTGATGTCGCCGGCCTGAAGCGTGGTGATGATGTACTCGGTGGTCGCGCCGTTGACCGTCACCTGGACCGGCGCGTTGACCATGGTGGCGGTGCCGCGGTTTTCCACCGTCACCTGCAGCACCGGCTGGCCGTTCGCGCCGGTGGTCACGTGGTTCGACGCGATGGCCGCGTCGGTGATGCCACCTTGGCCGGAGCGGAAGATCCGGCCGACGTCCACGGTGCCGTTGCCATAGTAATCATCCTCGCCCGGTGCGCCGGATTCGTTCAGGTTATCGACGACCATCGTAAAGGCCTTCGCCGCCGTGAGGCGGGTGCTGCCGGAGGACATGGTGGCTGCCAGCACGCCGGCGCCGATCGGGGAACTCGCGGAGGTGCCGGTGAAGTAGATGCTTTGCTCGCCCGTCCACGCGGTGACGAGGTCCAGGCCCGGGGCGCTCATCGCGACCGTGCCGGTGTTGGAGAAATTCAGGTGGTTGCCGGCGGCATCGACCGCGCCGACGCCGACGACGCCGGGATAGGCGGCAGGGTAGGCGACCTGGTCGTAGCCTTCATTGCCGGCGGACGCGTAAATCATCACGCCTTCTTTCTGGGCGTATTCGACGGCTTGGCGGAGCAGGGTGGAATTGCCGTAGGAGCCCATCGAGATGTTGATGATATCCACGCCGGAATCGACCGCGGCGAGGATGCCTTGGGCGAGCAGGAAGCTGTTGGAGGTGCCGTCGTCATTGGCCACGCGCCACGAGAGGAGTTCCGACGCCGGGGCGATCTGCCGGATCAAGTCGGCCACCGCGGTGCCGTGACCGTTCCAATCCGCGGCGTTCGCCGGCGGATCGACGAGGAAGTAGTTCTTCGCTCCGGCCAAGGTCGAGCCGGTGTCGAGGATGCCGACCTTCACGCCGGCGCCATAGGCCGAGTTGTCGCCGGTGATGCCCAGCCACGCGAGCAACTGGTTGCCGAAACCGATGGCTCCTTCTTGCACCCCGTCCGTCCGCGGGGTCGGCAGGGTGACCGGGAAGATGTAGCCGGTTTCCTCCGTGCCATCCAGCAGCGCCGTCAGGTCGTCCAGCGAGAGGAAGCCGACGTGCAGGGCGTTGAGTTTGTCGATGGAGCCGAGGATGGCGATGCCCTTGCCTTGGGCCGCGGCGAGGAAGCGCTCCATGGCCTCGCGGCTGGAAAAGACCAGCGAGCGCTGGTTCAGCAATGCTCCGGCTTGGGCGGCGTCGCTGTCGCGATTCCAGCCCTCGGGGCGCTTGACGGATTTGCTCTCCTTGGCGGGCGGATCGTATGGCACCGCCGGCTTCGGGGCTTCCCGGGAGGCGACCGGTTTCGCCTCCTCGGCAGGGATCGCGGACCGGGTGATCCACCAGCCGGCGAGGCCGCCGATCAGCACCGCCGCGGCCAGAACCGCCTGTCGCCCGCCTATTCTCATGCCTCCCGGTAACCCCGATCCACGGGGAGGGGTAGCGCGAAATTTCACGATTGTCCGGCGGCTCATCACCATTCAATCGCCGCCCGGCCCCGGTTTTATCATTCGGCCTGCCACAATTCCGGGAATCCGGCTTGCGCAACCGGCCCCCGTCCCGGCAAGCAGGGGGCGCGCATGCGTGATTTGACGGCTCAGCCTGCCTGGCAGGAAGAGGATCTGGGAATGCCCCTCCCGGATTCTCCCCACGCCGTGTCGGTGTGCCTGCCGACGTGGAAATCCGTGATCGGCTACGAGGAAGGCCGCGACAAGGTGGTCCGCCGGATGCGCATGGGCTACCCGCGCTTTTTCCGCCATCCGCTGGTGAAACGCCTGACTGCGATGGCCGCCGAGGAGATCACCGAGGACGGGGAGGAGGCGTTCGTTTTCCCTAACAAGGTCGCCGCCCAGCGCGCCCAGCGGTGGATCGAGCGCCGCACCGAAATGGCGGTCCGCTCGGAGAGCTTCCACGGCATGCACGTGCTGGCCGTGCCGGCGAAGGCCCGGCAGGCGGCGGTCGATTACCAGCGCTTCACCGGCGAACTCGTCAGCAGCCGGCAGGCCGAGGATTTCCTGGAAGGAAAGGTCCGCGAGGGCGACAAGTCGCACCTGCTCCAGCGCCGCCTCGGCAAGCTGCTGGCGATCGAGCCGGACCACGTCTTCATTTTCAACAGCGGGATGGCGTCGATCACTGCCGTCCTGCGCGCACTGCCCGGAGTCAAGGAGGGCAAGAAGACGCTGCAGATCGAGTTTCCCTACGTCGATGCCTTGAAGGTCCAGGAGCAATTCGGCAATGGCGTCGTCTTTCTCAACCAAGCGGTCGGCGAGTCCTTCGACGAAGCGCTGCGCCGGATCCGCCAAGGCGAGTTCGCCGGCGTCTTCACCGAGTGCCCCAGCAATCCGCTGCTGCGCACCATCGATGTCCCGCGGGTGGCGGCCGCCTGCGCCGAGGGCGGGGTGCCATTCATCATCGATGACTCCGCCGTCGGTCCCTCGAATGTTGCCGCGCTGCGCCATGCGGACGTGGTCACGACCAGCCTTACGAAGTGGCTGTCGGGCACGGGCGATGTCATGGCCGGCATGGCCTCGGTTCGCCCCGACTCCGACCACGCCGGCATCTTGCTTGCCGCCCTTGCCGAAGAGAGCGCCCGCAGCACGCCGCTCTACATCGGCGATGCGGAGGTGCTGCTGTCCAATCTGAAGGGTTTCCCGGCCCGGATGGCGGCCCACAACGCCAATGGCCTGGCGATCGCCGGGATGCTCGCCAGTCATCCGGCGGTGGCGGAGGTCTGGCATCCCTCCATGACCACCCGGGAGGACTACGACAAGATCCGCGCCCCGCGCGGCGGCTACGGGCCGCTATTGTCTTTCGTCCTGAAGAACCCGAAGAAGGCCCCGAAGGTGTTCGACGCCCTACAGGTTTCGAAGGGTCCCAGCTTCGGCACGCCGTTTACCTTGGCCTGCCCGTACACGCTGCTCGCCCACTACACCGAGCTCGATTGGGCGGAAGCCTGTGGGGTGCCGTCCCATTTGATCCGCGTCTCTTGCGGAGCGGAGGAAACCGCTGGCTTGCTTGCGCACTTTGCGACCGCTTTGGACGAGGCCTGAATCCGATTTGACGGATTTCCTAAGGTTTATCGGTCACTTGGATTGCTTAAAAGTGATCTAAGGTGTTACCTTAGTAAATCTCCTTGCCTACCTCAGGTAAACCCCTTGAATCCCATCATTCGTGTCCGGAAATGCAGCTTCTTCTCAAGAAGCGGCCTTTCTTGAACCCCAGCCTAAGACACCGAAACGCATGAAAAGGAAGCCCAAGCTCGCGCTGCGCGTGAATCAGGAAAACCCGAATCATCACCTTTGGAACAATCGCGGTGTTTGGTGGTGCCACTTGACCGTTCACAAACCGGACGCGACCGCCGAGCGCCTCCGCTTTTCCCTCAAGACCCGCGATGTCGATCAGGCCCGTGAGCGCCGCGACCGCATCTTCCGCCAGATCGCGGAACACTACGAGATCGCCGCTTGAGCGGTTTCTCCCGGCTCTAACAGCCGTGTGACTGAAGACGGGGTTGTCAGGCCGTGCGCGGCGGGCAACCCTTTTTTCATGCTCAAGTCCCTTGTCCTTGGCGTGCTCGCCGCCGTTTCCCTGGTTGTCAGGGCCGATGAAAAGCCCCGCGACACGCGGCTCTTCGAACTCCGCACCTATCACGCGGAGCCCGGCAAGCTGGACGCGCTGTTGACCCGCTTCCGCGACCATACCTGCAAGCTCTTCGAGAAGCACGGCATGACCAACGTCGGCTACTGGGTACCGGTAGAAAACAAGGACAACCTGCTCATCTACCTGCTGGCCTATCCGGATCGGGCCGCCCGCGATGCCGCGTGGAAAGGATTCCTCGCCGACGAGGAGTGGAAGAAAGCCGCGGCCGCTTCCGAGGTGAATGGCAAGCTGGTCGGCAAGATCGACGAGCTCTATCTGACCGCCACCGACTTCTCGCCGGGCTTTCCCGAGTCCGCCGCGCCGGATCGCTTGTTCGAGCTGCGCACTTACACGACCACGCCGGGGAAATTGCCGGATCTACACAAGCGCTTCCGCGAGCACACCATCGGCTTGTTCAAGAAGCACGGCATGACCAATGGCGCCTATTTCAAGCCCGTCGCCGGCCAACCTGCCGCGGACGACACCTTGGTCTATTTCCTCGCGCACCGGGATGCCGCCGCCGCGGAGAAATCGTGGACCAGCTTCCGTGCCGACCCGGTCTGGGTCGCCGCGAAGAAGGCTTCCGAAGACGCCGCCAGTGGATCGCTAACCGTGCCGGATGGCGTGAAGTCGGTCTTCCTCAAGCCGGTGGACTTCTCGCCGCTCAAGTGACGCGCCGCCTTTGTCCTTGCGTGCGGGGGGCGCATCGGGAGAATCCCGCCCCCTTCCGCGGGACATCATGAACGCGAGCTACCAAGACATCGGCGAGGTTTTCGCAAAGCACGACTCGTTCGTGATCCTCAGCCACGTGCGGCCGGATGGCGATGCCATCGGCTCGCAGCTCGCGCTTGGTCTCGCGCTCGAGGCCGCGGGGAAGAAGATCCGCCTGATCAATGAGGACGGGCTGCCCGATAATCTCGTGTTTCTCCCCGAGTCGCAGCGGATCGAGTTGCCTCCCGCTGAACCGCTCGACGTGGAGGTCGCCATCGCGCTCGACACCGCGACCAAGCCGCGGCTCGGCGACAATGCCTTGCATGCCGCTTCGAAGGCGAAGCTGTGGCTCAACATCGACCACCACAAGTCGAACCCGGGCTATGGCGATGTGAATCACATCGACTCGACCAGCCCGGCCACGGGGCAGATCCTTTACAAGCTGATCACCGCGCTCGATCTGCCGATGCCGGATGCGTCGCGCGATGCGATCTACGTGGCGGTATCGACCGACACCGGCTCGTTCCAGTATCCATCGACGACCGAGGAGACCTATCTGATGGCGGCCGATTTGATCCGCCGCGGGCTCGATGTCGGCCGCATCAACTCGCTCACCTACGATCACAGCCCGTATCGCCGCGTCGAGCTGATGCGCGCGCTGCTCAATACGCTGGAGCTCACCGGCGAAGGCCGTGTCGCGCATTGGGACCTCACGATGGAGACCCGCGAGAAGCTGGGTCTCAAGCCGGAAGACAGCGAAGGTCTGATCGACATCATCCGCGGCATCGACGGCGTGATCGTGGCGATCTTCTTTGAAGAGCTGCCGGACGGGAAGGTCCGCATCTCGATGCGCTCGAAGGACGCGCGTGTGGATGCCTGCCACATCTGCATGGAGTTCGGTGGCGGCGGTCACGCGCTGGCCGCTGGCATCCGCATGGCCGGTCCGCTTTCCGAGGCCAAAGAACGCGTGCTCGAAGCCGTGAAGCACGCATTGCCCTGACTGACGTTTTTTTATGAATCGACCGAATCCCGGCCCGATGGTGCCCAGCGGCGTGCTGCTGGTGGACAAGGCTCCCGACATGACCTCGCACGACGTGGTCGCCATTGCCCGCCGTTCGCTGGGCACGAAAAAGATCGGCCACTGCGGCACCCTCGATCCGATGGCCACCGGCTTGCTGATGCTGGTGGTCGAGCGCGCGACCAAGATCCAGGACCTCCTGATGAGCGAGGACAAGGAGTACGAAGGCACGCTCACGCTCGGCAAGGTGACCTCCACCCAGGATCGCCAGGGCGAGGTGACGGAGGAGAAGGAAGTGCCCGCTTTCACCGCGGCGCAGATCGATGCGGCCTTTGGCGAGTTCACCGGTGCCTTCGAGCAAATCCCGCCGATGGTCTCCGCGATCAAGAAGGATGGCGTGCCGCTCTACAAGCTGGCGCGCAAGGGGCAGGAAGTCGTCCGTGATCCGCGGCCGGTGACCGTGTCGAAGTACGAGATCCGTCGTATCGAGCTGCCGGAGGTGGATTTCACCGTGAATTGCTCGAAGGGCTTTTACGTGCGGACCTACGCGCACGACATCGGCGGAAAGCTCGGCTGCGGCGCGCACCTGAGCGCGTTGCGCCGGACCCGTTCGGGGCGCTTTACCTTGGAGCGGGCGATCACGGTGGATCAGCTCAAGACGCTGCCGCGGGAAGAGCTGTGGAAGACCTTGGTGAGTCTCGCGGAGATTTCGCTGATGCGCGGGGCCTAGCAGGGCGGAGCACCTCGTTTTCGCGAAAAAAGGATTGCGTCCGGTCCGTTATTGAGACGCATTCGCAGCGCGTCGCCGATGCCGGGGTCGACTGCCGTTTCGGCATTCCCAGTGGCGACTCCCCGTGACCTTGGACTCCTCCTTCCGATGAAACCGACCACCCGCCTTGATCTCGCCGCCACCGCGGCCCTGTTTGCCGTTACCTGCGCCGCTGTCGCCCAAGATGCCGCCCAAGACATCGACACCCTTGAGCCCATGACCGTCGTCGGCAGCGCCGAGGCTGTCTGGACGCTGGCCGGTGCCGCGGCTTACGTCGATGCCGAGGAGTTCCGCGAGCGGGGTTACACGAATCTCGGCCAGATCCTCGCCAAGGTCCCCGGCGTCTATGTCCGCGAGGAGGACGGCTTCAGCAATTTCCCCAACATCTCCCTGCGCGGCGCCGACGGCACCCGCAGCGAGAAGGTGACCGTGATGGAGGACGGCATCCTCACCGCCCCGTCGCCTTATTCCGCGCCCGCCGCCTACTACTCGCCGAAGCCGGCGCGCATGTCGGGCATCGAGGTGCTGAAAGGCTCGTCGCAGGTGAAGTACGGCCCGCAGACCACCGGCGGGGTGATCAATTTCCTCTCCACTGAAATCCCGGCCGACTCGCAGTTCTATTCGCGGACCACCTACGGGAGTTGGAACACCTTCTTCAACCACACCTGGTACGGCGACACCGTCGAGACCGCGTCCGGACGCTTCGGCTACTTGCTCGAACTCCACTCGCAGACCAGCGACGGCTACCGCGACATCGACTTCGGCGGTGACAGTGGCTTCGACCTGATCGAGCCGATGCTCAAGCTCTTCTGGGAGCCCAACACCGCGCTCAAGCAGCGCATCGAGATGAAGGTCGGCTACACCGACTTCGACGCCGATGAGACCTACACCGGCCTCAGCGAGTTCGACGTCCGCGCCACGCCGGATCGCCGCTACGCCGCCACCAAGTTCGATCAGTTCACCTCCGAGCAGTGGCGCAGCTACCTGAAGTGGATCATCGAGCCGACCGACTCGCTGCGCTTCGAGACCGCGCTTTACTACAACGAGTTCAACCGCAACTGGGACAAGCTCGACCAGGTCAATGGCACCGCGCTCCACCAGGCGCTGCTCAATCCCGCGCTGGTCGCCGTGCTCAACGGCAGCGCCGCCGGCACTATCCGCACCACCGCCAACATCCGCGACCACCAGGCCTACGGCTGGCAGAACCAGGCCAACATCCTGTTCAACACCGGCTCCTTCGAGCACGACCTCGCCATCGGCGCGCGCTTCCACTACGACCGCGTGGATGCCCAGCAGCAGCGCACCACCTACACCGGTGCTGGCAACGGCGGCTTCGCCCCCAACCCCGGCCAACCCGGCCCGATCGCCAACAACGGCATCAACGAGGCTTTCGCCACCGCCCTCTACGTCGAGGACGAGATCAAGGTCGGCAAGCTGACCCTGCGCCCGGGCGTCCGCTACGAGTTCCTCGAACTCGACTACACCAATGCCGGCTGGAGCCAGTTCGCCGGGAACGAGAACCTCTTCGCCGGCGGCATGGGCGCGAACTACGAGTTCGACGACTGCAACTCGCTCTTCGGCGGCATCTATCAGGGCGTCGCCTCGCCCAGCCCGCAGTCGTACCTGACCGCGGGCACCGAGAACGAGGAAAGCCTCGGCTACGAACTCGGCTACCGCCACCGCCAGGATGCCTTCAATGCCGAGCTTGTCGGCTTCTACACCGACTTCGACCGGCTCATTTCCACGGACGCTGGCTTCGGCTTCACCGGTCCCAGCCAGAACGCCGGCGAGGCCGACGTCTATGGCCTCGAGTCGCTCGTCCAGTATGACTTCGGCCAGTCGCAGGGCTGGGGCGTGGGCCTGCCGGTCTATGTCAGCGCGACCTGGACCAGCGCCGAATTCAAGAACACCACCGCGGCGGTGGCCGGCGGCGGCGATGCCGTCTATGCCGGTGGCCGCGACGGCAACGAGATCCCCTACGTGCCCGAGTGGAAGCTCGCCGCGGGCGTAAGCGTGACCGGCGAAAAGTGGGCCGTGAACCTCGACATGACCTACACCGGCACCGCCTGGGGCACCGGCTGGAACGGCACCCCGCGCGTCGATATCGTGGGCACCCCGGCCAACGAAGGCACCGCGACCATCCGCGACGGCAAGATCGACTCGCTGCTGCTCTTTGACCTCACCGGCCACTACCAGATCACGGAGAACGTGAAATTGCTCGCCGGCGTGCAGAACCTCTTCGACCAGCAAGGCATCGTCAGCCGCATCCCCGAAGGCCCGCGCGCGAATGCCCCGCGCATGCTCTTCGGCGGTGCCGAGATCACCTTCTGAGATTCCCGGTGGTTTCGTGATCATCGTCCCCCGCGGTTCGCGCCGCGGGGGATTTTTCGCTTCCTTTGTGCGGTCGTTCCAAACGAACCCTCCGCCATGCCGTTGCCGCCGCTTTCCACCATCCCGCCGGAAGTTGGCTGGATCGAAGACTAAGAGGGGCTCGCATGCGAGCGGGTCGACGAAGGC